>DATAEI010000072.1:0-10945 GCA_036258075.1 Gaiellales bacterium
GAGCGGGCCGCCGACCGGCTGGAGCGGTTCCTGATCTCAGCCGACGGCGAGCCGGCGGGCGTCATCTCGGTCTCGCGCATCTCGCGCGGGCCGTTTCAGAACGCGGGCCTCGGCTACTGGGTGGCCGAGCGCATGAACGGCCGCGGCGTCGCGACGAAGGCCGTGGCGCTGGTGTGCGAGTGGGGGTTCGGCAAGGCGGGGTTCCACCGGCTCGAGGCCGCGACACTCGTCGACAACACCGCGTCGCAGACCGTCCTTCGCCGGAACCGGTTCACCGAGATCGGGCTCTCGCCCAGGTACCTCTTCATCAACGGCGCCTGGCGCGACCACATCCTGTTCGCGCGCACCGTCGAGGACTGACGCCGCGGTCACAATCCCGTGCCCTCGGGCGTGAGAGGCGAAAAGGGGTCTGACCCCGGTTTGCCCCCACGGCCGACTTGTGGCCGCCGCGTGACGATTTCGCGTGAATCGTGACAGCTTGGCGTGCGCCTGAGCCCGGGACGGGGACCATGCCTCTCGGATTCATGGAACGGAGATCGTGGCACCGAGGAGGCGCAGACTCAGCCGCTCGGCGACCCGGCGCGACGAGCGGTTGTCCTCGGCGGTCGTGTAGAAGCACGCGCGTGCGGCGAGCTGCGGATGCTGTGACCATGCCGCCGTGACCGCCGCGGCGAGTCCCCGGCCGCGGTTCCCCGGGACCGTGGCGACGCCGGCCTCCGCGCCGAGCGGAGACAGCCGCGCGGCGAAGGCGACCGAGACGATCTCGTCGCCGTCGAGTGCGGCGCACCAGGGCTCCCACAGATCTCCGGTGCCCGCGAATCCCATGCCGGCAAGTCCCGCCGGCAGGCCATCTGATTCCAGTCGTGCCACGAGCTCCGCGGCGTCCGGGGTGCCTGACATGACGATCGGGACGCCCGGCACCGGCGCGGTGGGGTGATCCACCACAAACGTCAGCTCGCGCTCGATGCGGTCGGCGCGGAGGAGCACTGCGGCATCCTCGTCGACGTCCTGCCGAAGGCGGATGACAGCGCCTGCGACGGTGTCACCGAGCCACATCCGCGGAGCCTCCGGACGATCCGGAGACCGTACGCACACGAGTCGTCCCTCGGCCGACACCTCGAAGAGGGTCTCGGCCTGGATCTCGCGCAGCCGGAGGTCAGTCGCCCGGATCGCCCCAGGCGTCGCGCAGCCTGGCCGCGGTCCGCGTCAGGTGCTCGGGCATCACCTTCACGTCGGCCAGCACCGGCATGAAGTTCGTGTCGCCGTTCCAGCGCGGGACGACGTGCAGGTGGAGGTGGTCCTCGACGCCCGCGCCCGCCACGCGGCCGATGTTGATGCCCGCGTTGAAGCCGTGCGGCGCCATCACCTCGGCGAGTGCCGCCAGGGCGCGTTCGAGGAGCGCCCACACCTCGGCCCGCTCGCCCTCGTCGAGATCGCCGGGCCTCGCGACGTGACGGTAGGGCGCCACCATCAGGTGGCCGTTCGAGTACGGGTAGAGGTTCATGAGGACGTAGGCGTACTCGCCGCGGTGGACGATCAGGTTGGCCTCGTCGTCACCCGCCGCCGGCTTCTCGCAGAAGATGCATCCGGGCGTGTCGGCCGCGCCCTGGATGTACTCCATGCGCCAGGGCGCCCACAGGCGCTCGGTCATATCCAGCGCTTGATGCGGAAGAAGACCAGCATGACGACGGCGATCGCAAGCATGACGGCGACCGTCGCCACGAATGCGTGGTAGTCCTGGGTGAACGGGATGTGGCGGAAGTTCATCCCGAAGATGCCGCTGATCAACGTCAGCGGCAGCAGGATCACCGAGAAGATCGTCAGCAGCCGCAGGATGTCGTTCTGCTTGTGGGCGATGACCGACTCGTTGGTCGCCTCGAGCGCCTCGACGACCTCCTTGTAGTTGTCGAGCTGATCCCAGATGCGCTCGGCCTTGTCGACGATGTCGTCGAAGTAGACCTCGAGGTCGTCGGGCAGATAGCGCGTCCGCTCGAGCAGCCGCAGCGTCGATCGTTCGGGCTTGATGACCTTGCGGTAGGAGACGATCTCGTGCTTCACGTCGGAGATGTCGCGCACGACGTCCTCGGAGCGGCGCTCGGTGAAGATGGCGTCGCGCATCCGGTCGAGCTTGAACCCGATCTTGTCGAGGATCGGGAAGCAGTAGTCGAAGAGCTCCGAGAGGATCTCGTAGAGCACGTAGCCCGAGCCCTTGCTGAAGTACTCCTCGCGCCGCTCCTTGTTGTCCTCGAGCTGCGCGAAGAGCCGGCCGACGGGCTTCAGCGGCACGTTCGGCAGGGTGATGATGTACCCGTCGCCCACGAAGACGTTCAGCTCGGCGGCGTCGAGCCGGCCCCGCTCCTTGTTGTAGTGGGGCACGTGGAGCACGATGAACATGTACTCGTCGTACTCGTCGATCTTCGGCCGCTGCCGGGTGGAGAGGACGTCCTCGAGGTCGAGCTCGTGGAACTCGAAGTTCTGGGCGAGCCACGCCGTCTCGACGGCGGTGGGCTCCTCCAGCTGGATCCAGCGGAGGCCGGACGCCTCGATCTCAGCGATGCGGGGCTCGGAGCGCTCGACCGGGCCCGGCGTCGCGCGATTGCGGCGGCGTACTGTCCTCGGGATCCGGGGCAGGTTCGGCATCGCGGGTCACCTTCGTGGTCAGGGCGTCCATGCCTCCCATTCTACCGTTCCGGGGCGGTCAACGCACCCCTGACGGCTGCTTCCCGGACGGGGTCGTGCGGTACCGTTCTGGCGCCATGACGGACGACATCCAGCCGCGCCATCGCCCGACGGAGGACGAGCGGCTGCTCGGACGCCAGGACGCGAGCTTCGTCCACACGGATCCGTGGCGAATCCACCGCATCACATCGGAGTTCGTGGAGGGGTTCGATGCGTTCGCCGAGGTGGGCCTCGCCGTGTCGATGTTCGGCTCCGCGCGCACCAAGCCGGACGATCCGATCTACGCCGCGGCCGAGGCGACGGCCGCAGAGTTCGCACGCGCAGGCTACGCGGTCATCACGGGCGGCGGTCCCGGGATCATGGAGGCGTGCAACAAGGGCGCCCGGGAGGCCGGGGGCATGTCCATCGGCGCCGGGATCGAGCTGCCCCACGAGCAGCACATGAACCCCTATCTCGACCTGGCGCTCGACTTCCGGTACTTCTTCGTGCGCAAGACGATGTTCGTGAAGTACGCCGAGGCGTTCGTCGTCTTTCCGGGCGGGTTCGGGACGCTCGACGAGATGTTCGAGTCGCTGACGCTGATCCAGACGCACAAGGTGCGGATGTTCCCGACGGTGCTCTACGGCCGCGAGTACTGGGCCGGCCTGGCCGATTGGATCCGCGACACCGTTGCCGCTGCGGGCAACGTGGCCGAGGACGACCTCGACCTGCTCCAGGTCGCCGACTCGCCGGAGCAGGCCGTCGAGATGGTGGTCGCCTGCACCACCGGCACGTGCGGGCATCCCCGCCACGCCCGGCCGCAGACGCTCACCTGATCGGGATGCCGAACCGCACCCGGGTGCCCGCGCCCGGCGAGGATTGGATCGTTAGGCGGCCCCCGACCGAGTCGAGCCGCTGGGCGAGCGAGACGAGCCCCAGCCGGGCCGGGTCGTCGAGCACCGACGACACGTCGAAGCCGACGCCGTCGTCGGCCACCTCGCCCTCGAGCTCGCCGAGCCGCTCGTGCACCTCCACGCGGATGTGCCGCGCCTCGGCGTGGTCGCGGGCGTTGCGCAGGAGCTCCTCGACGGTCCGGTAGCAGAGCAGCTCCCCGCGGTTGGCATGCCGGGTGCTGACGACGTCTGCCGTCACCTGCGCGTCCACGCCGAGCACATCGGGCAGGGCGTGCAGCGCA
Organism: Gaiellales bacterium; assembly: GCA_036258075.1. GTDB lineage: Bacteria > Actinomycetota > Thermoleophilia > Gaiellales > JAICJC01 > JAICJC01. The sequence continues at coordinate 3,854 of DATAEI010000072.1, forward strand.
CCGCTCACGCCGCCCTCGGCGAGAAGCGGCGGGACGATCTCGAACGCAAGCCGGCGGGTGCGCTCGATGGCGTCGGTCATCATCTTGCGGGCGCTGTCGACCGCCCGCGCGGCCGCGGCATCGTCGCCGCGCTCCCAGGCGGCGGCCAGGCGGTCGATCGTGATGCGCATCGCGGTGAGCGTCTGGAGGGTGTCGTCGTGCAGCTCGGTCGCCACCCGCACGCGCTCCGCCTCCGCCGCGGCCAGAAGCGCCGACACCGCGGCCGACCCGCGCGCCTCGCTGGCGCCGACCGCGAGCGCGGGGGCGAGGATCGCCGCCACCGACTCCACGAACGCGACCTCCGCCGACCCGAACTCCCGGTCGGCGCGCGTCCAGGCGTCGAGCACCCCGAGGGGCCGGTCGCCGTCCTGGATCCGCACCGCCATCCCGCCGATCACGCCTGCGGTCTCGGCGGCGCCGAGGGTGCGAAGACGCGGGTCGGTCGCCACGTCGCGCGTCACGAGCGGATCGGAGTGGAGAAGCGCGTAGCCCGCCGGCGTGCCGTCGCCGGCCGTGGCGCGCACGCGGCTCATGCCGCCTGTGGGCCAGCCCACGCCCGCCCGGAGCACCACCGTCTCCCCGTCACCGGCCAGCCCGAGCACACCGACCCGCTCGACGCCGAGCACCGACGCCACGACGCGCGCGGCCTCGGTGAGGAGCGTCGAGCCGTGGGTCTCGAACGCGCGAACGCCCAGCTCCGTCCCGCCCAGCACCGGGAGGCCCGCGATGAGGGGCGGGGACAGCTCCTCCGCCCGCTCCTTGAGCGCGTCGTGCATCCGCTCGAACCCGATCCCGGTCTTGTCGATCACCTTCCCCAGGAGGCGCACCAGGAACCCGCGGTACCAGCCGCGATGGACGACGCGGGCGCCCTCGTCCGCGGGGGTGATCACGAACGCGTGCTCGCCGGTGAAGAGCCCGAGCGGCAGCGCGCCGCGCCAGCGCAGCTCCCGGCCGGGGTCGGCCACGATCACGGACGGCGACACGACGATGCGGCGTCCTTCCGGCGGCGCCAGCTCGATGCGGAGCTTGCTTCCCACCTCGGGCTCACCCGCGACGCTGCGCATGAATGGGTTCCAGCCTCCGTAGGCATCGAACCCCACGAGCGCCTCCCAGACCCGCTCCGGCGGCGCGTGGATATCGATGGTGTGCTCGAGGACGCGGCGCACGCGGCTCTCCGGCTCGTGACGCGAGGTGATTCCGACCCTTGTGCACCGGGCGAGACGACGAGGCCTCCCCGGCGCAACCAGCATTGTACGGCGGCCCGACGGGCCTGCATATCCCCGTTTTTGGGCAGTTTTGGAGCGGCGCTACGACCGGTCACGGAGCAGTGCGGAGAGCTCGAGGTGACCCCCGAACTCGGCCCAGCCGTCGGCGGCGCCGCCGTGGAGCGCGTCGCGGATCGTCGGATCGGCGCCCGCGTCGAGGAGCGCCTGCACCGCCTCGCGCTGGCCCGCTTGGGCGGCGACGTTGATCGCGGGGACGCCGGCGCCGTGATCGGGCCCGCCGAAGGTGCCGAGGCGGTCCACCTCCGCGCCGAGGTCGATCAGCGCGCGAACCGCATCGACGCGCCCGTTCACGGCGGCCCACGTGAGCGGCGTACCGCGATAGGGATCGGCGTTCACGTCGGCGCCCAGGTCGACGAGCGGCTGGAAGACCTCCACGCGTCCGCTCTTGGCTGCCCAGACGAGCGCCTCGTCGAGCACCTCCTGCGGGTCGTCCGCGGGCTCCCAGGCGGGGAAGCCGCCGTGCGGCCGGTAGAACGCCCGGTGAGCGCCCGCCTGGGGCGTGCCGGCGAGCTCGGCAACCATGTCGACGAGCCCGAGCCCCGCAGCCACCCGTAGGTTGCGCGGCTCGAGGCCGAGGAGCGGCACGACCTCGCGATGGCCCCAGAAGAGCGCGACGACGAGCGGCGTGCCGCCGTCGCCGCGGGCCGAGAGGTCGGCGCGGGCACCGGCGGCCAGCATCGTCTCGGCCAGCTTCAGCTGATTCGCATAGCCGGCCTGGTGAAGCTTCGTCCAGCCGTGATCGTTCCCGCGGTTCGGGTCGGCCCCCCGCTCCAGCATGAGCCGCACGACCTCGATCGAGTTCGCCATCCCGAGCAGGTCGTTGCCGTTCGTCCCGCGGGCGGCCACGAGCTCGGGATGGGCGTCGAGCAGCCGGACGAGCTCGTCGCGGTCGTCTGCCTCGACGGCGCGGTAGGCGAGCACGAACGGCGTCGCAGGCTCCTCGCCGGAGCGCAGCTGCGCGACGTGGCGGCGCAGGCCCGTCCAGCTCGGGTATCCGTGTCGGCGCGCCAGGTCGCGCCGCGCCTCGGCGATCGTGACGCCTCGGACCGTCGCGATCCCGTGCGCGCGGTCCTCGTAGTAGTCGAGGTCCGTGCGGAACGGCTGCTCGGCGCCGAGGCGCTCGACGTACCCCTTGAGTCGTGGCCAGCTTGCGAACCCGTGCCGGCGGGCCAGCTCGAGCTGGGCGTCCGCGAGCTTCGCCGGTGTCCCGGCGGCGCGGCGATCGCGGGCAAGCTCCTTGGCCTGCTTCCGAAGCTGCTCCAGGTTGAGTGGTGCGCTCACGGCGAACTCCTTTCCCGGGGCCCGTCGTCCGCAGGTACGGGCGGAAAGAAGCTCGGTCGACGCACGGAGCTCGTGGGGTGGGCTCGGCCCTTCCCGCGGACGGGACGCGGCCCCGGCCGCGCGCTGCGATTGTAGGCCCAGCGTCGACCCGCCTGCCGGATAGGCTGGCCGGAATGCCGATCGAGATCGATGCAATGACCGCGGGCGACTGGCCGCAGGTCGCCGAGATCTACCGCCAGGGCCTCGAGACCGGGAACGCCAGCTTCGAGACGGAGGTGCCGGCGCCCGAGGCGTGGGACGCAGCGCATCTCCCCGAGCCCCGGCTCGTCGCCCGGCTCGACGGCGCGATCGCAGGCTGGGCGGCGTTGTCGGCGGTCTCGGGCCGGTGCGTCTACGGCGGCGTCGCCGAGGTGAGCGTGTACGTCGCTGCGGGAAGTGCCGGCCGCGGCGTCGGTAGGCGCCTGCTCTCCGAGCTGGTGCGGCTGTCCGAGGAGGCCGGGATCTGGACGCTCCAGGCGGGGATCTTCCCCGAGAACACCGCCAGCCTCACCCTGCACGAGCGGTGCGGCTTCCGGGTGGTCGGCCGGCGGGAGCGCCTGGGGTGCCAGAACGGCGTCTGGCGCGACGTCGTCCTGGTCGAGCGCCGCAGCGCCACGGTCGGCTGAGAAGCGCCGGATCGGTTTCGGGGGCTCCCGTCGAGGGTACGCCCGTCGCGTGATAACGCATGGCCGCTACGAGCACGACCCGGAACACGGTGCGACCCGGTCGCGCATGACCGAGGGCGAGGAGCGTGGGCCGCACAAGCCCGGCGAACGCGACCCGCACGAGCCGCTGAGCCGGCCGGAGTCCGAGACCCCGGAGCGTGTCGGCCGGACCGAGCCCCGAGAGGGCATGGGCTCACGCCCACCGGCGCGCGGCGAGCGGCGCGCCAGCACGCCCATGCCGGACGAAGACGCCTGATCATCCGAGCAGGGTGAACGGTGGGCCACGCGCCAGATAGGCGGCACATGTGGCTCGTGCGATCGGTCTGCTACGTCAGAGCCGGAAGCGGCGACAACCCGCTCAAGGAGCTGCGTCTGAAGCTGGGAGTTCGTGGCCGTCGACCAGGTTGTGACCCGAACAGCATGCGCAGCTTGGGTGTGAATGTGGTCCGTGTGGCCTCAGCCCGCCGTCAGCCGACTGCCAGCCAAACGCGATGGGCAAGCGGCCGTGTGAGGAAGCGCATGTATGTCAGCGTGATGTGATGCCGGTCGCGGTAGGCAATGATGTTGCCGACGACCGTCGGGCACTTCCCGCGGTGACATAGCCACTGCTTGGTTCGCACGTACCGTGCGCGGGCGTCGACGACCGCTCGGTGAACGTCCGCGTAGGTGTGCGCCTCCTTGGCCGTAACGCCGTACGTACACGATCCGCGCGTCGCACCCGGGGCGAGCAGGCAGTCGACCGCAGGCTTGGGATGCGGCGGGGCGTCCTCGACCACGATCACGCGGCGCGCCAGCGGCATCACGTCGGCGAGCTCCCTCCTCATCGCGTGCACGCCGCTCGGCCCCCACGCGGACCAGAACTGGGCGACGACGATCGCGCGTGGATGGATCCTCCGTATCTGCTGGAGCGCCCACGAATACCACTTTCCGCATGCTCCGGAGCCGAGGAGCGACGGCACGCACCCGATCTTCACGAGCGGGATCAGCCGCCACCGGTGCGCCGTCGCGAAGCGAACGAAGGCCGGCATCCACATCTGGCCGTGGGAGTCGCCGAGGACGACCATCTTGCGCGGAGAGCGGCGCGCACCCCAGCGGCAGATCCTCGAGGTCGTGCCGTCGCCGGGTACGCACCCCTGCATGTCGAAGTCGTCGCCGCGGAGCTTGTCAACGGACGGCGCGAGCGCGTCCGGGATCGGTGAGCGAAGCGCAGCCCGGGTCACGCTGGCGGCGACGGCTGCCCGCACCTCGGCGGACGTGGCCGAGGGCAGCGCCGTCGGATCGCCGGCGCTGCCGGAGCTCCCGCCGCCGACGCTGAGGCTTGCGATCGCCGCCGGCGGCACGGCGATCGAGGACGAGACGAGCATGGCCATCGCCAGCACCGCGGTGACGCTCGAAGGCCAGAGGCAGAGAGCGGCCCGCGGCGAGCGTAGGCGCCGTGCATGCCGCACAGGGTTCTCGAACAGCCGATACGTCACGTAGCTCAGCCCGAACGCCGCCCCCACGAGGCTCAGGCTCTCCTCGACCGAGAGATCGCGTCCGAGGTACGCGGCACCCAGAACGAGCACGGGCCAATGCCACAGATAGAACGAGTAGGAGACGTCGCCGACGATCCGGAGCGGGCGAAGGCCGAGGAGCATCGCCGCGGCGTACCTGGGTGTCGAGCCGGCGCCCCCGGCGATCGCAAGCGCCGTCGCGAGGACGGGCAGGAGCGCCGCCTCGCCCGGGAACCGCGTCGCCCCGTCGTACGCGACCGCGGCGACCACGATCCCGACCACGCCGGCCCAGGTCATCAGCGCCCGGGTACGTCCGCCGACGCGGACGATCGCCGGCAGCGCCAGCGTGAGCAACGCGCCGGTGCCGAGCTCCCACGCCCTCGCGAAGGTCGAGAAGTAGGCGGCCTGCGGATGCGTCCTGGTTTCCTCGACCGACCACGCGAACGACGCGATGATCACAACCGCGACCAGGATCGTGAGCCGCGCGCGGATCGTCGCGTCGAACCCACGACGGCGCCAGCCCACAAAGAGCAGCGCAGCCCCGATCAGCAACGGCCAGACGACGTAGAACTGCTCCTCGACCGCCAGCGTCCAGAACTGCTGCACCGGCGACGGCGGGTTGTCCTGCGCGAAGTAGTCGGTGCTCACGGCCGCGAAATGGATGTTCGCGGCGAAGAACGTCGCCCAGACGACATCGTGCACCGTCTCCATGGCGCGCACGTAGTTGGACGCGTACCAGCTCGCCGCGCACGTGGCGATCAGCGTGAGCGCGGCCGCCGGCAGGATGCGCCTCGCACGCGTGGCGTAGAACGCGGCGAAGGGGACGCGATTTTCCGCGGCGGCTCGCCCGAGCAGCCATTGGGTGATGAGGAATCCGGAGATGACGAAGAACACGTCGACGCCGACGAACCCGCCTGACGTATGCGGCACGCTCGAATGGCACAGGACGACGAGCAGGACCGCGATCCCGCGCAGCCCCTGGATGTCGGCGCGGAACGACGGCCGCCCTTCATTCGGACGCCGCGGGGCCGCGACGAGGCCCGCATCGGGGGGCGGTACAGGCGGCGCCGCCGGGCTCAGACGCGGCCGGTCGATCACCGCACCCGCCCCGCGCGCTGTCACGGCAGCCTCCAGCGGTACAGCCGTCGGCAGGCGAAGACGACGGCCTGGCCGTGGCGCCGCGCCGACACGACGTGCAGGGTCTGCGGGTGCAGGCAACGCACGTGGTGGAGCGCGTGGACGCTCCCCCAGCGCAGCTCGACGGTCCCGCGCGCGCAGCCGTGTGGATCCGAGCACGGCTCGGCCGAGATGGCGCCGACGAGTGTCACCGTGACCCGCTCATGGTTCACGAAGACCTTGGCATCGACGGGCGCCACCGTGAAGGCCAGTGCCGCCAGCCCCCCGATGATCACGACGAATATCCGGACGAGTCGTGCCATTTACCCCAACCCAGTGCCACGATCAGCATGCCCGCCGCCTCCAGGTGGAGCATCGGGGCCAACCCTCAACCGTCGTCCGGGGAACTACGCGACCCGTGGTCTGCTGGGCTGAAATCCGTGCTGCTGGATGGGCCGCTGTCAGGCCGGTATCGCGGCGCGCAGCAGGCGCAGAGGACGAGGAAGACATCCGAAAGGTGGCGACCGCCACAGGCCGCGCGCTACTGAGGCTCGTCGGGCTGCGGCGCCGACGGAGCGACACAAATCCCACGGATCGGCCGGATTTACTCCGGCAACGAGTTACTTCGTCCATCGTCTGCCAACTCCGGCCGGACGAGATGCTTTCAACGGACAATCGAGAAGATCGGCCAGAAACGACGACTGCCGGACCCGGGGTCGCGCGCTTCGCCGAGTTAGAGACGGCGCAGCGACCACGGTCGGATGCCGGTGCTTGGCCCGCATCCGGATGCTTCGGACCACAAGTTTGTATGAACGCAGACGTAGGAGTTGCTACGCCGTCGCGATGCTGTGACCCGAAACGGTCTCCGAATACCACCGAATCACCCCGAACGCGAGCGCTCGGGTTAGCTCGGTACGCGGCGGTTCGCTGATTTGCGAGACGGATGAACGAATGCGCCTGGTAGGAATCGAACCTACGGCCTTGCGCTCCGGAGGCGCACGCTCTATCCCCTGAGCTACAGGCGCGTTGGCCCGATTCTACCGGCCGCGCCGGTCCCGGTCGGATACGCTGGCGCCGATGCGGCTCCACGCGCGGATCGTCACGCTCGAATATCTCGAGCCGTTCGTGATCTCGCGCTCGGCCGACACGAGCTCCGAGGTCGTCCAGGTGGCG
>DATAEI010000073.1:0-10632 GCA_036258075.1 Gaiellales bacterium
CAAGGCTTTGCCTTGCGACGTTCGGAAGCGATCTGCTACCCAGCAGATCGCGGACGCGGTTTGCAGCCGCCAGAACGGGCCAGATGTTGCGAGGCGAGGCACTTAGTCTCCCGTGACCTCTTCGCCCGCCATCGGCCGGCCCGGCCACGGCGTGACGCCCAGCTTCACGACCAGCCACAGGTGGACGAAGATCAGCCCGCCGATGGCGCCGGGTATCAGGAGCATGTGCAGGGCGTAGAACCTCGAGATGGTCTGCGCTCCGAAGACCGGGCCGGCGAGCAGGAACTTCGAGATGAACGGACCGAGCACCGGGGCCGTGCCGTTGATGTTCACAGCCACGACCGACGCCCAGTAGGCGCGCTCGTCCCACACCAGCAGGTAGCCGGTGAGGCCCATCGCCATCGTCAGGATGAAGATCAGCGATCCGGTGAGCCAGGTGAGCTCGCGCGGGTACTTGTACGCGCCGTAGAAGAACACCCGGCCCATGTGCAGGAAGAGCAGGATCACCATCATCGAGGCGCCCCACTTGTGCATCCCGCGGATCAGCCAGCCCAGCGTCTGCTGGTCGGTGATGTAGCGGATCGACTCGTAGGCGCCGTTCGGCGACGGGTCGTATGACATCGCGAGCAGCGAGCCCGTGACGGCCTGGATGATGAAGACGGTGAGCAGCGAGCTCCCGAGCGTGTGGAACCAGCCCGTGGGCGGCACCTTCCGGAACAGGAACTTGCGGACGAGGGTCGGGAAGCCGGTGCGGTACTCGATCCACTCCTCCGACTGGAGGACGAGCTGCTTCGTGTCTGGGACGGGGATCGGCATGCGGCTACTTCGGCTGCGGCACCGGGCCGTGGTCGTAGGTCACGTTCGGGTAGAGGACGTCGGCGACCAGGGTCGGCCCCGGAGGCGCGACCGGCTGGCCGGGCATCTTGACCGGGAAGTACTGGAGATGCCCGTCGATGAACTCGACCGACCAGCGCTGGGTGATCCAGAGCTCGTCGGAGTTCCTGACCTCCCACTGGAAGCGGTCGAGCGGGCGGATCGGCGGACCGGCCGTGCGGCGCCCCTCCTTGTCGTACTGCCCGCCATGGCAGGGGCACGCGAATCCGACACCCTGGGCGACGGCGATCGGGCATCCGAGGTGCATGCACCGGTTCGAGAACACGACGAACATCGCGTCCGCCGCGAGCCAGTCCGTGTTCGACTTGCCGGTGTTCTGGACGAACGCAAGCCCGGGACTCGTCGCCCGGTTCTGCGTGTCCTCGATGTATGTCGCCGGGGTCGGCTTGAAGCTCGGATCGGCCGGGAACTGGTCGACCTTTCCGAGAAAGACGGGCTCGAACTTCGCCTCCTCGGTGACGGGAGCCAGCATGTACGCCGTGACCGGCACGCCGATCACGCCGCCGATCACCGCTCCGATGCCGACGGTCGAGAGGCTGAGAAATTGGCCTCTGGTCGTCCCGTCGTCAGCCACGCAGGTCCCTTCGCTCGCACGTCCCAGCGGCGATCGTCGCCGCATCGGCCGAGAGCATAGTCTCCGCTGCGGTCTCCGTCGAGAACGTTTCGAACGTCGCGTTCACCGGGATCAGCAGCCGACGTCGCCCGCGCGCCTGGACGTCCGAAAAGTGGACTGCGTCCTTGCGCTGCTCGGTTCTCGCCGCCCAGGACATCACGGGAGTCGTCGGTCACTCACCCCGCGGACAGGGATCCCGTATTCGGCCCAGCGCCTGTCGACGAGCGCCCGCACCTCGTCGCTCATACGGATCACCTCGGGCCACTCGCGCACGTAGCCCTCCGCCTCGAGCTTGGCGGTCGCGTCGATCCCGATCTTGCCTCCCATGAACTGGCGAGTCGGCGCATGATCCAGATGGTCGAGCGGCCCCTCCGACATCAGCACGTCGCGGGCCGGATCCACGTTCGCGCCGACCTGCCACATGACCTGCCCGTAGTCGTGCACGTCGACCCAGTCATCGACGACCACGACGCCCTTCGTCAGCGAGAGCAGGCCGGTGCCCCACACCGCGTGCATGACCTTGCGGGCGTGGCCGGGGAAGGCCTTGCGGATCGAGACGATCGCCAGGTTGTGAAACGCGCCCATGAACGGCAGGTCGTAGTCGACGACCTCCGGCAGCGTCATCCGCACGGCGGGCAGGAAGAGCCGCTCCGTGGCCTTGCCCAGCCAGACGTCCTCCTGCGGCGGGACGCCGACGATGATCGACGGGTAGATCGGGTCGCGCCGGTGGGTGATGCAGGTGACGTGGACGACGGGGAACGGCTCCTGCGGCGTGTAGTAGCCGGTGTGGTCGCCGAACGGGCCCTCGTCCCGCAGCTCGCCCTTCTCGATGTAGCCCTCGATCACGATCTCCGAGCGGGCCGGCACCTCGATGTCGACCGTCTTGCACTTCACGAGCTCCACCGGCTCGCCGCGCAGAAAGCCGGCGAGCATGAACTCGTCGATGTGCTTCGGAAGCGGCGCCGACGCCGTGTAGCAGGTGATCGGATCGGTGCCGAGCGCGATCGCGACGTCCATCCGCTCGCCCATGCCGCGCCAGTCGGCGGCGGCGTCTTTGTGGATCTGCCAGTGCATCGCGGTCGTCTGAGCGTCGAACTTCTGGACGCGGTACATGCCGACGTTGCGCGTGCCGGTGCGGGGGTCGTTCGTGATGACCGCCGGCAGCGTGATGAAGGGGCCGCCGTCGCCGGGCCAGCAGGTCATGATCGGAAGCGCGTCGAGCGACGGCGGGTCGAGCACGACCTCCTGGCACGGGCCCGAGCCCACCACCTTCGGCCGCGAGTCGGCGATCGACTTCAGCTTGCCGAGCGCGCGGATCTTCCCGACGAACCCCTCCGGCGGGGTCATCTCGAGCACGTCGGACACCCTCGTGCCCAGCTCGTCGAGGCTCTCGACGCCGAGCGCCATGCACATCCGCCGCTCCGTCCCGAACTGGTTGATGAGCAGCGGCATGGACGAGCCGCGCACGTTCGTGAAGAGGAGCGCCGGGCCGCCCGCCTTGGTGACGCGGTCGGTGATCTCGGCGATCTCGAGGTGCGGGTCGACCTCGGCCGTCACCTCGGCCAGCTCGCCGCTTCGGCGCAGGTGGTCGACCCAGTCGCGGAGGTCCGAGAAGGCCATCGGGGTCGCCGAGTCTAACCGCGGCCGCTGCGGTACCGTCACAGCCCATAGGTGGGAAGCCCTCCTGACCAGCAGCCGCCTGGGCCCCTCTCCGCCGCGCGCACAGCGGCGCTTGCGGGTGGGCTGATCGCGCTGCTCGCCGTCGTCTCGCTCGCGGCCCGCTCGGGCGACCACGACCGGGCGGTGCCCGGCGGCACGATCGCGGGGGCGGCCGGCCACCACGCGTTCGTCTGGTTCCTGCTCGTGGTGTTCCCGATCCTCGCCGTGCTCGGCGTCATCCTGTTCTTCTATGCGCAGGTCATGCGCAGACGCGATCCTCAGATCGCCGCGCTCCGGCGCCGCAACCGCCGCCGCATCGCCATCGGCTGCCTGATCGCGCTCGCGATCGTGGTCTGGAGCAAGCGATCGGGCCACAACCTGTTCGACGGCCTCCACTTCAGCAACCCCTTCGCGAACGCCAATCCACACGGCGGGGACGCCAAGCAGCCCGTCCACCCCGGCAAGTCGGAAGGGTTCGCCACGATCGACTGGGTCGTCGCGGGCCTCACCTGGCTCATGATCGTCGCCGCGATGGTGGTCGCCGCCCGGCGGCTGCGGCGCGAGCCGCCCCCAGGGCTCACGCCGCTCGTCCACGACGCCGAGGAGCCGGCCGACACGCGGATCGAGCGCCTGCGCGCCGAGCCCGACCCGCGCCGGGCCGTGATCGGCGCCTACGCGCTGATGGACCGGGTGATGGACGACCGTGCGCTCGGACGGCGGCGGTCGGAGGCGCCGCTGGAGTACCTTGGGCGCATGACGGCCGCCGGATACGGGCGCATCACGGCCATGGGACGGCTCACGCGCCTCTACGCGCGGGCCCGCTTCAGCGAGCACCCGGTCGACCGTGCCATGCAGACGGAGGCCGTCGACGCCGTGGAGCGGATCGCCGGAGAGGACCCGGCGTGACCGTCGCCGGCGCCGTGCTCCTGACCGTGGGCGCTGCGGCAGCGGTCGCCCTCCTGCCGCCTGCGGCACGCCCGCAGAGGCGGCGGCGCGCGCGCCCGGTGCAGGCACCCCGGCCCAGGGGCCTCTCCGCGATGGAGCGCCAGGTGGGGCTGGCCCGCGGCAGCGCGGGCGACGTCCACGACCGGCTGGCGCCCCTCCTTCGCGACATCGCCCGCGACCGCCTCCTCACCGCCGGCATCGACCTCGACCGCGACCCCGAGGTGGCCGCCGCGGCGCTCGGCCCCGAGACCTGGGAGCTCGTGCGGCCCGACCGCCGGCCCCCCGCAGACCGGCATGCGCGCGGTGTGCCGCCGGCGGCCATCCGTGCCGCCGTGGCGCGGCTCGAGCAGATCGGGACCGCCGGATGACCGAGATGACTCTCGACGATGTCGCCGTCCGCTCGACCGCGGTGCTCGACGAGGTCGAGCGTGCCGTCGTCGGCAAGCGCCCGGAGCTCGAGCTGATCCTGCTCGCCATCCTGGCGGACGGGCACATCCTGGTCGAGGACTATCCCGGTCTGGCAAAGACGCTGGTGGCCCGCTCGTTCGCCCAGGTGCTCGACCTGGGCTTCGCGCGCATCCAGTTCACGCCCGACCTCCTGCCCGCGGACGTCACCGGATCGTCGGTCTACCGCCAGGCGGACGCGACGTTCGAGTTCCGGCCGGGGCCCGTCTTCACGAACCTCCTCCTCGCGGACGAGATCAATCGCGCTCCTCCGAAGACGCAGTCGGCGCTGCTCGAGGCGATGGCCGAGCGGCAGGTGACCGTCGAGGGCGAGACGCACGCGCTCGAGCCGCCGTTCCTCGTGATCGCGACCCAGAACCCGATCGAGTACGAGGGCACCTACCCGCTGCCGGAGGCGCAGCTCGACCGCTTCCTGATCCGGGCGCGGATCGGCTACCCCGCCCGCGACGACGAGTGGCAGGTGCTCGAGCGCCGCCGCGAGCGGATGACCGACGAGGTCGTGCTCGCGCCCGCGTGCAGCCGCGAGGACATCCTGGCGATGCAGCGGGCCGCCGAGACGGTGCACGTCGACCGCTCGGTGGGGCTCTACATGGTCGACCTCGTCGCCGCGACGCGCGAGCATCCGCAGGTGCAGGTCGGCGCCAGCCCGCGCGGCTCGCTCGCGCTGCTCAAGCTGTCACGCTGCCGGGCGGCGCTCGACGGCCGCGACTTCGTCTCTCCGGACGACGTGAAGGCGGTGGCGGTACCCGCGCTCGGTCACCGGCTGACGCTGCGGCCGGAGCTCTGGGTGCAGCGCGTGTCCGGCGACGACGTCGTGCACGACTGCCTGGCGCGCGTGCCGGCGCCGGCGCCCCGGGCGGACGCCGTCACCGAGCCGTGACGGCCGCCCCCACGATCCGGCTCCGCGCGTATCCGGCGATCTGCGCGGCCCTGCTCCTCGCGGCGGTCGGGCTGCGCCGGCCGGAGCTCGTGGCCGTTGCGGCACCGTTCGGGCTGATCGCCGCGGTCGGGCTCGCCCGATCGGCGCCGCCCGAGGTGTCCGCGCGGCTCGTGCCGGGTGAGCTGCGGGGGCTCGAGGGCGACCGGGCAACGGCGGCCGTCGAGCTCTCGGCGCCCGGCAGGCTGTGGCAGGTGGACGTCTCGCTCGGCATCCCCTCCGGCCTCGCCTCGGCGGGAGGCCCGCCGCGGCGGGCCGTGCGCGCCGGGCCGGGAACGCGCGAGGTGGAGTTCGAGCTCGACTGCGAACGCTGGGGCGGGTTCGTCGTCCCGGCCCGGATCCGCGTCCGTGAGCCGCTCGGGTTGCGCGAGTGGAGCACCGCCGCCGCCGCGCCGCTCCAGGTGCGCGTCCACCCGCGGGTCGACCCGCTTCGCGACGCGCCCCGGCCGGTGCGGACGCAGGCGTCGGTGGGGTCGGACACCAGCCGGACGTCCGGCGAGGGCCTCGAGTTCGCCGACCTGCGGCCGTACCAGGAGGGCGACCGCCTGCGGCGGGTGAACTGGCGGGTGAGCGCGCGGCGCGGCACCCTGCACACGAACCTCCACCACCCCGAGCGAAACGCGGACGTGGTGCTCTTCCTCGACTCGTTCGCGGAGTCGCCGGTGTCGCTCGACCTCGCCGTGCGGGCGGCGTCGGCGCTCGCCACGGCATACCTGCAGGGCCGGGACCGGGTCGGCGTGGTGGGCTTCGGCGGGGTGCTGCGCTGGGTGCTGCCGTCGACGGGCCGTGCGCAGACCTACCGCGTGCTGGATTCGCTCATCGACACCGAGGTCGTCACGAGCTACGCGTGGCGCGACGTCGACGTGATCCCGACGCGAACGCTTCCGCCGGGTGCGCTCGTGCTCGCGCTCACGCCGCTCGCCGACGATCGCGCGCTGGCGGCGCTGGCGGCGCTGCGGGCGCGCGGGTTCGACCTGGCGGTGATCGACGTCTCGGCGACGGGGCGCACCCCGGCGAGCGCCGGCGAGCTCGGCGACCTGGCCCACCGGCTGTGGGTGCTCCGGCACGAGGGGCTCCGCGCGCGCTACCGCCGCCTCGGAGTCCCGGTGGTGGAGTGGGACGGCCGCGAGCCGCTGGCGGGCTCGCTTGCCCAGCTACGGGAGGCGCGGCGATACGCCCGAACCGTGCGCAGCTGAGCGTGCTCGCCGTCGCCTTCGCGGCTGCCGCCGGCGTCGCGGCGCGGGCCGCATCGCTCGCAGGCGACCACGCCGCCCCGGTCGCGGCCGCCGGCGCCGGCGGATGTCTGCTCGTGCTCGCGGGAGGTCTGGCGGGGTGGGCCGAGGGCCCGGCGTGGGGAGTCGCCGTCCTGGCCGGGGCCTACGCCGGCGCGCTCGTGGTCGGGCCGCCGGGCCTCGACCCCTGGGCGCCCGCGGTGGCCGCGGGCGTGGTCCTCGCGGCCGAGGCGGGCGCGTGGGCTGCGGAGCTGCGCGCGCCGATCCGGCTCGAAGCGGCGGTCGTGCGCACCCGGGCGGCCTTCCTGGCGGTCGTCGCCGCGACGGCCGCAGCGGTCGGCCTCGTCCTGATCGCGCCGGGCGCCGGGCCCGAGCTGGCGGGGCCGCTGATCACGGCCGCGGGCGTGGCGGCGGCGGTTGCCGCCGTCGCGGTGGTCCGCACCATGGCGCGGCGGGCGTAGACTCTCGGCTGTGCCGCACCTGCTCGTCTTCGGAGCCCGAAACCTCGGCCGCGTGATCGCCGAGCACCTGATCGGCCAGGGCTGGGAGGCGACGGGCGTCTCGCGCACCGAGGAGACCGCGGCCGCGTTTCCGGGCACAGGGATCGCCGCGGACGCAACCTCGCCCGAGGGCATCCGCTCGGTCGTCGAGCGGGCCAAGCCGTTCGACCTGGCCGTCAACGCCGTCTCGCCGAAGGGGCGGTTCGGGGGAGGCGATCTCGTCACCACGGACGACGACGCCATGGCGCCGTATCTCGAGCAGGTGCTGCCGACCTCGTTCGCGTTCTTCCGGCTCTGCGGCGCTGCGCTGATCGAGAACGGCGGCGGCACCATCATCCAGGTGACGGGCGGGTCGTCGCGGCGGGCGCTTCCGGGGCGCGCGCCCTGGGCGGCCGGCGCGGCCGGGCAGCGGGCGCTCTCGCAGGCGGCCGCCAACGAGCTCAAGCCCCACGGCGTCCATGCCGCGCTGCTCGTCTGCGACGGCACGTTCGGCGGCCCGGGCGACGACGCCGGCGGCGAGCGCATCGACACCCGGGAGCTGGCCAAAGCCGTCCAGTACCTGCACGAGCAGGGCCGGGGGGCGTGGACGCACGAGCTCGTGGTGACGCCGGTCGGCGACCGCTGGACGCCGTAGCGCGGCCGCCGAACGCCTCGGCTACATCGCCCGGAGCCGGCCGACCGTCTCGTCCCAGAGCACGTCGTCGCCCTCGGGCTCGCCGTCGCCCCGGCGCGCCGCGCAGGCCGCGATCAGCTCGGCCAGCGCATCGACGGCGGCCAGGTCGCCCGTGGCGCAGATCTCGCGCAGGCCGGCCGCGTACAGGTAGTCGCCGGTGAGGACGGCCAGGTCGCGGTCGTCCTGGTCGAAGAGCCGCGACGTGCCGTGGTGGAGCAGGTAGCCCTCGTAGATCGTCTCGACGCCCAGCAGATGCCGCTCGGGGCAGCGGCCGGAGAAGCGCAACCCGGCGCGCGGCTGGGCCAGGAGCGCCGAGCCCCAGAGCGGGCTCGCCTCGGCGGCCCGCCCGGCGACCGTCTCGAGCACGTTCATCCGCCGAACTCCGACGCGGCCGCCGCGGTCAGCTCGAGCTGCTCCGGCGTGTGGGCGAGCGACGGCATCGCGGCCTCGAACTGCGACGGGGCGAGGAGCACGCCGCGGTCGAGCATGTGGGCGTGGAACGCGGCAAAGCGGGTGGTGTCCGCGGCCGAGGCGTCGGCGTAGCTCCGCACGGGCCCCGGATGGTGGAACCCGGTCAGCATCGCCCCGACCCGGTTCACGGTCACGCCCGGCGCCGTGAGCGCCGCCTCGAGCGCGGCGCCGGTCTGCTCGAGCCGGTCGTACGCGCCCGGCTCGCGCAGGAGCCGGAGCGTCGCCAGGCCGGCTGCCATCGCGAGCGGATTGCCCGACAGGGTGCCGGCCTGGTACACGTCGCCCTCGGGGGCCAGAAGCCCCATGACGTCGGAGCGGCCGCCGAACGCCGCAGCCGGCAGCCCGCCGCCGACGATCTTGCCCAGGCAGGTGAGGTCAGGGCGGAACGCGAACCGCTCCTGGCCGCCGCCGTAGCCGATGCGAAAGCCGGTGATGACCTCGTCGGCGATCAGGAGCGCGCCGGTGCCGTTGCACAGCGTGCGCAGGCCCTCGAGGAACCCCGGTGCGGGCGGCACGACCCCCATGTTGCCGGCCACGGGCTCGACGATGATTGCCGCCAGCTCGTCGCCGTGCCGCTCCGCCAGGGCGCGCACCGCGTCGAGGTCGTTGTACTCGGCGACAAGCGTGTCGGCCACGACGGCGTCGGGCACGCCCGGGCTCGACGGGATGCCGAGCGTCGCGAGGCCCGAGCCGGCCTGCGCCAGGAGCGCGTCGGCGTGACCGTGGTAGCCGCCGGCGAACTTGAGGATGCGGTCGCGGCCCGTGAACGCCCGTGCGAGCCGAAGCGCGCTCATGGCCGCCTCGGTGCCGGACGAGACGAACCGCACCTGCTCCACCGCCGGAACCGCCTCGACAACGGCCCGCGCCAGCTCGAGCTCGATCTCGGTCGGGGCGCCGAAGGTCGTTCCGCGCCCGGCGGCGTCGCGCACCGCCTCGACGACGGCCGGATGGGCGTGCCCGGCGATCAGCGGTCCCCACGACTGCACCCAGTCGACGTAGCGGTTGCCGTCGGCATCCCACACCCAGCCGCCCTCGCCGCGGGCCAGGAACAGCGGGTGCTCGCGCCCGACCGATCGCATCGCGCGAACGGGGCTCGAGACGCCGCCGGGGATGAGCCGCCGGGCCTCCTCGAAGAGCTCGGCCGAGCGCCGCTCGGTGCGGTTTACGACAGCCATCCGGCGGCGCGGGCCGCGTGGTAGGTGATGACCATGTCGGCACCTGCCCTGCGGATGGCCGTCAGCGCCTCGAGCACCGCCGCCCGCTCGTCGAGCAGCCCCTGGGCCGCGGCCGCCGCGATCATGGCGTACTCGCCGCTCACCTGGTAGGCCGCGAGTGGCACCCGCGTCTGGTCGCGCAGCGTGCGGAGCACGTCGAGATAGGGCAGCGCCGGCTTCACCATGACCATGTCCGCGCCCTCCTCGATGTCGAGCAGGGCCTCGCGGACCGCCTCGCGGCCGTTCGCCGGATCCATCTGGTAGCCGCGCCGGTCGCCCATGCTGGGCGTCGAGTGGGCCGCATCGCGGAATGGGCCGTAGAACGCCGACGCAAACTTGACGCTGTAGGCCAGGATCGAGGTGTGCTCGAAGCCCTCGCCGTCGAGCGACGCGCGGATCGCGGCCACGCGGCCGTCCATCATGTCGGACGGTGCGACCACATCCGCGCCGGCGCGGGCGTGCGAGAGGGCGGTGTCGGCCAGCACCTCGAGCGTGACGTCGTTTGCCACGTCGCCGTCCTGGATGATCCCGCAGTGCCCGTGCGAGGTGTACTGGCACAGGCACACGTCGGTCATCACGACCAGTTCGGGTACGTGCGCTTTGAGCGCCCGCACCGCCATCTGGACGATCCCCTCGTCGTCGAACGCCTCGCTGGCGGCCTCGTCCTTGCGCCCCGGCAGCCCGAACAGCAGGACGGCCGGCACGCCTGCGGCGTGGGCCGCGGCTGCCCGCTCGACGAGCGAATCGACCGACAGGTGGTGCTGGCCGGGCATCGACGGGATCTCTTCCTCACCGGATCCGTGGCGTACGAAGTACGGCTGGATGAGGTCGGCGGGCGAGACGCGGGTCTCGCGGACGAGGTCTCGCACCCCGGCCGTGCGGCGCAAACGGCGCATGCGGGTGACCGGGAAGGCCATGCGAAACAGTGTACCGCCGCCCCTGCCTCCCTTGTCCTGGCCACGACGAGCGTGTAGTCTTGCCAAGAGTGGACGGGCAGCGGAGTGATTTTGACCAACCGGCGGGGGAGCC
>DATAEI010000074.1:0-2887 GCA_036258075.1 Gaiellales bacterium
GTTCACGATCGCAAAGCGGGTGCGCTTTGCGATCAGCACCGGTGTGGTCTGAGCCAGGACGAGCGCTTGGCCGCCCGCGCTGACGCCGGCCGTGGTGCCGTCGAACGCCACCTGGGGGATCCCCCAGACCCCCTTGAGCGACAGGAAGCTGTTCACCGTGCCGCTCGACGCGTCGATCTGCGCGACCGCCGTGCCGTCACGCGCCGGGAGCGCGACGAAGCGCAGCGAGCCCCATCGGACGCCCCCGCCGCCGTAGGTGATGCCGGCGACCGGAGCCCCGTCCGCGTACGCCGTGCCTCCCCCGGCGAGTATCGCCACCACCGCGACGATGAGTGCTGCCCGGATCCTCATGCTCGACCTCCTTCGTGTGCAGGAGATACGGAGAGGAGGCCGTGGCGCGTCCCCGCGCCCGGCTCACGCCCTGGGCGGGAGCGTCAGTCGGAGAGCGCGGCCGCGGGCGCGCGCTCGGACTCGAGCACGGCGCCGAGGCGGGCGATGCCTTCGCGGATCGCGTCGGGGCCGCAGGCGCTGAACGCCAGCCGCAGGGCCGACCGCCCGCCGCCCGACGCGCAGAAGTCGGCGCCCTTCACGTAGGCCACGCCGCGCTCAGCTGCGGCCGGAAGCGCGGCCACGGTGTCGATGCCCGGGAGCTCGACCCAGAAGAAGTACCCGCCGGCCGGCGTCGTCCACCTGGCCTCGGACGGGAAGCGCTCGCGGAGCGCCTCCTCCATGGCATCGCGGCGCTCGCGCAGCCGCTCGGTGACGCGGGCGATGTTCGGCTCGAACCGGCCGGCCTCGCAGTAGGCGGCGACGACCGCGGCCGCCAGGGTGTTGGGCGCGATCGTGATGTCGTTCGAGAGCAGGCGCAGCGGGTCGACCAGCCGCTCGGGCAGGAGCAGATAGCCGGTGCGCACGCCGGGCGCGATCGTCTTCGTGAACGACGACGAGTGGATGACGTTGTCGCCGCCATCGAGCTCGTGCAGCGAGGGCAGCGCCTCGCCCTCGAACCGCAGCATCCCGTACGGATCGTCCTCGATCACGAGCACCCCGTGGCCGCGCGCCAGCTCGACGATGGCGCGCCGCTTCTCGAGCGTCGTGCAGAGCCCGGAGGGGTTCTGGTAGGTGGGGATCAGGTAGACCGCCCGCGGGCCCGGCGTCGCGGCGAGCAGCTCGGCGAGGCGGTCGAGGTCGGGCCCGTCCTCCTCCAGCGGCAGCGGCTCCAGCCGGGCGCCGTGGGCGCGCAGCACCTTGATCGTCCGGTCGTAGGTCGGCTCCTCGACGATCGCCGTCCCCTGGCCGTCGCCGAACAGGTGGCGGGCGAGGAAGTCGAGCCCCTCGAGCGAGCCGTTCACGATGACGACGCGGTCGGGCGTCGTGCCGTGGCGCGCCGCGATCCAGCGCCGGAGCGGCGCATAGCCGCCAGGCGCGTACGAGAGCACGGCCGCCGGGTCGGTCTCGAACGCTGCGACCGCCGCCGCGCGCAGGTCCTCGACCGGCAGCAAATCTGCCGAGGGGACGCCGCGGGTGAAGGGGATCTGGTCGTCCACGCCAGGTGCAGGGTACCGGGCGCGGCGGCGGGCGCGCCGCGGCTACCCGAGCGCGGCGAACGCCTCGGCCGCGAGCCGGGCGGCCTCGGTCGGGCTGGCGCCGACGCGCACCCCGTGCGCCTCGAGCGCGGACTTCTTGGCCGCAGCCGTGCCCGAGCTGCCCGAGATGATGGCGCCGGCGTGGCCCATCGTCTTACCGGGCGGGGCCTGGAAGCCGGCGATGTAGGCGACCACCGGCGTCCGCATGCGTTCGTTGATGAACGTCGCCGCCTTCTCCTCCTCGTCGCCGCCGATCTCGCCGACCATGACGACGAGGTCGGTGACCGGGTCGGCCTCGAACAGGTCGAGCACGTCGATGAAGGAGAGGCCGACGATCGGATCGCCGCCGATCCCCACGATGGTCGAGTTGCCGAGCCCGAGGTCGGCGAGCTCCTTGCCGATCTGGTAGGTCAGGGTGCCCGAGCGCGAGACGAGCCCGATGCGGCCGCGGGCGAACACCTGCGCCGGGATGATCCCCACGTTGGCGAGCCCCGGCGAGAGGGCGCCCGGGCAGTTCGGGCCGAGCAGCGTGATGCCGCGGGGGCGGACGTGGTTGTAGACGCGCAGCATGTCGTGCGCCGGGATCCCCTCGGTGATGCAGACGATGGTGGTCACGCCCGCGTCGGCTGCCTCGAGGATCGCGTCGGCGGCGAAGCGCGGCGGGACGAAGACCATCGCCGTGTTCGCGCCCTCCTGGCGCACCGCGTCGTGGACGGTGTCGAACACCGGGATGCCCTCCACGTCCTGGCCACCCTTGCCGGGCGTGACGCCGGCCACGACGTTGGTGCCGTACTCGCGGTTCCGGAGCGTGTGGAACGAGCCCTCGCGGCCGGTGATCCCCTGGACGACGAGCCGCGTCTCGGCGTTCACGACGATGGCCATCAGGCAAGGCCCCCGGCGAGCGCGACGACCCGCTCGGCCGCGCCGAGCATGGTGTCCTCGACGTGGACGTTGGGCGGCGCGGCATCGGCCAGGAGCCGCCTGCCCTCCACGTCGTTCGTCCCGTCCAGGCGCACGACCATCGGCACCTGCACGTCGAGCCGCTCGAGGGCGGTCAGGATCCCGCGGGCGACCTCGTCGCAGCGGGTGATGCCGCCGAAGACGTTGAAGAGGACGGCCTTCACGTCGGGATCCGAGAGCAGCACCTCCATCGCGGTCACGATCTCGTCGGCCTGCGCCCCGCCGCCGACGTCGAGGAAGTTGGCGGGGCTTCCGCCCGCGCCCGCGACGACGTCGAGGGTCGACATCACGAGCCCGGCCCCGTTCCCGATGATGCCGACGTAGCCGTCGAGCTTGACGTA
>DATAEI010000075.1:0-3021 GCA_036258075.1 Gaiellales bacterium
GTGGCGTCGCTCGTCCTGAACGACGGGGGCGACGAGGACGAGGCGGTGGCCGCCGTGCTCCACGACCTCGTCGAGGACACCGACGCGACGGTCGACGACGTGCGCGAGCGGTTCGGCGAGCGGGTGGCGCGCATCGTCGACGCGTGCACCGACGCCTACGAGCGGCCGAAGCCGGAGTGGGGGCAGCGCAAGCGCGAGTACATCGAGCGGATGCGCACGGCCCAGCCCGACGAGCTGCGCGTCTCGCTCGCCGACAAGCTCTACAACGCGAGCAGCATCGAGTGGGACCTGCGGGTGCGCGGCGCCGACCTGTGGCGGGTATTCGGCTCGGGCCGGGACGGGCAGCTGTGGTACTACCGCTCGCTCGCGGACATCTTCCTCGAGCGGGCGCCCGGGCCGATGGCCGACGAGCTCGACCGGGTGCTGCGCCGGATCGAGGAGGGCGGGGTGTGAGCCTCGTCCTGGTCGAGGAGCACGGGCCGGTCGTGCTGCTTCGCCTGAACCGCCCCGAGAAGCTGAACGCGCTCTCGACCGCGCTCGAGGTGGAGCTGGACCGGGCGGTGGGCGACGAGCGCGTGCGCGCGGCGGGCGCGGTGGTGTTCGCCGGGAGCGAGCGGGCGTTCTCGGCCGGCGCCGACCTGGGCGAGGTGGCCGAGGCGGGCGCCGCCGACGCGCTCGCCTACTACCGCGACACCGGCCGCGTCTACGAGCGGATCGCCGCGCTGCCGCAGCCGACGATCGCCGCGATCCGGGGTTGGTGCCTCGGCGGCGGCTTCGAGCTGGCGCTGGCGTGCGACTTCCGGATCGCCGACCGCGCCGCCACCTTCGGGCTGCCCGAGGTCGAGATCGGGATCCTTCCCAGCTCCGGCGGCACGATGCGACTCGTGAAGGCGATCGGCGCCGCCCGCGCCAAGGAGCTGATACTCCTGCGGCGGCGGGTGCCCGCCGCGAGCCTGGCCGAGATGGGGCTCGTGAGCGAGGTCGTGGACGGCGATCCGGAGCCGCGCGCGCTCAGCGTCGCGGGGGAGCTGGCGGCCCTCCCGCGGCTGGCGGTCGAGTTGGCGAAGAAGGCGGCGGACGCCGCACAGGATGCCTCCCGCGAGGCGGCCCTCCTGATCGAGCAGCTGGCGTATGCGGCGCTTGCGGAGGCGGGCGGGACGAGGGAGGAGCAGTAGGCGCGCGCAACATTGGGGTCTGACCCCGTTGTTGCGCGCTCGCGTCACAGGACGCCTCACGGGGCATACAGTGACAGCGATGGCAGGCGACGTCCTCATCCTCGGCGGCGGCTCGACCGGCGAGGCGTTCGCCGGGGCGATGCGCGGGTTCGAGCCCGACGCGAAGATCACCCTCGTCGAGCGGGAGCTGATCGGCGGCGAGTGCTCCTACTACGCCTGCATGCCCTCGAAGGCGCTCCTGCGCCCGGCCGAGGCGCTGGCCGCGGCCCGGCTCGCTCCGGGCGCGGCTGAGGCCGTGACCGGTGAGCTCGACGCGGCCCGCGTCTTCTGGCACCGCGACCAGGTGACCGGCGACTGGGACGACTCGTCGCAGGAGGAGTGGCTCGCCGACCGCGACATCGAGCTCGTGCGGGCCGAGGCGGTCGTCCGCGAGCCGGGCCTCGTCGATGCCGGCGGGCGCGAGCTCCGCTACGAGCGGCTCATGATCGCCACCGGCTCGGTGCCGTCGATCCCGCCAATTGACGGTCTCGACAGCGTCGAGTACTGGACGAACCGCGAGGCGACGAGCGTGCGCGAGATCCCCGCGAGCGTCATCGTCCTCGGCGCCGGCCCGGTCGGCTGCGAGCTGGCCCAGGTCTTCGCCCGGATGGGTGCGAAGGTGACGCTCGCCGACATCGCCGACCGTCTGCTTCCGCGCGACCATCCCGACGCCGGCGCGCTCCTCCACGACGTCCTGGCCGGCGAGGGCGTCGACATCCACCTCGGCGGGACGATCGAGCGGGTCGCGCCGGGCATCGAGGTGCACCTCGAGGGCGGGGTGGTCGTCAAGGGCGACAGGCTGATCGTGGCCACCGGGCGGCGCGCGGCGGTCGAGGGCTTCGGGTTCGAGAAGCTCGGCGTCGAGATCTCGAAGCGCGGCATCGAGGTCGACGAGCGCATGCGGGCGGGCGAGGGCATCTGGGCCGCGGGCGACGTGACCGGCATCGCGATGTTCACGCACGCGGGCAAGTACCAGGCGCGGGTCGCGGCCGCCGACGCCGCCGGCAGGCCGGCCAGGGCCGACCACCGCGCCGTCCCGGCCGTGACGTTCACGGATCCCCAGGTGGCGTCCGTCGGCCGGACGACCGGCGACGGCCTCGTGATGGGCGAGCACGGCAGCACGTCGCGGCTCTCCACCTACGAGCGACCGAAGCGGCCGGGCTTCCTCAAGGTCTTCGCCGACCGCGACCGGCGCGTCCTGGTCGGCGCCACCGCCGTCGGCCCGGAGGCCGGCGAGTGGCTCGGCCAATTGACGCTTGCGATCAGGGCCGAGGTGCCGGTGGACGTCCTGCTCGACACCATCCAGCCCTATCCGACGTTCTCGGAGGCGGTCTTCTTCGCCGTCCGGGACCTCGACCTGTAGCGCTACTGCACGCCGATGCGGAACGCCGCCGTGTAGGCGTCGCCCGGCCGCACGCGGGTGAGCGAGTCGCCCGACGCGAGCGCGTTTGTCGGCGCGGTCATCGGCTCGTAGCAGATGAAGTCGCTCCCCTCGGGTGCGTAGACCTGGGCGAAGCTGTAGCCCTCGAGGAACGTGACGGTGACGGTGCGGCCCGCGCCGCGAACGACAAATGTCGTTCCATCCGCAACCTCGGCGAAGCCGTCGTCGAACGTCCGCTCCGCCAGCGGGCCCGGAGCGATCGCCGCGCGCACGCGCTCTCCGGTCGGGATCTGGCGCTCGTCGAGCAGGAGCCGGGTCGGCACCGGCACCTCGATCTCGACCCCCGACCGCGACCCGCCCGGCAGGCGCAGGTAGGGGTGGTAGCCGAAGGCGATCGGCACCGGGCGGCGGCCGAGCGCAAGCAGC
>DATAEI010000076.1:0-4181 GCA_036258075.1 Gaiellales bacterium
GCGCGGTGAAAGCCGCCATCGACGCGGGCGCGACCGCCGCGAAGAAGACCGGCGAGCTGGTGTCGGCGCACCTCATCCCGCGGCCGCACGCCGACGTGGCGAGCGTGCTTCCGATGTCGGCGCGACAAGAGGCGTAGAGGGCACCGGGTGTCCGCGATCCGCTTCATCTGCGAGGGCGAGGTCATCGAGGCCGACCTGCTCGAGGACGACGCCCCGCGCCTGTGCGGATACATCCGGTCGGTGCTGCCGCTCGACTCGACGATGGTGCACGCCAAGTTCGCGGGCGAGGAGACCATCGTCATGGTGCCGTTCTTCGCCGAGCAGGAGAACGGCAAGACCGACGTCGTCGCGGGCGACATCGGCTACTACCCCGGCCGGCAGACGCTGTGCCTCTTCTACGGCGAGACCAAGCCGTTCGGGGAGGTGTCGTACGTGGCCCGCGTGCGCTCCAACCTGGAGGGTCTCGCCCGGTGCGGCAGGCGCCTGCTCGAGACCGGCCATCTGCCAGTCAGGATGGAGCGCGCGTAGGTGGCTCCGTACGTCTCCGCCGCCACCCTGGTCGAGGAGCTGCGGGAGTTCACGACCGAGCGCTGGCTCGGCGAGCCTCCCGACGTGACTCGCCTGCGCGAGTTCAGCCTGCCGCCGATGGGCAACCTGCCGTGCGTGCTCTACTGCAACTTCGACCTCTTCTGGGCGGGCGAGCAGCTCCAGGTGTGCCGGCAGGCGGCGCTCGACGGCGACATGCGCCTGCCGGAGCTGTGCGAGGTGTCCGCGCTCCTGCTCGAGCGGATCGCGGCCCGCACCGCCAAGTGGGAGATGCACGAGACGGTGGCGCTGATGCGCCGGGCCGCCGAGATCCTGCGCGACTGGCGGCCCGACACGACGCGCGAGTTCGCCGTCGTGATCGAGCACCTGATGATGGCCGTCGACCGCGTGCAGGCCGCGGTGGACGCGATCGTGCCCTGGAACCAGCTCGACCGGGCCGTCGACCTGCGCGGGCGCACATGAGGAGGACGCGATGCAGCTCTGCCGCGTGACCGGGAACGCCGTCGCCACCGTCAAGGCGCCGGCGCTTCGCGACTTCAAGCTCCTGCGGGTGCGGCCCGAGGAGAAGGGCGCCGTGGAGTTCGTCGCGGTGGACACCCTCGGCGCCGGGGAGGGCGACCTCGTGCTGGTCGCGCAGGGGACGGCCGCGCGCGAGCTCGAGGCCACCGCGGGCGTTCCCACCGACGCCACCGTCGTCGCCATCCTGGATCCGCAGCGGTAGAGATGGCCGATGAGCTGCGCGCCTGGGTCGAGATCGACTCGATGCAGCCGCAGTGGGCGGCGTACGTGGCCCAGACCTGCCAGGGCGACCCGCCCCACGCCGGCATGGCACAGCTGTACGTCGAGGTGGCGCCCGCGAGCCGGGTCTTCGCGCTCGTGAACGCGGCCGTGAAGCACGCCCGGGTGCGCTCCGCGCTCCAGGTCGTCGAGCGCCAGTACGGCACGCTCGAGCTGCACGGCTCCGATCCCTCGGTCGTGCGCCAGGCCGGGGCGGCGGTGCTGGAGCTCCTGAGCGCGAGCGCGACCGACCGCGAGCCGCCGCAGGTCGTCTCGCACGAGGTCGTGACCCGGGTCGACCCCAACCAGGCCCAGCTCGTGAACCGGATGCGCGTCGCGAACCTGCTGCTCGAGGACGAGACGATGTTCCTCGTCGAGGTCGCCCCCGCCGCGTACGCGGCCGCCGCGGCCAACGCAGCCGAGAAGCAGGCGCCGGTGAAGCTGGTCTACGCCTCCATGCTGGGCGCGACCGGCCGCCTCATCATGGCCGACCGCTCACCCGAGGTCGTGAACGAGGCCTACCTGGCTGCGCTGGCGGCGGTCGGCGCCTGACGCAGCGACCCCGCGGGGCGACGCACCTGCATCGAACGCGTCACACCGGAGGAACGGCGGCGAGCCATTCTGAAACAGGGGGGCCACGCCCCGGTGTTCACCGGGAGACGGCGACGGCCTCGATCTCGACCAGCTGATCCGTGTAGCCGAGGACGGCAACGCCGAGCAGGGTGCTGGGCGGGCGTGCCGGTGAGAAGGCGGCGGCGATGACCTCCCAGGCCTGAACGAGCTCCGCCTGGTTCGAGGAGGCGACGTAGACGGTGGTCTTGAGGACGTCGTCCTTGGCCGCGCCGGCCGCGTCCAGCGCGACGAACAGGTTGGCGACGGCCTTCTGCGCCTGCGCCTGGATGCCGCCGGGGACGACCACGCCGTCCTCGTCGATCGGGCAGGCGCCGGCGGCGAACACCATGCGGCCGGCCTCGGTGATCGCCGCGTAGTGGTACGGGGCGCCGGGGAAGAGGCCCGGCGGGTTCACGTGCTCGATGCCCATCCTCAGTGCCAGACGGCCATGTGCTCGGCGTGCGTCGGCAGGTACGCACCGGGCTTGAAGAAGCGGTCGTAGAAGTCCAGGTCGATGTGCTGGGCCTGGACGTAGTTCATGATGAAGAGCGTCGGCACGGTGCCCGGGAACTTCGCGAAGGTGTCGAGGATGTACTGGCTCTGGTGGGCGACGCACGCCTTGAAGTCGTCGCCGTACGGCTGGGCGGCGCCGCGGATGCGGTCGGACTCCGTCCAAGCGCCCGGCGTCGCCGGGTTGTAGACGCCGCCCGGCCCGAACTTGCGCTCGGCGAACGCCTCCACGGCCGCCGCCATATCGGGGTGGTGCGGCGGGCAGAACGCCTCGAAGACGCCGGGGAGCCCGGTCGGGTTCGGGAGCGGATAGCGCTCCTCGTCGTGGTCGAAGCGGAACCCGAGCCCGGGGACGTCCGGGTCGCCGGACGCTCCGAGCATCGTGTGCCGGTCGATGCCGTCGAACATCCAGCCGCCGAGGCCCATCGCCTGGAGCATGAGGACGCCCGAGAATGCGGCGCAGGCCAGCTCGGCCGTCGCCTCGGTCACGGAGTACTGCTCGAGGAACGTGAGCGGCAGCGGGTCGTCGACGTCCACGATGCCGCGGAACTGCTCCATCCCCGGGATCGGCCGCCGGTTCACGTCGTCGTAGATGCAGTAGCCGTTCTGGGTGAAGAAGCACAGGTTGGCGATCGTGTGCTGGGCGATGTCGGCGACCGGGATCACGAGCAGCGAGCCCGGGTGGTTTGCGACCCAGGTGTTGTGGCCCTCCATGTAGGGCTCCGCGCGCGGCAGGTGGATGCGGTCGTCGGAGAGTCGGCGGATGAGCCCGGCGTGGCGCTCGAGCATCAGCTCCGGCGTCACGTCCTCCGTCGCCGGATCGACCAGCGCGCCCGCGTCGCGGGTCGGCATGAAGTACGTGCCGGAGTCGTCGGTGAAGAAGATCTCGGCCGTGTGGAACCCGGCGGCCGACGGGAACGTGCGCCCGGCCGCTCCGCCCGCGTAGTTCGCGAGGTGCGGCGCGTAACGCTCGTGCCGCATGATGGCGTAGTGCCACCCGGTCGTCCCGGCGCAGGCCGTGAGCACGAGCAGCCGCTCGAGCTCCGTGAGCGGCGCCGCGTCGTGGGCCGAGCGGTAGGCGAGCGGGCCGTCCGGGATCTCGCCGCCGACCGGGAACCGGCGCGAGCGGCGGCCGTAGAGCGCGTCCACGAGCGGGAACTGCGCCAGGGCCCGAAGCGCGTCGCGCTGTCCGGGGGTGAGCTCGATCGCCGCCATGACGGGCCGAGGCTACCTCAGCTCGGCTCGCCGGGCGGCTCGAGATCGTCGACCGGCACCCGCCGCGCCCCCACCGCCCGCCCAAGGGCGACCCCGCCGACGATGACCGCGCCGCCGATCAGCTGCACCGCCACGAGCTTCTCGCCGAGGAGCCAGGCCGCGAAGACCGCGCCCAGGAAGGGCTGGAGGTACATGTAGAGCGTGGCCCGGGATGCGCCGACCCGGTGGAGCGCCCGGAAGTAGAGCCAGTTCGTGACCAGGAGCGGCCCGATCGTCGAATACCCCCAGGCGCCCCAGCGCAGGCCGCCGATCGATCCGAAGTTCTGGTGGGCCACCTGCACGACCGTGACGGGCGCCAGGATGACGGCGCCGATCAGGATCACGAGGGCGCTGATCCGGGCGGCCGAGTAGCGCCCGAGCAGCGGCCGCAGAAGGACGGTGTAGCCGGCCCAGGTGAGCGCCGCGCCGACGGCCAGGAGGTCGCCGCGCAGGCTGAATCCGGCCAGGTTCGAGCCGCCCGT
>DATAEI010000077.1:0-3584 GCA_036258075.1 Gaiellales bacterium
CCGAGACGACGACCTTCTCGGGGTCCGTGATCGACTCGCGAACATAGTCCTCGGGCGACCCCCCGGCGCCGTACTTGGCGGCGTCGGCCGTCAGGTTGTCGAGGTCGGGCCCGATGGTGCCGCTCGCATTCGCCGGCTTGAAGGTGTGGCAGCTCCCGCACGACGACGAGAAGATCGCGGCCGGGTCGGTGTTCCCACCCGCTGCGGGCTGCGCGGCCGCCTTCTTCTGCTCCGCGATCCAGGCGGTGAACTCGGCCGGCTGGAGCACGTGCAGGACGGTCCGCATCTGGCTGTGCCCGATCCCGCAGAGCTCGGCACAGGTCACCATGTAGGTGCCGAGCCGGGTGGGCGTCGCGATCATCTTCTGCGGTACGCCCGGCACGGCGTCCTGCTTCAGCCGGAACGCCGGGATGTAGAACGAGTGCAGGACGTCATGCTCGACCGCCGTGATGCGGAACTCGACCTGGCGGCCGACGGGCAGCGCGAGGATGCCCGTCTTGAGCTTGCCGTAGCCGGGGTACGTGAACGTCCAGGCGAACTGCTGGCCCTGGACGTCGACGATCAGCCGGTCCTTCGCGAGCGCCTCGTTCCGCCCGAGCGCCGCGGCGCCGTAGATCGCAAAGCCGAGCACGATGACGATCGGGATGACCGTCCACAGGATCTCGAGGCCGGTGTGGCCGTGGATCGGCTCGCCGTCGGAGTCGTCCCCCGGCTTCGCCCGGAACTTCACCATCATGAAGACCAGGAAGACGATGACGATGGCGAAGATGAACGAGCTCATCACCATCAGCCAGAGATAGAGCTGGTCCTGGCGGTCGGCCTGCACGGCCGCCGAGACCGGGAACCACGACGGCGTCAGCCAGACGGCCACCGATCCCAGCGCGCCGAGGACCAGCGCGACGAATCCGACTCTCAGGAACACCGGGCAGCATCTTATGCGGGTCGCCGGGCGGGGGCAACGGCTGTGCAGCTACGCTGGACCCGTGCAGTTCGTGCTCCTGCACATCCCGCACTTCCTGCCGGCGGTCGTCGGGCTGGGGTTTCTGGTGCGCTTCGGCGTGTACGCGTCGCGCCTCCCGCCGTCCTACCTGAACGACGAGGAGCTCGCGGAGTGGCACCGCAAGAAGGAGGCCGGGCGCGTGCCTCCGCGGGCGGTGGGGGCCGCCACGGCAAGGCTTTCGAGCGCCGCGCTGCCGCTGCTCGTCACGGGCCTCGTCACCGGCCTTCTGATCTACACGGTCGACCTGCGCGACGACCGTCCGTCGGCGGCGATGTCCTGGGCCCACACGCTCACCTCCACCGCGGGGCTGCTCCTCGTCCTCCTGAAGCTGCGGGCGCTCGAGCCCGGCCGGATCCGCGAGGGCCTGCGGCGGCGAAACGCGCTCACCGAGGGTATCTCGCTCTTCCTGCTCGCGACCTCGGTGCCGCTCCTGCTCTCGGGGCTGCCGCTGATCTGGGATCCCTCACACACGTCGATCGTGGCGCGGACGCACCTCGTCGTCGCGGCGATCTGGATGGTCGTCTTCCAGATCCACGTCTTCCGCTACTTCGGCCGCGCGATCCGGGCGACACACGTCGGCCCCGCCCCGGCGGGCGAGCTCAGCCCTCGATCCTGAGCAGCGGCACCGCGACGGCCGCGACGCACACCGTCCCGGCCGCGGCCACGGCGAAGACATCGGCGGCCGACAGGACGGCGACGAGCACGCTCGCGACGACCGCGCCGATCGACGAGGCGAAGAGCGCCGCCATCCGGCCGGTGATCCCGACCCGGGCCTGCTCGGCCGGCGCGGCGCGGGTCTGGCGCTCGCCGATGATGAGCGTGATGAAGCAGAGGCCGGTGGCCTCGAGGCCGGCGTACGCCGCCGTCGCGGCACCGAGGCCCGGCGCGAGCGCCAGCGCGACCCCGGCGCACGCCGACCCGACGAGCGCGAGCCGCATGGCTCCGGTCGGCCCGAGCCTGTCGCGCGCGAGCGGGGCGATCGCGCCGCCCGCCAGGCCGGCGGCGCCGCCGGCCGCGAGCATCCGGCCCGCGGCGGGGCCGCCCGCGTGGAGCTCCGTCCGCACGAACACGACCATGAGCGCGTAGAAGACGTTCACGGTCAGGTTCCAGGCCATGCTGACGGACGTCAGGCGCCGCAGCGTCGGGTCGCGCGCCACCATCTCGACGCCGGAGAGCACCCGGCCGCGCTCGGGACGGCCGTCGTGCTCGGGGCCCAGGTCGGTCCGGATCGACGCGAGCAGCACCGCGGCGAGCGCGAAGCCGGCCGCCTCGACCCACAGGGCCTCCACGGCGCCGACCAGGCCGATCAGCCCTCCGCCGAGCGCCGGGCCGATGAGGAACCCGAGCGACCAGACGAGCGAGAGGGCGGCCTGGCCCTCGACGAAGTGGGCGTCACCGACCAGCCGCGCGACGGCGCCGAAGGCGGCGGCGTCCACGAACACCCGGCCTGCCGTGACGGCCATCCCCGCCGCGAAGATGAGGGCGACCGGGAGATCGCGTGCCGCCGGGCCAAACGCGACGATGAGCGGAAGCGACGCGGCCGCCACGCCCTGAAGGCTCGCCGACAGCACCATGATCGGCCGGCGGCGGCGCCGGTCGCCGAGCTCGCCGGCGTGGAGCCCGAGCACGAGGTAGGGGATCGTGCCGAGCAGGAAGGCGGCCCCGGCCAGCGACCGCGACCCTCCGGCGTCGAGCACCATCCACGGCAGCACGACCAGGCTGAGGCCGCCCGCCATCGAGTCCATGAGCTGTGCGATGAGGAACCGGCGGCCGTCCCCCGACCGCAGGAGGACGCCCCTCACTCCCAGACCGGAGGGCCGGAGCGCAGGCGAAGCGTGGTCCCGAGACCCGCGGCGCGCGCCCGGTCGAGGACGTGCTTGGCGGCGGTCACGTCGTCGAGCGCGAGCCCCACGGGGCTCACCACGACCAGATCGCCTGCGGTCGCACGGCCCGGATGGCGGCCCGTGACGACGTCGCCCAGCTCCGCCACACCCGGCCCGTCGGCGGCGAGCACGCCCGCCCTGACGAGCCGCTCGGCGTAGCGGCCCTCGTGCGTCGACTCGTGGATCCAGTCGTCGACCACGAGGAGGTCGGTGGCGGGGTGCAGCTCGACCGGCCCGTCGAGGCTCGAGACGAGGACGACCGTCGCCCCCGGGTCGAGCCAGTCCGGCTCGAAGGTCGGCTCGACCGCCATCGTCGCGGGCACGACGACGGCGGCGCCGCGGACCGCCTCCTCGGCGGTCGCGGCCTGGCGGACGTCGAGACGGGTGGCGGCCGCCCGGCTCGCGCAGAAGGCGGCCGAGCGGTCGGCCCGCGGATCGAACACGCGCACCTCGGAGAGGTCGGGCATGGCGATCCGAAGCGCCTCGAGCTGGGTGTGGGCCAGGACGCCCGCGCCGAGGAGGCACGCGACACGCGAGCCGGGAACCGCCAGATGGCGCACGGCGAGCCCGGTCACGGCGCCGGTGCGCATCGCGCTCACCACCGTCCCGTCCATCACCGCGAGCGGCAGGCCCGTCTCCCGGTCGGACAGGAGGACGAGTGCGTTGGCGCGCGGCAGGCCGTGCTTCGCGGGGTTCCCCGG
>DATAEI010000078.1:0-1531 GCA_036258075.1 Gaiellales bacterium
GGGGTAGGTGAGCCGGATGCGGTCGGTGATCTCGAGGCCGGCGTCCTTGCGCATGTCCTGGATCTGGCGGATGAGGTCGCGCACCACGCCCTCGAGCCGCAGCTCGGGCGTGATCTCGGTGTCGAGGGCGACGACGAACCCGTCACCGTCGGTCACGGCGAAACCCTCGCGAGCACGGCTGCGAAGCTCGAACTCCCCCGCCTCGAGCGTCCAGTCGCCGACCTGCACCTTCTCGGCGTCGAGCTCGAACTGGCCCTCGCGCAGAAGGCCGCGGATCATCGCCAGATCGCGGCCGTGCTTGGGGCCGAGCACCTTGAGCAGCGGCACGACCTCGGTCTGGGCGAACTCCTCGGCCGAGGTGGCGAGGCGCACCGCCTTCACGCCCAGCTCCGCGCCGATCAGGTCGACGTGCTCGCCGATCTGGCGGCGGCGGTCGGCGTGGTCGGTCGCCACGATGACCTCGGCCAGCGGCTGGCGTAGCTTCAGGTTGGCCTCCGAGCGGGCCCGGCGGCCGAGCTCGACGACCGACCGGACGGAGTCGAGCGCCGCCACGAGGCCCTCGTCGTCGAGCGCGTC
This sequence comes from Gaiellales bacterium, assembly GCA_036258075.1. GTDB lineage: Bacteria > Actinomycetota > Thermoleophilia > Gaiellales > JAICJC01 > JAICJC01. Next base: position 577 of record DATAEI010000078.1, read on the forward strand.
GACCGGCTCCGGATACCCGGCGAGGTGGACGCTCGGCTCGGCGTCGGCGCACGCGCCCCGCACGAGGTTCTGCCACATCTCGTCGGCCAGGAACGGCATGACCGGCGCAACGCACCGGATCGCCTGCACGAGCGCATACCAGAGCGTCTCGTGGGCGGCCCGGGTCGACGCCTCGTCGTCGGACTTCCAGAACCGCGAGCGCGAGAGCCGCACGTACCAGTTCGAGAGATCGTCGACGTGCGCCTCGAACGCCCGCACCAGGCGCGGCGAGTCGTATGCATCGAGCGCGGCCCGGCACTCGCGCACGAGCTCCTGCGTGCGGGCCACGACCCAGCGGTCGAGCGGCTGCATGCCCTCCGGCCGCGGGCCGCCGGCGAGCACCGCGGTCTCGGGATGGAAGTCGTTGATCCCGGCGTAGGTGACGAAGAACGCGTAGGTGTTCCAGAGCGTGAGCAGGCGCCGCTTGACCTCGTTCGCCCGCCCGTAGCCGAAGTTGAGGTTCTGGGCCGGCGGCTGGGCGGCGTACATCCAGCGCATGACGTCGGCGCCCATCTCCTCGATCGCGTCCTCGAACCAGATCGCGTTCCCCCAGGACTTGTGCATGGGCCGGCCCGTCTCGTCGTTCACCTTCTCGTAGGTGAGCACCCGCCGGTACGGCGAGCGGCCGTCCAGCGTGACCCCCATGAAGAGCATCGAGTAGAACCAGAGCCGGATCTGCTCGCGCATCTCCGACACCCAGTCGGCCGGGTACCACCGCTCCCAGTTGGCATGGTCGGGCAGGTCGGCAACCGTCACGCCGACGCCGGCGCCCTCGGCATAGCCCGCCTCGACGAACGCCTCGTTGTGCCAGCCGAGGGTCGAGAACGGAACGATGCCGGCGTCGAGCCAGGCGTCGCCGACGTCCGCCACCCGCCGGGCCGCGCTGCCGCACTCGCCGCAGGTGATGACGACGTCG
>DATAEI010000079.1:0-2514 GCA_036258075.1 Gaiellales bacterium
GCGCACGGGTCCGAAGCGCCGAAACGTCGGAGCCGGCGTCGGGCTCGGAGACGCAGAATGACGCGACCCTCGGCTCCTCGACGGTTCCGTAGCACTGTGGGACCCACTCGCCGAGCTGCTCGGGCGTGCCGGCCGAAAAGATGCCCGCCACCGCAAGGCTCGTGCCCATGATCGACATGCCGATGCCGGCGTCGCCCCAGAACAGCTCCTCGTTCACGAGCGGGAGCGTCAGCCCGCTGGTGTCGGCCCAGAACTGGGCGAGTGCCTCGTAGCCGTAGAGGCCGATCTTGGCGGCCTCCTGGATCACCGGCCAGGGCGTCTCCTCGCGCTCGTCCCATTCGTGGGCCGCGGGGCGAACGACGTTCTCGGCAAAGCCGTGCACCCAGTCGCGAACGTCGCGCTGGTCCTGGCTGAGCTCGAGCGAGAACGGGACGGTCACGGCGCTCCCATCTGTGTCGGCGAATGATCGACCATGACCAGGCTTGCGAACAGTCGCTCGAGCGCCGGCCGGAAAGCACGCAGCCCGCGTCCCCGATCAGGGCGAGCGTCGCGCGCATCTCCGAGGACGCCCGCCGCTGGCAGGAAGAGTTCTCCGACTTCGAGCGCGAGGCGGCACTCTGGAACTACGCGAGGACGTGACCGGGTCGGTGGGGGCTGGCTCCCGGCTGTCGGCCATCAGGGCGTCACCTTGGCGGATCACGAGGACGGATGTGTTGGGAGAGCGACGTCGGCCGCGGCGGCGTTGGCGTCGTTCTTTCCCCGCCTATCAGTCCAAATGTTGCCGGTACACCGAATCCTGTTCGATGTAAGGCAGCATCAACACGGACCACGTGCTCGACCCGGTCGACCCGGGATGGTTGCAGTTGTACCAGCCGGCGCCCTGCCAGCCGGCGCTTGCCGGTGTCGCAGAGCTCGCCATCGCGCCGATTGGATCGGCTCACCGCTCGCGTACCGTCCAACTCGGCGGGCGGGAGGCGCTGGCGTCCCCTTCCTTCGCCCCGCGAGCGGGTAGCCGTTCGGAGCTGCGGGCCCGGCTACATCCTGTAGATCGGTGCCGCACGCTCCGGGAGCGGGCCGTTTGCGCAGGCGCCAAGGGCGAGCCCGAGCACGCGGCGGGTGTCGAGCGGGTCGATCACGCCGTCGTCCCAGAGCCGGGCGGTCGCGTAGTACGGGTTGCCCTGGTGCTCGTACTGGTCGCGCAGCTCCTGACGGAATGCCTCCGCCTCCTGCTCGGGCCATGCACGCCCGGCCGCCTCGGCCTGATCGGCACGGATCGTGGAGAGCACCGTGGCCGCCTGGTCGCCGCCCATCACCGAGATGCGCGCGGCAGGCCACATCCAGAGGAAGCGCGGCTCGTAGGCGCGTCCGCACATGCCGTAGTTGCCGGCCCCGAACGAGCCTCCGACGATCACGGTGAGCTTCGGGACGCGGGTGGTCGAAACCGCCGTGACCATCTTCGCCCCGTCCTTGGCGATGCCCCCGGCCTCGTACTCCCTGCCGACCATGAAGCCGCTGATGTTCTGGAGGAAGAGCAGCGGCACACCGCGCTGGTCGCACAGCTCGATGAAGTGCGCGGCCTTGAGCGCGCTCTCCGAGAAGAGGATCCCGTGGTTGGCGACGATGCCGACCGGGTGGCCGTGGATGCGCGCGAACCCGCTCACGAGCGTGGTGCCGTACTCGGCCTTGAACTCGTGCATGCGGCTGCCGTCGACGATCCGGGCGATCACCTCGCGCGGGTCGTAGGGGGTGCGCGTGTCGGCCGGGACGGCGCCGTAGAGGGTGTCGGGGTCGACAGCGGGCGGCTCGACCGCGGCGCGCTCCCAGGGCGCGCGCGGCCGCGGGGCGAGCGTTGCGACCACCTGCCGCAGGATGCGGAGCGCGTGCTCGTCGTCGGCGGCGAGGTGGTCGACGACCCCCGACGTGCGTGCGTGCAGCTCGCCTCCGCCCAGCTCCTCGGCGCTGATGATCTCGCCGGTCGCCGCCTTCACGAGCGGCGGCCCGCCGAGGAAGATGGTGCCCTGGTTGCGGACGATCACGGTCTCGTCGCTCATCGCGGGCACGTAGGCGCCGCCCGCGGTGCACGAACCGAGCACGGCGGCCAGCTGCGGGATCCCGCGGGCGGCCATCGTCGCCTGGTTGAAGAAGATCCGGCCGAAGTGGTCGCGGTCGGGAAAGACCTCGTCCTGGCGCGGCAGGAAAGCGCCGCCCGAGTCGACGAGATAGACGCACGGGAGCCGGTTCTGGAGCGCGATCTCCTGGGCGCGCAGATGCTTCTTGACGGTCATGGGGTAGTAGGTGCCGCCCTTGACCGTGGCGTCGTTGGCGACCACCACCGCCTCGCGCCCCGACACACGGCCGACGCCGGTGATGATTCCCGCGGCGGGAGCGTCGCCGTCGTAGAGCCCCTCCGCCGCCAGCGGCGAGAGCTCGAGGAAGGGCGCGCCGGGGTCGCAGAGGCGCTCGACGCGCTCGCGCGGCAGCTGCTTGCCGCGCGCCACGTGGCGCTCGCGGGCG
>DATAEI010000080.1:0-11411 GCA_036258075.1 Gaiellales bacterium
GTACGTCCAGGCTTCGGTCCAGCGCCAGCCGTGGCCGAGCAGGTCGTGGTCGTGCTCGCGCATCCAGGCCGCGACGGCCGGGTTCAGCTCGAGGGCGACCGCCGCCGCCGACACCGTGACCGGCACCTCGAACGAGTCGAAGATCCGGGCCAGCCGCCACACCCCGGCGCGGCTGCCGTACTCGTAGTGCGACTCGGTGCCGGGGTCGCGCTGCGGCGGCTGCACGCCCGGGTCGGCGTACTCGCCCCAGCCGTCGTTTCGGTCGTCGCCCCACATGACCGAGTACTCCGAGCCCTCCTCGTAGACGAGCACGAGGTTGATCGCGACCCGTGCGCCGTCCGGCCACTCCCAGGCCGGCGGCGTCCGCCCGTAGCCGACCAGGTCGCGGGCCCGAACGGCATCGGGGATCCTCACGCCAGCGGTTCCATCGCGGCGAACGCCGGGCGAGCGGTGACCGTGTCCCGAAGCAGCGCCACCTTCGGCCAGGGATCGAACGAGAGCGGCATCCGGTACCACCTCCACAGCACGGGCGCGAAGGCGCAGTCGGCGATCGTGAACGTCCCGAGCACGGTGCCGTTGTCGGCCACGAACCGCTCCATCAGGTCGAGCTTCGGCTTCACCGCGTCGATCGCCGCGCCCAGCTTCTCCTGGTCGGCGTCCTCGGCTCGGCTCCCGCCCTCGTCGATGGGGGTCGCCATGAGCGCGATCAGCTCGGCCGGGAAGAACGCGCCGCGAAACTGCGTGCTCCAGGCGTCGAGCGCCCAGTCGACCCGCGCCCGCTCGTGCCCGTCGCGCGGATACAGGTCGTCGCGCCCCTCGCGGTCTGCCAGGTAGCGGAGCATGGCGTTCGACTCGCCGAGCTCGAAGTCGCCGTCGCGCAGGAACGGGATCGTCCCGAACGGGTAGATGTCGACGTACCAGTCGGGCCGGGGCCGCGCGAGCGGGACGTGCTCCCGCTCGTACTCGAGGCCCAGCTCGGCCAGAAGGAAGCGCACCTTCATGGCGTTGCTCGACGCCGGGTTGGAGTAGAGGACGAGGCTCATCCTGCGACCACGTCGGCGGTGACACGGAGCCCCATCTGGCCGGAGATCGCCTGGCAGACCGGGCAGTGGGCCTCGGCGTCGGCGATGAGCTTTCGCACCTCCGGCTCCGGCGCCGGCGACGCGACCCGCGTGTGGAGCTCCGCGTCGGAGAGGTGGTGGCCCTCCTCGGTGCCCCACGCGAGCCTGGTCGAGACGCGCGTCTCGATCTCGCCGAGCGGGATCTCGCGCGCCCGCGCCATGCTGGTGAGGGTCGAGGTGAAGCAGTTGGCGAGCGCCGCCGAGAAGAGCTCCTCGGGGTTCGACTTGCCGCCCGGCCCGCCCAGCTCGGACTGGGTCGCGGTCTCGACCGAGAGCGCGCCCGAGCCACCCTCGATCTCGCCCAGATAGCCCTTCCAGCGAAGCGTTGCGGATGCGGTCAGCGAATCGGACATCGGCGGCGAGTCTAGCGGGCGTCCTCGGGCTTGGAGGCGCGACATCCGTTAGAGTGTTCGGCACGGTGAGCAACAGCGGAGGTCAGGTCTTCCAGGCGGTCAACCGCGAGGCCCGGCTGTCGGACAAGGTGACCGCCGCGATCCTCGACACGATCGCGTCGAACCAGCTGAAGCCCGGCGACTTGCTCCCGCCCGAGCGCGAGCTGGGACGCCAGTTCGGCGTCTCGCGGACGGTCATTCGCGAGGCCGTGCGCGCCCTCGCCGCGAAGGGCCTGCTCGAGGTGCGAAGCGGAAGCGGTGTCCGCATCGTCGCCGTCGACGGCGGCACGGTCAGCGAGTCGATGCGTCACTTCGTGCACGGCAGCCGGCTCGACTACGGCAAGGTCGACGAGGTGCGCCACATGCTCGAGGTGGCCGCCGCCGGGCTTGCGGCCGAGCGCGCCACGGAGGCCGACATCGCCGCCATGGACGCCTCGATCGATGCCTTCGAGAATGAGTGCAGCGACCTCGAGAAGAGCGTCGGGCACGACCTCGCGTTCCACCGTGCCATCGCGACCGCCACGCACAACGAGCTCTTCCTCGTGCTGCACGACAGCATGGGCGAGATGCTGCTCGAGGTGCGGCGCAGGAACCTCTCGAAGGGTCGCGACGAGCGCAGGCTGGTCGTCGACATGCACCGCCGCATCCGCGACGGGATCGCACGGCACGACCCCGCGGCCGCGCGGCAGGCGATGCTCGACCACCTCGGCCACGTGTCGGCCACCTGGGCCGGACAGGAGGACGGGAGGCACTAGCCGGCTCCCTCGGGCTGGTTCGGCTCCTCGTGCGTCAGCACCTCGAGCAGCGTGGCCCGGCCGTCGCGGGTGCTCGCGATCGCCCGCTCGAGCGCGGGCCGCAGTCCGGCGGGCTCGGCGACGTGCTCGGAGTGGCCGCCCAGCGCACGGGCGATGGCCGCATAGTCGCCGCCCATGCTGCTCGACGCGAACCGCTCGACCGCATCGGGCATCCACCTGCCGTAGCCGCCCATCGTGCCGTTGTTCATCACGATCGTGAGGATCGGGATCCGGGCCCGAACCGCCGTCTCGAAGTCCATGCCGATCATCCCGAAGGCGGCGTCGCCCATGATGTTGACCGCCAGCCAGTCGGGCTTCGCGAGCTTGGCCCCCAGCGTGAGCCCGAACCCGGTGCCGAGCTGGGTCGACTTCCCCCAGCCGAGGTAGCCGCGCGGGACGACCGCCTCGTAGAAGGGCACGATCTGGTCGCGGGGGTGGCCGGCGTCGTGGGTGACGACTGTGCGGGCCCGGTCGGCGACCTGCATCAGCTCCCACACCAGCCGGTACGGGCTGAGCGGGGCGGCGTCGGAGGTGAGGCTCGGCATCCACCGCTCCGTGAACGCGGCGCGGGAGGCCGCGAGCGCGCCGGCCGGCGACGGCCGCGCGGGCGCGTCGGAGCCGCGCAGATCGGCCAGCAGCTGGGCGAGGACAAGCCGCGCGTCGCCGACGCAGGCGAAGTCGACGTCGTAGCCCGTCGCCAGGTCGCGCGGGTCGTTCACGATCTGGCCGAGCGCCGCGCCGGCGGGAAGCGGCGTGATGTACAGCGACCGGGTGAAGCTCGTACCGACGCCCAGGATCAGGTCGGCCTGCCCGAGGTGCTCGTCGACCATCGCGGGCCGCGTGCGGGCCGCCGTCCCGAGCGAGAGCGGGTGGTCCTCCGGAAACGCGCTCTTGCCGTTGAGCGTTGTCGCCACGGGTGCGCCCGCGAGCTCAGCGAGCTCGCGGAGCTCCGCGGTCGCGCCCGCGTAGAGCACGCCCTGGCCGGCGAGGATCACCGGGTGGCGGGCCGCCGACAGCCGGCGGGCCGCCTCGGCCACGTCCGCGGGCGCGGCCTGCGACAGCCGCGGGGTGACGGGCCGGAGATCCCAGTCGGCGTCTCCCGGATCGCCGTTCATCACGTCGTTTGCGACCGCGACGAGCGCCGGGCCCTGGCGGGCGCCGAGGACGGTGCGAAGCGCGCGCCGGAACGCCTGCGGCGCCGCCTCGGGGCTGTTGACCGTGGCGGCGAAGCGTGTGACCGGCCGGTAGGCGTCCTCGCTTCGGAAGCTCGGGCCGGCGTCCTGCTCGGCGGTCGCGTACTCGGTGGGGACGAGCAGGATCGGGCTGCGGTCGCTGTGGGCCTGGGCGACCGCGCCGAACGCGGCCTCGGCGCCCGGCCCGTACTGGGCCACGCACGGCAGCAGCCGCTCGCCGTTCGTCGCCCTGGCGAAGCCGTCGGCGATGTTGACGGCGACCCGCTCGGTGCGGGTGATGATCGGCCGCATGCCCAGCGCCGCGGCGGAGTTGATGAGCCGGTTCTCGGGGAAGCCGACGACGTGCTCCGCACCCTCCCGTTGCAGCAGCCGGGCGATCTTGTCAGCGACGAGGAGTGGCGACATGAATTGGTACGCCATCATACGGCATACTCAATTCCACCGGCCGACCTCCTCGGCGATCATCTCCGAAACCCGCTCCATGAGCGGCGCCGGCGCCACGGTGACCCGCGCGGTGCCGGGCAGGCCGACGCTCTTGCCGGGGCGGACGAGGACGCCGCGCGCGAGGAGCGCATCGCACACCGGGCCGTCGTCCACGCCGAGCTCGACGAGCACGAAGTTGGCCTGGGACGGGTGGCTCTCGAGCCCGTGCCGGCCGAGCGCGTCTCGCAGCGCGTCGCGCGCCGCCGCCACCTCCGCGCGGCGGCGGTCGAGGAAGCCGGGGAGGCGAACCGCCGCCCGCCCGGCGGCGAGCGCCGCCCGGTTCACGTTGAACGGCTCCTGGACGACATCGAGCAGGCGCGCGACCGCCGGGTCGGCGATCGCGACCCCGAGGCGCAGCCCGGCGAGCCCGAAGGCCTTCGAGAACGAGCGGATGACGACCACCGGCCGCCCCTCGGCGACATCCCGCGCCCGGTCGGCGCGCAGGGCCGGGTCGGCGAAGTCCATGTAGGCCTCGTCGGCGACGACCACGCAGTCCGCGGGCAGCGCGTCCAGGAACGCCCGCCACGCCGCCGGGTCGATCAGGGATCCCGTGGGGTTGTTCGGATCGCACACCCACACGAGCTGCGCGCGCTCCGAGCGGGCGCGGGCGGCGATCGCGTCCAGGTCGAGGTCGATGCCGAGCGTCGGCGTCTGCACGACCTTCGCCCCGGCGGCGGCCGAGACGTGCGCGTAGAGGCCGTACGTCACGGCCGGCATGACGGCCGTGCGGCCGGGCTCGAGGAACGTCGCGGCGAGCGCCGCGACGAGCGCCTGGGCGCCGTGGGCGGGGATGACGCACTGGGCGGGCACGCCCAGCATCTCCGCGGCGGCGTCGCGGAAGTCGGCGTAGGCCCGCTCGGGATAGAACGGCGCGTTCTGGAGCTCCGCGGCCGCGGCGTCGAGCACCTCCTGCGGCGGCCCGAACAGGTCCTCGTTCCAGTTCAGCGGCTCCAGGCTGTCGAGCCCGAACCGCTCCTTCAGCTCGTCGCGGGTCTGGCCCGGGTGGTAGGGCGTGAGGTCGCGAAGCGACGGGCGCGCGAGCCGCTTCCAGTCGGTCATGCCGCCAGCTCCCGGATCGCCGGCTCGAGGACGGCCACGGCCGCCGCCACCGCGTCGATGCCCGTGGCCTCCTCCGGCGCGTGGCTCACGCCCCCGGCGTCGCTTCGCACGAAGAGCATCGCCGACGGGATCCCCGCCTCGGCCAGGATCTGGGCGTCGTGCCCCGCCCCGGACGCGATGTCGACGGGGTCGAGCCCCGCCGCCGCGACGGCCCGCCGCAGCGCGCCTGCAGGCTCGGGATGCATCGCCACCGGCTCGTAGCGCCAGCGCGGCACGACGGCGACCGTGCAGCCCGCTTCGGCTGCCGCCGCCTCCCCGCCGGCGACCGCGCCGGCGATCAGCTTCTCGAGCGTGGCCGCGTCGGGCGCCCGCAGGTCGGCGAAAGCGGTGACCTCGCCCGGGATCGTGTTGGTCGCGCCCGGCAGCACGTCCAGGCGGCCGATGGTCGCGACGGCGCCCGGCAGGCCCCTGGCGGCGTCGTGCGCAGCGCGGACGAAGCCGGCGGCGGCCGCGACGGCGTCTGCGCGGAGCTCCATCGGCACGGTGCCCGCGTGGCCGCGCCGGCCCGAGAACACGAGCTCGATCCCGGCCATGCCCGCGATCGACGTGACGACGCCGAGCGGCGCGCGCCGAGCGGCCAGCGCGGGGCCCTGCTCGATGTGGGCCTCGACGAAGCACGCCGGCCGGCGTTCGACCGTCGGGCCGTCGGGCAGCGCGGCGCCCAGCCCCAGCGCCGCGAACGCCTGGCCGAGCGTGATGCCGTCGGCGTCGACGAGTCCGGCCTCGTCGTCCTCCAGCTCGCCGACGACCGCCCGCGAGCCGAAGACGCCGCGCCCGAAGCGCGGCCCCTCCTCCAGTCGGAAGGCGACCACCGCAACCGGGCGCCGCGCCCCTCCCGACCGCAGGATCGCCTCCGCGGCATCGAGGCCCGCGACGACGCCGAGCGCGCCGTCGAAGCGGCCGCCGTCGGGCGGGGTGTCGAGGTGCGAGCCGGTCCAGACCTCCGCCGCATCGGGATCGGCTCCGGCCAGCCGTCCGAACAGGTTGCCGCCCCGGTCGACGCGCACGTCGAGGCCGGCGTCGCGCATCCAGCCGGCCACGAGCTCATGCGCGCGCTGCTCGCCCTCCCCGAGCCCGGGCCGGTTCGTGCCCGCCGCGCGCCCGATCTCGAACAGCGCGTCGAGCCGGGCGACGATCCGCGCGGCGCGCGCCTCGGCCGTCCCCGTCATCCGCCGGTTCGGGTGTAGCGGAGTGTCCACATCGGCGCGAACCCGTCGCCCGCGGACGCCGCCCACTCCCAGTCGAAGCCACCCGGCTCGATGTTCGAGAACGTCATCCGCCGCACGGAGCCGTCGAGCCCCGGCGCCGTCCGGATCTCCATGACGCCGTCGTCGCGGAGGCCGCCGGTGAGCTGGAACACGTTGCCGTGGTTGTCGGCCCAGGTCTGCGCCCAAGAGCCGTGGGCCGCGTCCCAGGCCGAGATGCTGATGCCGCGCAGGTCGCCGTCCTCGGATCCGTCGAAGCTCTCGAGCACCGCCCGGCCGCCGAGGATCTTCTGCACCGAGTTCCGCGCCCGGCCGCCGTCCCAGGTGCACTCCCACTCGCCGACCCAGAAGTCGAAGTCGCCGGCGCGCTCGGCGGGCGGCGGCGGTTGCCGGGCCGCGGCGAGCCATCCCTGGGGCAGCGCATCCATGCCGCACACCCTACGTCCTCGGTGCGGCTCCGCCGCGGGGTACCCTCACCGCATGACCGACGAGCCGTTCGTCCCACCCGACTTCACTCCGCCCGGCGGCCTCACGGCGCCGCGATTCGTCCTCGAGCCGCTCGGGCCGCAGCACACCGAGCCCGACTATGCGGCCTGGACGTCGTCGATGGAGCACATCCACGTCACGCCGGGCTTCACTGACAGCAGGTGGCCGCATGAGATGACCCTCGAGGAGAACCGCGCCGACCTGGAGCGGCACGAGCGCGACTTCGCCGCGCGCACCGGGTTCACCTACACGGTGCGGGACCCGGGCGACGGCGACGTGATCGGCTGCCTCTACATCTACCCGCGCAAGGACGGGCCGGGCGCGCACGTCACGTCGTGGGTCCGCGCGGACCGAGCCGAGCTCGACACGCCGCTGGCCGACGCGGTCGCGGCCTGGCTGGAGGCCGACTGGCCGTTCGAGCAGGTGCTCTACCTGGGCCGGCCTAGCCTTTCGCGGTGAGGTCCGCGAGCGCGGCGACGGTGCGCCAGTTGCGCGTCGTGGCCCGGACGCCGAGCCGCTTCTCGAGCACGGCGTTCGTGAGCTTGGTGCGCGCGTAGCCGTCGGGGTAGAGCAGATGGACGTCGCGGCCGATGACGGTCATCTCGTCGGGCGCGAACTCCTCGATCCCGAAGCCCCTGACCGCGGCGGCCGTGGGCTTCTCCGAGAGGAAGGCGACGTGGATCCGCTTGTGGTCCTGCGTCCGCTTGCCGTACGGACCTGCGTTCACGACCGCGGCCAGCTCGTCGGAGCGGCGCACGATCACGGTGACGTCCATGCCGAGCTCGGCGGCGATCGCCTTCTCGATCGCGGCCGCGAGCGCCTTGTCGCTCCGCTTCGGCGATTCGAACACCACGTTCCCGCTCTGGAGATGGGTCTTCACGGACCCATGGCCGAGCCCCTCGATGAGCGCGCGCAGGTCGGCCATCGCGATCCGCTTGTTCCCGCCGACGTTGATCCCACGGAGGAGCGCCGCGTAGGTGGGCATCGCGGGATTGTGGCACGTGAGCGAGCTCACCTCGCCGGCCAGCTTTCCCGGTTATTGGAAATTCCTGTATGATCGCCGCGGGATCCCGGGGGAGGCACTCCTGCTGGATCAGTGGGCACATCGGCCAATCGCCGCCGCCGGCCCTGGCGGCGGCGACGCCTTTCCCGCGGGCCATCTAGGGTTCGGTCGATGGCGGAGCAGGTCGAGGTCGTTCACTACACCGATCCCAGCTGCCCGTGGGCGTACTCGGCGGAGCCGTTCATGCGCGCGCTCGAGTGGCGCTACGGCGACGGACTGGCCTGGCGGCTGGTCACGATCGGCCTGCGCGAGGACACCGCCGACCTCGAGCGGGGCGGCACCACGCCGGCCTCGCGGGTGAACGGCTGGCGGTGGTTCGCGGAGACCTTCGGCATGCCGCTTCTCACGACGCCCCGGGCCCGGCTGGTCGCGTCGGGGCGGATGTGCCGCGCGATCAAGGCCGCGGGCCTCCAGGGCGACGCGGTGCAGCGCGGGTTCCTGCGGGCGGTGCGCATGGCCTGGTTCACCTCGCTTCACCTGCTCGACGAGGACGCCGCGTTCGCCGAGGTCGGAGCCGCGGTGCCGGGCCTCGACACCGACCGGCTGATCGGCGACCTGGCACAGCCGTACGTGGAAGACGCCTACCAGGCCGACCGCGCCGAGGCCCGGTCGGCGGCCGGGGTCGGCGACCCGGCGATCGCCCAGGACCGGGCCGCGCTCTTCGACGGCGGCGCCCGCTTCACGGCGCCGAGCCTCGTCCTGCGCCACGACGGCCGCACGCTCGTCGCCGGCGGCTTCCAGCCGTTCGAGGCCTACGACGTGTGCGTCGCGAACCTGGCGCCGCACCTTCCCCGCCGTGCGCAGCCCGAGCCGGCCGAGCTCCTGACCGAGTACCCGCTGGGCCTGACGACGGTCGAGGTGGCGCAGGTGTGCCGCGACCGCAACGACCCTCCGGACATCCCGGGGACACGCGCCGAGCTCGAGCGCCTGGCCGAGGCCGGCGCCATCCGGCAGAGCCCGATCGGCGATGACCAGACCCTCTGGCTCCCCGCAGCCTGAGCACCGCCTCGTGCTCGTGCGGCACGGGGCGACGACCTGGAACACGGAGGGGCGCTTCACGACGAGGACGGACGTCGAGCTCTCGCCCGAGGGGGTCGAGCAGGCCGAGGCGGCCGCGCGCGGGTTCGCGACCGTGGCGGTCGACCGGGTGATCTGCTCCCCGCTTCGGCGGGCGGCCGCCACCGGCGAGGCGATCGCCGCCGCGGCGCCCGGACGGCCGCCGGTGACCATCGACGAGCGCCTGCGTGAGATCGACGCCGGCCCGTTCGAGGGCCTCACGGGGCCCGAGATCGAGGCCGGGCCGCTGGCCGCGGCCTTCCACCGCTGGCGGTCGGAGACCGACCCGGTATGGCCGGACGGCGCCGAGCCCTACGAGTCGGCGGTCGCGCGGGCCAGGTCGTTCTTCAGCGACGTGCGCCACCTCCCCGGGACGACGGTGGCGGCCACCCATGGCTCGCTCGCGCGCGTGCTGGTGACGGCGATCCTGCTCGGCGTCGCCCCCGGCCTGCACCGGCGGATGTGGCTCGACCACTGCCACTGCGTGGTGGTCGCCCTCGACGAGTCGCCGCCGCGCCTCACCGCGCTCAACGTCGCCGCGCGCAACATCGGGGTCTGACCCCGTTGTTGCGCGTTCAGTATGCGTCTGGGCGCGGATGGCCCTAATATCCGCCGGCATGCGCCGCGGTCTCATCGTCGTCACCCTCATCCTCGCGGTGCTCGCGCTGCCGGCGCCGGCGTTCGCGTCGCTCTCGATCGGGTCGTCCGGGCCCGCCGTCCACAAGCTCCAGAAGAAGCTGATCAAGCTGCGCTACCTCGGGAACACCGGGCTGACCGGCGTCTACACCGAGCGCACGGCCCAGGCCGTGATGGCGTTCCAGGGCTGGGTCGGGCTGACCCGCGACGGCGTCGCCGGCACGACGACGCTCCGCCGCCTGAAGAAGGCCAAGCACCGCCCGACGCCGTGGTCGCGGGTCTACAAGCACATCGAGGTGCACAAGGCCAAGCAGGTGCTGCTCACGATCGGCAAGGGCGGCAAGGTCACGCGCGCGATCCACGTCTCCACGGCGGCGCCCGGCCACGTGACGCCGTCGGGCCACTTCCGGATCTTCCGGAAGGAGCTCATGTCCTGGTCGAAGCCGTTCCAGGTCTGGCTCCCCTACGCCAGCTACTTCTACGGCGGGGACGCGTTCCACCAGTACCCGTCCGTGCCCGGCTACCCCGCCTCTCACGGGTGCGTTCGAATCTACGACCGCGACGCGATCGTCGTCTACCAGTTCGCCACCCTGGGCACGCGCGTCGTGATCCGCTAGGGAGCTCGTGGACGGGCAGGGTCCGCTCGGCGACCATCGCTACCGGCTGATCGCGTTCGACTGGGACGGCACGGCCGTCACCGACCGCCGCGAGCACCCGGCGGAGCTCGCGCGCGCGATGCAGCGCCTGCTCGACACGGGCGTGCTCCTGGTCGTGATCACGGGGACGAACGCCGACAACGTCGGCGGCCAGATCGCACCGCTCCTCACGCACTCGGCGCTGTCGCGGCTCTACATGATGGTGAACCGCGGGTCCGAGGTGTACGCGCACGAGGCCGACGGCACGCGCTCGCTCCTCTGGGCGCGGGAGGCCTCGCCGGAGGAGGACGCCGCGCTCGACAGCGCCTCCGACGCCGTCCGCGACCGGCTGGCGTCCGACTACGGCGTCCAGATCGAGATCGTCCGAAACCGCCTGAACCGGCGCAAGCTCGACCTCATCTCGGAGCCGGAATGGGCCGACCCGCCGAAGGCCCGGATCGGCGAGCTGCTCGCCGCCGTCGAGAAGCGGCTGGCGCCGGTGCCGGGCGGGATCGGAGCCGTCATCGACATGACCGCCGAGGCGGCCACCGCGGCCGGCCTGCGCGACCCGCGGATCACCACCGACGTGAAGCACGTCGAGGTCGGGCTCACCGACAAGTCGGACTCGATCGCCTACGTGATGCGCCGGCTCGCACCTGCGCGGGCGATCCTGCCTGCCGAGGTGCTGCTCGCCGGCGACGAGTTCGGGCCGATCGCCGGCTTCGAGGGCTCCGACTACCGGATGGTGTCGCGCCTGGCGGCCGGCGCGACCATCGTCTCGGTCGGTCGCGAGCCGAACGGCGTCCCGAGCGGCGTGCTGCACATCGGCGGCGGCCCGGCGGCCTTCGTGAAGCTGCTCGACGCGCAGGCCGGCCTGGCCGTGAGCCGCGCGCCCGCGGTCCCGGCCGAGGTCGAGGAGCCGGCCGCGGAGCCGCTGCCCGCCGACGGCTGGGTCGTCGAGCGGAGCGGCTACGACCCGGTGACCGAGGCGTCGTCCGAGACGCTCTTCGCCATCTCGAACGGCTACCTCGGCATCCGCGGGACGGCGGACGAGGACGGCCCCGGCTCGACGCCGGGGGCCTACGTCGCCGGGCTCTTCGACGGCACCGTGGCCGGCCAGGAGGACCTGGTCGTGATCGGCGACTGGACCGCGACCGAGATCCTGGTCGGGGGCCGGCCGCTGCGTCCCTGGGAGTGGCGCGTCCTCGACCACACGCGCCGGCTCGAC
>DATAEI010000081.1:0-9797 GCA_036258075.1 Gaiellales bacterium
CTCGAGCCGGCGCACCGCGTCGACCCACGGCCCGGCGGCGTTCACGACGACCCGGGCGTCGACCGAGACGGCGCCGCCGCCCAGCCGGTCGGCGACCTCGGCCCCGGCCACGGCGCCGGCGCGAGTGCGAAGCGCAACGACCTCCGCGTGCGGCACGACCACGGCGCCGGCATCGGCCGCGGCCCGAAGCGCCGAGATGGCGAGCCGGGCGTCGTGGGTCTGGTGGTCGTGGTACAGGACGGCGCCGCGTAGCCCGCCGGTCAGGAGCGGCGGTACCCGGCGGCGGGCCGACGCGAGTGAGATGCGGCCGTTTCGGCCGTCGGCGAACCGGGCCAGCGCGCCGTAGAGGAAGACGCCCGCCCGCACCTGCCAGAGGGGCGTGGGGGAGCCCGGGCCCACGGGGACGACGAACTCCAGCGGCCGGACGAGGTGCGGTGCGACGGCCCGGGCGTGGATCCGGCGCTCGCGATGCGCCTCTCGCACCAGACCGACGTCTCCCATGGCCAGGTAGCGCAGCCCGCCGTGCATGAGCTTCGACGACGCGGCCGACGTGGCGCCGGCGACGTCGCCCTTGTCGACGACGGCGACGGAGGCGCCGGCCAGGGCGGCGTACCAGGCGGTGGCCGCCCCGATCACACCGGTCCCCACCACGAGCACGTCGAACGTCCGGCCCGAGAGCCGCTCGAGCTCCGCATCGCGGCTCACGAGGTGCGCGACGACCGTGACGGCGGCAGCGGCACGGCGAACTCGACGCTCGTCCCCGCAGCCTTCTCGGAGTGGATGTCGAGCCGCCCGCCGGCGAGGTGGACGCGCTCGCGCATCGCGTCGAGGCCGACGTGCATCCGCATCCGGTGCCGGTCGAGCGCCCGCTCGATGTCGAAGCCGCGGCCGTCGTCGCGCACCCACCCGGTCAGGCTGCCGTTGCGCTCCTGGAGGGCGATCGTGACCTTCGAGGCGCGCGCGTGCTTGCGCACGTTCGCGAGCGCCTCCTGCACGGTGCGGTACACGAGCTCCTCGATGGCGAACGGGTAGCGCTCGATGCTCGCGTGCAGGTCGACCTCGAAGCCGCCCTCGCGGGCCGCCTCGTCGGCCAGGTCGCGAACGGCGATCCCCAGGCCGTGCGCCTCGAGCAGCGGCGGGCGCAGCTCGAAGGTCATGCGCCGCGTGCGCTCGACGGCGCTGACGAGCGTCCGTCGCAGCGTGCCGAGCGTCTCGAGTGCGCGCGCGGTGTCGCCCGCGGCGATCGTGCGAGGCACCCGGTCGAGCGTGAAGAGCGCGGCGGTCATGACCTGGATCGTGTCGTCGTGGAGCTCGGTCGCGATGCGGGCCCGCTCCGCCTCCTCCGCCCGCAGCATCTCGGCGAGCACGCGGCCGCGGCGGGTCTCGCTCTCGCGAAGCGCCTCCTCGGCGAGCCGGCGGGCCGTGATGTCGATGATCACGCCGTGGATCGCGGCGGGCCGCCCGGCGTCGTCGGTGACGAGGTGCGCTCGCTCGTTGAACCACATCACGCGCCCGTCCGCGGCGTGCATCCGGTACTCGATGTCGATCCTGCCGGTCTGCGTGACCTGCTCGTAGGTCGTGTCCACGCGCTCGCGGTCGTCGGCATGCACGCGCGAGATCCAGAAGCCCGGCGCCTGCCATTCCTCGATGGTGTAGCCGAGAAGCGAGCGGATCTGGGGGCTCGTGTAGACGGGCGTCCGGTCGATCGCGTCGACGTAGGTGATCGCCGGGATCTGTTCGACCACCGATCGCAGGCGCGCCTCGGTCTCGCGCAGGTCGAGGAGGATCGCGTCGCGCGAGACGGCCGCGGCTGCGAGCGGCGCCAGCCGGGAGGCGATCGCGAGCTGGCGCTCGCCCAGCCGCACCGACGGTTTGCGGAAGAACGCCTCGAGCGCCCATTTCCCGCCGGGGCGGTCGAAGACGGGAATCGTGAGCTCGGAGTGCGCGCCGATGCGGCGCAGGAACTCGCGCACGGCGGGGATCTCGTCGGGGGCGTCGCGGTAGATGACCGGCTCGTTCCTGCCCGGCGCGTACGGCATGAGGTCGAGCCCGAAGTCGGTGAGCGAGATCGCCTCGTCGGACGCCTGCACCTCGGGGTGGTCGATGTCGCCGGTCGCGTGCTCGACCGTCAGAGTGCCGGCGGCCTCGTCCCAGGAGCAGAACGTGACGTGGTCTGCGCCCAGCGATTGGCGGGCGTGCTCCAGGAGCGCGTCGAGGAGTGCCAGGTCTTCGGCGCCGCGTGGCATCGCCGGCCGATCGTAGTACGCTTGCGGACGTGGACGATGCCCGCGACGACGCGCCTCGCGCGGGCGTGACGGCATGACCCGAGACGAGCTGGCCGCGACGCTCGCCGATCTGGGCGCCCTGCACTCGCCGAGCGGCGTCGAGGAGGCGGTCGACGCCCACCTGCTCGAACGGCTCTCGGCGCTCGGCGAGCCGCGGACAGACACCGCCGGCAACATCGTCCTTCGGGTCGAGGGCCGCGAGCCTGGGCCGGTCCGGGCCGTCTTGGCGCACAAGGACGAGATCGGCGCGATGGTGAAGCGCGTGGAGGAGCGGGGCCGGCTGCGGGTGGGGAAGCTCGGCGGTTCGTTCCCGTGGGTGTGGGGCGAGGGGCCGGTGGACGTCCTCGGCCGGCACGCGACCGTTCCCGGCGTGCTCTCGTTCGGCGCCCGGCACGTGTCGAAGGAGTCGGCCCACCGCGAGCAGCAGGAGTCGGCCGGCGTGCGCTGGCAGGACGCGTGGGTCGAGACCAAGCTCGACGCGGAGGCGCTCGAGGCCGCCGGGATCCGGCCGGGAACCCGGCTCGTCCCCTCGGTCGCGCGCAAGGCTCCGGTCCGGCTCGGCGCCGACGGCGAGTACGTCGCCGCCTACGCCATCGACGACAAGGGCGCCGTCGCCGGCCTGCTCGACCTGGCCGAGCGGCTGCGCTCGCCGCGGCACACGACGGAGCTCGTGTTCACGGCG
Organism: Gaiellales bacterium; assembly: GCA_036258075.1. Lineage (GTDB taxonomy): Bacteria > Actinomycetota > Thermoleophilia > Gaiellales > JAICJC01 > JAICJC01. The sequence continues at coordinate 2,968 of DATAEI010000081.1, forward strand.
CGAGAGGAGATCGGCTGTCACGGCGCGCTCTGGTACGCGCGCCACACCGAGGCGGAGGCGATCGTGGCGTTCGAGGTGACGCCGGTGGCCGAGGAGTACGGCGTCGACGCCGGCCCCGACCCGGTCCTGGTGGTCGCCGACGCGAACGGCCCGCTCGACGACATGCTCGGCGCCGAGCTCGACGACGCCGCTGCCGCCGCCGGCGTCCGCATGCGGCACGCGTCGCTCGCGGGGTTCGGCTCCGACGCCTCGAACGTGCTCTCGTTCGGCCTCGTCCCGCGCGCCGCCTGCCTCGCGTTCGCCACCGAGAACACCCACGGCTTCGAGATCGCGCACCTCGACGGGATCGCCGGCTGCGTCCGGGTTCTCGAGGCCTGGCTCGGCTAGGCGATTGGGCTAGACTGGCCGTCCCGGCGGAGTAGCTCAGTCGGTTAGAGCAGCGGAATCATAATCCGCGTGTCGGGGGTTCGAGTCCCTCCTCCGCTACTCGTACTCGACCACGATCGCGCGCCGCTACCATCGCCGGCCGTGGGCGCGGCGGATCTGTATGCGCGGGCTCGGCCGTCGTATCCGGCGGAGATCTTCGCCGACCTGGCCGAGCTCGCGGAGCTTCGGCCCGAAGCGCGGCTCGTCGAGATCGGGTGCGGGACGGGGCAGGCGACGAGGCCGCTCGCGGAGCGGGGCTATGCGATCACGTGCGTCGAGCTCGACGGGGAGGCCGCCGCGCTTGCACGGCGGAACCTGGCGGGCCTCCGGAACGTCGAGATCGTGAACGCCGACTTCGAAGCCTGGCGCCCGGAGCACGGCGGGTACGACGCGGTCGTCGCGTTCAGCTCGTTCCACTGGATCGCGCCCGACCGTCGCTACCGCATCGCCGCGGAGCTGCTCCGCCGATCCGGGAAGCTCGTCGTCGTCTCGCTGGTGCACGTCCTCCCGGACGGCGGCGACCCGTTCTTCGGCGACGTGGCCGACGACTACGTCGCCGTCCTCGGAGAGGACGCACGCGAGATGCTCACGATCGGCCGGCCGCCGCATCCGGACGCCGTCGCGGCCCTGAGCGACCGCGTCGTGGGTGAGGAGCTCGAGGCGAGCGGCGCCTTTCGCCTCATCGGAACGAGGCGGGCCTTCTGGGACGTCACCTATCCCCGTGAGGGCTACATCGACCTGCTGATGACGGTCTCGACCTATCGACGCCTCGAGCCGGCGCTCCGGGAGCGGCTCTTCGCGCGGCTGCGGCAACGCATCGGCGCTCGGCCCGGGGCGCGCGTGCGCGTGCGATACATGGCGCTGCTCTACGTCGCCGAGCGCACGTAGACGGCGGTCGATCCCTCGACGGAGTCAGGCCCGAACCCCGCGAACGAGTCGTCATTCGCCCCCGCAGGGGTGAGGGGCAGAGCCCCCGGCCTGCCGATCCAGAAGAGCATGGCGGCTCCGTCGCCTGCGCACACCCCCGCGTGCACCCAGTGGCGACCACGAATCCGAAGAGGTGCGCGACGTGAACTCACGCCGGAACCGACGAGGCCTTCTGCGGGGATCCGCGCGGCTCCTGATCCCGATCGGGATCGGGGCGGCGCTCGTGGCCGGGCCGGCGCAGGGCGCGCAGCCTGCCACCGTGATCCTGAGCGCCACGCCGGCGGGCGCGAGCGCCGACGACGCCGCGACGTTCGGGCGGCCGCAGTGGAGCGCGAACGGGCGCGTGGTCTTCACGTCGGCGAGCGCCAAGCTCGTCCCCGGCGACACGAACGGCCACCGCGACGTGTTCGTGCGCGATCTCGCGGCGGGGACGACGACGCTGGTGAGCGTCGGCCAGAACGGCCTTCCGGCCAACAACGACTCCGACGACGCCTCCATCTCGGCGGACGGGCGGTACGTCGCGTTCGGCTCGCTGGCGTCCAACCTGGTCGCCGGTGACACGAACGGTTTCTCCGACGTCTTCGTGCGCGATCTCGAGACCGGCACGACGACCCGGATCTCGCTGCCTCCGGCGGGCGGTCAGGCGAACGGCCTCTCGGCCTTCGGCTCGCCCGCGATGATCAGCGCCAACGGCCGCTACGTGGCGTTCTCGTCGACCGCGCAGAACCTGGCCCCCGGCAAGCCGGACTTCACGCGCGAGGTCTACGTGGCGGACCGGCAGACGGGCACCCTGACCCGCGCCAGCGTCCCCCAGGCGGGCGGTTGGGCGAACGGCCCGTCCGATGCCGCGTCGGTGTCGAACGCCGGCGTCGTCGTCTTCCAGTCCGCCGCCTCGAACCTGGTGCCGGGCGACCAGAACGGCGCCAAGGACGTGTTCGTGCGCGATCCGGCCGCGGGCACGACGGTGCTCGTCAGCCACACGCCGGCGGGAACGTCCGGAAACGGCGCGAGCCTGGCCGGGCTTCCGGGCATCACGCCGGACGGCGCGCATGTGGTTCTCAGCTCCGGCGCGTCCGATCTCGTGCCGGACGACGCCAACGGGGCCACCGGCGACGTCTTCGTGTACGACCGCGGACGCGACGCCATCTCCCTCGTGAGCGTCGGCGTGGGAGGCGCGCCCGCCAAGGGGACGAGCACGGATCCGACCGTGTCCGCCGACGGCCGCCGGGTCGCCTTCGCGTCGTTCGCCGCCAACCTCGTCCCCGGAGACACGAACGGGACGACCGATGTCTTCGTCCGGGACTTGCCGGCGGCCGTCACCGAGCGGGCGAGCCAGACCGACACCGGCGACGGGGCCAACGGGATCTCGCAGCTTCCGGCCATCAGCGCGGACGGGACCGAGGTCGCGTTTGCGTCGCGGGCGTCCAACCTGGTGCAGGGCGACGGTGCGGGCTGGGATCTCTTCGCGCACGTCTCCACGTCCGACGACGAGGCGCCCGTGGTCAGCTGCGGGCCGCCGGACGACGCCTGGCACGCCGATGACGTCACCGTGGACTGCACCGCCTCGGACGCCGGGTCGGGCCTGGCTGACGGGGCCGATGCGCGCTTCAGCCTGACGACCTCGGTCGGTGCGGGGGTCGAGACTGCCGACGCCAAGACCGGCACGCACACCGTCTGCGACGTGGCCGGCAACTGCGCCGACGCCGGGCCGGTCGGGCCCTTCCGGGTCGACCGCCGCCCGCCGGCGATCTCCATCTCGACGCCGGCCGACGGCGCTGTCCTCCAGCGCGGGGCCGTGGTCACGCCGGTCTACGCCTGCGTGGACGGAGGCTCCGGCACGGCGACCTGCAGCGGACCGACAGGCCCGCTCGACACGACCGCGGTCGGCTATCACGACCTCACGGTGACGGCGACGGACGCCGTCGGAAACCGGAGCTCCAGCACATCCGGATACTGGGTGCGCTACCCCTGGGGCGGCTTCGTCACCCCGCCGCTGGCGCACGCCAACGCAGGCCGCGCGATCCCCGTCGAGTTCTCGCTGGGCGGACGCGTCGGTCCGGGCGCCGTGGCGGCGGGCTTCCCGCGTACCTCCCCGGTGACGTGCGGGTCATCCACCGTCCCGGCAGGCGACCAGGCTGCGGACGCCATCGGCGGAGGGGTTCGGTACGACACCGCGAGCGGGCGCTTCAGCCTCGTCTGGAAGACGGACGGGTCGTGGGCCGGAACGTGCCAGGCGCTCGTCGTGAAGCTCGATGACGGCAGCACCCATGCGCTGGTGGTGCAGTTCGAGTAGGGCGGCGCTTGCCGGCCGGCTCAGCGCGGCGGCTCGGGCAGCGCCGGCGCAGTCGCGTGCGGCGGCTCGACGCGCATGTCCGGCAGCCATCCCAGCCAGCTCGGCATGTACCAGCTGCGGTCTCCCAGAAGCTCCATCCACGCCGGCATGAGCACGGTGCGGACGATGGTGGCGTCGAGCAGGATGGCGACGCCGAGGCCGAAGCCCATCTGCTGGAACATCACGAGCCGGCCCGCGGCGAAGCCGGCGAAGACTGCCACCATGATCAGCGCGGCGCCCGTGATCAGCCGGGCGGTGGACGTGATGCCGTAGTTCACGGCCTCGCGGGCGTCGCCGCGCTCGTCGTAGCGTTCGCGGATCCGCGAGAGCAGGAACACCTGGTAGTCCATCGAGAGGCCGAAGAGCACCGAGAACAGGAAGAGCGGGATCCATGCCTCCACCGTCGGGACCTTCTGGAACCCGAAGAGCCCGGCGCCGTGGCCCTCCTGCGTCACGAACACGAGGAGCCCATACGCGGCGCCGACCGAGAGGAGGTTCATCGCGATGCTCGACGCGGGGACGACGACCGAGCGGAACGCCAGCATCAGCAGGATGAAGCTGAGCCCCAGCACGAGCACGAAGACGATCGGCAGGTACTCGTCGGTGATGGCGAAGTAGTCGAGATTCTGCGCGCTCGCCCCTGTGACGTACGCCTTGAGCCCGGTCCCGGTGAGCGCGTCGGGGATGTAGGTGCTGCGCAGTTCCCGGACGGCGTCGAGCGCCGCGTCGGAGTTGGGATCGCCTGCGACCGGGACGTTGATGACGGCCAGGTGCCGCGCCGGGTCGCCGGCCGGCTGAGGCGTGCCGAACCGGTCGTCCCCGGCCAGCGTCGCCTCGAGCTTTGCGAACGCCGCGCGCGCGCCGGCCGACGCCACGTCGCCGTCCACGACGATGGTGGCGGGAGTCACCTCGCCGACGGTGAAGTCGCGGTTCAGCGCGACGTAGCCCTGCTTGGCGTCCGTCGAGCTCGGCAGCGTCGACAGCCCGGCCGAGCCGGTGTGGATGCCGAAGTACGGCGTTGCCGCGATCAGGAGCACGACGACCGACAGCGAGAGTGCCACCACGGGATGCCGCACCACCGCGGCCACGATTCGACCCCAGAAGCCGCCGCTCTCCGATGGGCGCTCGGCGCGTCGGCCGAAGTACGGCACACGGAGCGCCTCGATCCGGTCGCCCAGGAGGCTCACGAGCGCGGGCAGCAGTGTCAGCGCGGCGATGACCGCGACGAGCACGGCGAGGATCGCGCCGGTCGCGAGGCTCACGAAGATCTTGGTCGGGACGATCAGCATCCCCACGAGGGCGAGCACCACAGTCATGCCGCTGAAGAGCACCGCTCGGCTCGCCGTCATCCCGGCGAGCCCGATCGCCTCGTGTTTCTCGTGCCCCGCGCGGAGCTCGTCGCGGTACCGGGAGACGATGAAGAGCGAGTAGTCGATGCCCACGGCCAGCCCCATGAACGTGAGCATGTTGACGACGAAGAAGCTGAGCGGCGAGATCTGGCCGACGAGTGCGGCCAGAGCGAGCGCCACGACGATCGCGAACATCGTGAGGATCAGGGGCACGAACGCCGCCACGACCGTCCCGAACACGGCGAGCAGGATCAGGAGCGCGATCGGGATGCCGATCCCTTCGCCCGTCTGCAGGTCGCTCTCGGAGAGCTTCGTGAAGTCCTCGCCGACCGTCGCCTGACCGGTGATCAGGACCGCGTAGCCGCCGCGGCCGTCGGCAGCGTCCACCGCGGCGATCACGGGCTTGATCCGGTCGGGAGCGTCGTTCAACTGGCTCCCCGGCATCGTGATCTGGATGAGCGTGCTGTGCTGATCCCTCGAGATCTGCGAGGGGTCGCGCGTCTGGTAGTAGGTGGGCCCGACGCGCACCACGCTCGGAGCGGCGGCCACGAGGCGGGAGCGGATCGCCGCCACATGCTGCTGGAATCCGGCCTGGTCGACCGTCTGCGCCGCGGACCTCACGATCACGACGTCACGGACGGGCTCCTTGCGGCCGAGCCGCTGCTCGATCAGGTCGATCGCCCGCTGCGACTCGGGCGTCCCGGTGAACGTGCTCTCGGTGGTGAGCGAGTCGGCCAGGAGCGCCGAGGTGATCCCGATGCTGACGACGGCCAGCGCCACCCACGCGGCGACCGTTCGCCACGGGTGCGCCGCACATGCTCTGGCGGAGCGCCCGGTGAGGCCCAGCCGGCGTTCGTCGCTGTCCGACGTCGCAGCCATCAGACTCCGACGCGGAGCTTCTCATACCGTCCGCAGCGCTGCACGACGGCGGCTACCGGAGCGGCGCGGAGCTGATGCGGCTCAGGTGACGGCCTGCGGAGAGCCAGATCGCCCGTCCACGCACCGCGAGGACGTCGTACGGCCGTCGCTGGATCGTGGCCACGACGCGGATCGCTCCGGTGGCGACCGAGAGCGCGCGCACCGTGTGTCCTGTGCCGAAGACGACGAGGCCGTGCCAGATCGCGAGCTGCGGTGCGACGGAGCCCGGCACCGCAGTGGAGCCGGTGGGAGCGCCTGTGGCTGCGGCGAACCGGTCGATCCGGAACGCACCCGCGCCGTCCCGGACGAGGACGGCGACCTGGCCCTCGCGGATGGCGACAGCAGTGATCGTCCCGGTCTCGGCGATCGTTCGCTCGAGCCCCAGGGAAGCCAGGCTCCACACCTGAACCTGCGGCACGGGCGGAGGCGGAAAGTTGATGGTGCCGGCGCCGAGGTCGTACGGGACGATCGCGAGTCTGCCGGTCGAGAGCGCGATCAACGCCGCGGGCGCCGACGCAGGCACGGTCGTCACGGCGTCCGAGCGCACGTCGATGAGCCGCACATGGCCGCCGGTCATCGAGTCCCGGCCGGTGTCCGGGCTCCCCGGGCAGAACGTGCTCGTCCAGACGGACCGGGTGTAGGCGGCGATGCTTCCACGGGCGGCCAGCGAGCCGATCTCCGTGCCGCCGCATCCGAGCTGGCGGAACGCATGGTCGTCCAGCGCGCCGGAGGTCGACGTCCGCAGGCGCGTGTCGAACTCGACATCGCAGCAGCCCTGGCCCACGAGCTCCCTGCGGGTCCAGACCACCGCGGCGCCGGCGGCGGCCATCTCGTCGCCGGCGTCATCGGCGCCGCGGCGGCAGCGAACGAGCGTCGAC
>DATAEI010000082.1:0-37625 GCA_036258075.1 Gaiellales bacterium
GTTGCTCCGCCGAGCACGCGGAGGGTCGGGTCCATCCCGGCCATCCGGCCCGCGACGACATCCTCGAGCCTGGCCTCGGCCTCGATCGCGAGCTCGCGGCCCGCGTCGGTCAGCTCGGTGCGCCCGAACGCGCCGCGGCGCACGGCGATGCCGCGAGCGCACAGCCGCAGGGCGAGCTGCTTCGCCTGGCTGGGACTGGCAGAGAGCTGGTCGGCGAGCCGGGTCGTCTCGATCGGCTCGGCCCCGTGCAGGAGCAGGAGCGCGTAGAGCTCCATCGGCCGCAGATCGAGGGCGCGCGCCACCTCGAGCACCGCCCGGTCAAGCGCCCTGACCATCCGCAGCCCGGCCGGAACGTCATGTGAGGAGAGGGAGGGGGATCTTCCGTTCACGACGTCGATTCGTCCGGAGCCGCGGAGGTCAGGATGCTGCATTGCCACCGTCCGGGATTGTCACAACCTCGGGAGATATCTGCCTCCCCGTATTGCGGTATTCGCTGTTGAGTTCGCAGCCCATCCGATCATCCGCACTCGGATCCAAGCGCGTCCTCATCCGGACACATCCCGGCGCACGAAGTGCACCCAGGCGACCACGAGCGCGGGGACAGCATAGGCCGCCGAGATGTAGGCCGCGTGGACGACGGGCCCCCAGTCGAGCGGCGTGCGGAAGAGCGCCTGCCAGGCCTGGAGCTGAGCGGTCAGCATCCAGCGCTGCGCGGCGTCGGAGTCGAGCACCGGGAGGATCTGGGTGAGCTGCATGAGCAGCGCCGCGAGCAGCGTCCCGACGACGGCGCCGGCGCTGTTTCGGCTGATCGTCGAGAAGAGCACGGCGACCGCCGCGATCCCGAGCGCCGGAAGCGCGTAGACGGCGAAGCTCCCGGCGATGAGGAGCAGTGCGCGGGAGGGTGAGACCACGGTCGAGAACGTCGGCAGTGGGTTGAACCCGCTCGCGAGGCAGCCCGCCACGACGCTCGCGACCACCATCGTCAGGAGCGCGGCGAGCACGTACGTGAACGCGGCCCCGACCTTGCCTGCGAAGATCGCGGTGCGGCCCGCCGAGCGCGTGAGGATCGTCTTCAGCGTCCGGTTCCCGTCCTCGGCGGCGACGATGTCGCCGGCGACCAGCGCCGCGACCAGCGGGAAGAGCCACACCGAGGCGAAGAGCAGCATGAGGAGCGGCACGGCCAGGCCCGACTCCACGGCGAAGCGCAGGAAGAAGGGGGAGCCCGGGTCGGTCGGCTGCGGCGGGCGGACGCGAATCGCCACCACGAGCACGACAGGCGCGACGGCGGCCGCGGCAAGCCCCAGGTAGGTCCGCCGCTGAGCCGCGAGCTTGCGCACCTCCCACGCGTAGACGCGGCCTGTCACGCGCCGTCCTCGGTGATCTCGAAGAAGCGCTCCTCGAGGCTCTGCCCGCCGGGCACGAGCGTGCGCACGCCGATCCCCGACTCGGCGAGGCGCAGCGACACCGTCGCCGCCGCGTCCGCCTCGGCCGCGAACCACACCGTGCCGTCGCGCGCCTCGACGTCGCGGATGCCCGGCGTCTCGCGGCAGACGTCCGCCGCACGGGCCGGGTCGGTGGCATCGAGCCGGTAGCGGCCCCGGCTTCGCGCCAGGAGGTCGGCCAGCTCACCTTCGTAGCGAATCCGGCCGAGCTGGATGATGGCGAGCCGGTTGCAGAGCTGCTCGACCTCGCTCATGAGGTGGGTCGAGAGCATGATGGTGATCCCCTCGCCGGCCAGCCGCCGCACCAGCTCGCGCATGTCGCGCATCCCGGCCGGGTCGAGGGCGGTGGTCGGCTCGTCGAGGAGCAGGAGCCTGGGGCTCCGCATCAGCGCCGCCGCCAGGCCGAGCCGCTGGCGCATGCCGTGCGAGTAGCCGCGGACGCGGTCGCCTGCGCGGCCGGCGAGCTCGACCAGCTCGAGCACCTCGTCGATCCGCCCGCCGTCGGTACCGTCGAGCGCCGCCAGCATCTCGAGGTTCCGCCGGCCGGAGAGGTAGGGGTAGAAGGCCGGCTCCTCGACGAAGCCGGCGACGTCGGCAAGCGCGGAGACCGGGTCGGCGATCGGATCGTCGCCGAAGAGGCGCACCTCGCCCGCGGTCGGCGTGATCAGGCCGAGCATCATCCTGAGCGATGTGGTCTTGCCGGCCCCGTTGGGGCCCAGGTAGCCGAAGACGTCGCCCGGCCTCACCGTCAGCGACACGTCATCGACGGCGACGAGCTCGCCGTAGGTCTTGCGCAGGCCGCGGAGCTCGACCGGAGCGACGCTCACAGGCCCCGCGCCACGGCCTCGACGACGGGGCGCGGCATGCTCCCGAGCACGGTGTAGGTCACGCCGCCGCGGACGAACCGGATCACGGTCCCGAGACCGGTGACGAGCTCGCGGCCGGTCGTCCCCGAGACGGTCACGGTCGGCAGGAGGCTCCAGAGGCCGCCGCTCGGGTCGCTGGAGCCGGGCTGCTCCAGCACGACCACGGAGCTCAGATTCGTCCCGTAGACGAGCACCCGCCCGGGCACGTCGGTCGAGCGCGACGCCTCCCGGCAGGTGCGAAGCGGCAGGCCGGCGAGCTCCTGCGGCCCCGTGCACGGCACGGCGCCGCCGACCGAGGGCGGCGCGGCGAACCGCAGCGCCAGCGGGTGCATGCCGAACGGCAGCTTGAGCCGGAACACCGAGGGGTCGATGTCGCCGTAGGAGACGTCGCTCAGCGCGAACTCGAGGAGCGGCGCGGTCTGGCCCGTGCCGAAGAGCTCGAGCCGAAGCGGCGTCCCGGTCTCCGCGTCGACGGCCAGGCTCGCCGAGCGCAGCAGGCCGCCGTCGTGCGTCGGGGCGATCCGCACGGTGTAGGCGGGGCGGCCGCCCGTCACCACCGGATGGGGGCGCGAGAGGGCGGCGTCGCCCGAGATCGAGCTGACCAGGCTCGACGCGCCCGCGAGCCCGGAGCGCGCGAGCTGCGGCAGGCCGAGCGCCGGGAGGATCGCCGCATAGGCCGTCCCGTCGGCGGCGTCATAGACCAGCGCGCGGTTGTTCTGGAGCAGGAGCTGGGTGTCGCCCTGATCGGTCTGGAACTCCATCCGCAGGCGCCCGTTCGCGTACCAGAGCCGGCCGTCGGCGCCGCTCACGAGCGGCAGCGGGCTGCCCCCGGAGGTCGCGTCGGAGACGAGGTTCGTGGTGGGGACGAGCGCGTCGACGTAGCGGAAGTGCGCGGTCACGCCGGCCGGCCCGGAGCCCGAGAGCTCGCGGAGCGTGAGCTCCTGGAGCGTGGTCGGCGGGGGCGGCTTGGGCGGGGAGCGGTCGATGCTCCAAAGCCAGTTCGCGCCCACGAACGCGGCCGCCGCCGTGAGCCCCACGGCGGTCAGCGTTGTGGCGGACGCCCGCCGGACCCAGGCGGTGATGCGGTTCATCTCCTCGCCCGCAGGATATCGACGGCGCGCCGCCGGGCCGGTGGGGACGCTTTACCGAACCTTCACGGTTCGAGGGGTTCTGCCCTTACAAGAATTGGCGATGAATCCCAGTATGCGAACGCTCCGCCCCTGGCTGACGCTTCCTGTCGCCGTGCTCGCGCTCCTCGCGGCCTCCGTGCCCGCGTCGGCGCACGTCCGTACCAACAAGAACCTGGTTCCGCGCCACGGCGCGCTCTTCGGCGCGTTCGTGAACCGAAGCGGCGATGCCTGGGCCAACGTGGTCGGGTTCGAGCGGACGCTGGGATTCAAGCTGACGATCGTGCACCACTACCGCCCGTGGTCGATCACGTCGTACCGGATCGACCAGTCCGCGCTCGCGCACCACCAGATCCCGATGATCTCGTGGTCGCCCGGCGGCACGACGACGGCCTCGGCGATCGCCAGCGGCAGCCAGGACGCGCTCATCACACGCACCGCCCGCGCGATCAAGGGCCTCCACAAGAAGATCTTCCTCCGCCTCGCGTACGAGATGGACCAGCCGCCCGGCAGCCCGCGCTACATCGGCACGCCGAGCGAGTTTGTGCCCGCCTGGCGGCACGTGGTGCGCATCTTCCGCCAGGTCGGCGCCACGAACGCCAGGTTCGTGTGGTGCGGCATCGCCGCCCACTTCAAGGACGGCCACGCCCAGGCCTACTACCCCGGCGACCGCTACGTGAACTGGATCGCGGCCGACGGGTACAACTGGTATCCGGCCAAGAGCACGTGGTCCGGCTACCGCTCGATCTTCTCCTCGTTCTACCGGTGGGCCAAGCGGCACGGAAAGCCGCTGATGATCGCCGAGACGGGCAGCATGGAGGACCCGCACTCGGCCGGGCACAAGGCGTACTGGATGACGCGGGCCCGCAAGTGGGTGCACGCCCACGGCAAGCTCAAGGCGCTCGTCTACTTCGACTCCGTCTCGCCCAAGGGCTACGACTTCCGCGTCCAGACGTCCGGCTCGGCGTTCCACTCGTTCCGGCGCTGGGGGCGGGGGTCGTACTGGAACACCATGCGCCGGCGCTGAGCCGCGGTATCGTCGGGCGATGGCCGTCTCGATCGCGGTCCTGGGCGACCGGAACACCGACCATCTGACGCATCGCGAGATCGATGCGACGCTCGAGCTCATGCCGGCGGACGTCGACGCCCGCTGGCTGCCGAGCCTCGAGGCCGAGTCGGCGGTCGAGGCAGACGGCCTGTGGGTGGTGCCCGGGACGCCGTACCGCGACGGCGAGGCGGTGCTCGCCCAGATCCGCCGGTCCCGGACCGCGGGGATGCCCATCCTGGGCACGTGCGGCGGCTTCCAGCACATGCTCGTCGAGTTCGCGCGGAACGTCGCCGGCCTGGCGGACGCCGCCCACGCCGAGACCGACCCCGACGCCGCCGACCCGGTCGTCGCGCGGCTCTCATGCAGCCTGGTCGGTGAGGAGCGGCCGGTGACGGCCGTGGCCGGGACGCGGGTCGCCGAGCTCTGCGGCACCGAGCCGTTCACGGGCTTTCACTGGTGCAGCTACGGCCTCGTGCCGGAGCGCGAGGCGGCGCTGGTCGCGGCCGGGCTCGTCGTCTCTGCCCGCGCGCCTGACGCCGGGGTCGAGGCGGTCGAGCTGCCCGGCCATCCGTTCTACGTCGCGACGCTCTTCCAGCCCCAGGTCGGAAGCTCGGCGAGCGGGCGCCTGCACCCGCTGATCGGGGCGCTGATCTCAGCCGCGCGCTGCGCGGACCCGGTGGCGCGCCTCGCGAAAGCGGATCGCCTCGTAGGACACGAGTAGCGTCGTCGTCGCCGCGACGAGGCCGAGCAGGACGAGCGCGCTGACGGACGAGGCGAGGCCGACCATGCACGCGAGCAGCACCGCCGCGACGAGCCGCTGGCGATTCAGCGACCCCACGTTTCGCAGGCGGAACAGGATGTGGGCGACGAGGTAGAGGGCGACCCCGCCGCAGAGCGCGGCGGCGGGCGTCCAGTCGAGCGACTCGTGCGCGTGGGGGAGGGCCTTCTTCACGCCGAGCGCGAACAGGATCACGCCGGCCACCATCGGGAAGTGCAGGTAGCTGTAGGAGTCGCGCGCCTGGGCGGCCTGCGCCGCGCCCGTCGCCTGAGCGAGCCGGCGGGCGGCGACGATCGCGACGACGTCGAAGTACATCCACCACATCGCCGTCACGACCGCGATTCCGAGGGTCGCGGCGACGATCGTGCGCGCATCCAGGTCGAGGTGCCCGCCGCCCACGCCCAGCGCGACGACCGATTCCCCCAGGGCGACGATGAGGATCAGGCCGTGGCGCTCGCTGAAGTGGCCGGGCGAGAGCTGCCAGCCCTCCGAGCCCTGGAAGAGCGGGCCGGCGAAGTCGAGCAGGAGCGCCGCCGCCCAGATCGCCTCGCGGAAGCTGGAGTCGACGAACGCCGCAGCCAGGATCATGAGCGGCCCGGCGACGGCGGTCGGCGTCAGCTTGATCACCGAGTCGAGCAGCGCCGGGCTGCCGCGCGCGGCGACCGCGTAGAGGACGAGGTGCAGGATGCGGACGATCAGGTAGGCCGAGGCGAAGAGGACGCCGGTGTCGCCGAAGGCGTTGGGTGCGGCCAGCGCGGCGATGAACATGGCCGCCATCACGCCGATCATGACGAGCCGGGTCCACCCCTCCTCGAGGTTGATCGTCGTCGCGAGCCAGGCGTAGGCGCCCCATGCCCACCACACGGCTGCCAGCACCAGCATCCCGCGCACCACGCCGCGGCCGGTGGGATGCGCCGCCATGAGCGTCGTCACCTGCGTGAAGCCGAAGACGAAGACCAGGTCGAAGAAGAGCTCGAACGGCGTGACCGCCCGCTCGACCGGCTCGTCGACGGCGCCTTCGGGGACCTCGGTCTCGCTCACGCGGCGAGCGTAGCGGGCGGGTCGAGTCGCGCGCGGTGTCGGCCAGGTACCGTGGGCGGATGTTCGGGCCCGATCACGATGCGCTGGTCATGGTCGCGAGCATCGTTCTCGCCATGGCCGGGATGTTCGCCGGGCTCGCTGCGAGCGGGCCGCGGCGGGTGGCGTGGATCCAGGTCTCGCTGCTCTTCGGAGTCGCCGCCCTGGTGCTCGTGGCGACCCTCTGGGCGCTCGGCCTCAGCGAGCCCAACCACGGCGGTGGGATGGAGTGCTCGGTGAACCCACAGCACGGCTACCTCGGAGCGCTCGTCCTCTCGGTGGCCATGGCGGTCGCTGCGGGCGCCGCGGCGGTCAAGGCACCGGCACTCATGTACGCGCGCGGTGTTGCGGTGGGTGCGTCGGCAACAGCCGTCGTCGTGCTTGTGGGAAGCCTCGTCTATGTAACCGCCGCCAACCCGGCCTGCTAGAGACGCTTCGGTTCTGCGACGACGGAAGGCATCGGCGCACGCCTGGAGGTCCGGCGTTGTTCTCGACGTGCTGCTCCCCGTGCGGATCGGCGCGGCGATCCTGGCGTTCGTGATCCTGATCTTCGCCGCGAGCTCGGCGAACCACGGGTCCAGCTAGGCCGTTTAGAGGCGCCGGCGGCGATCGCGTTGCGGTCGGCGGCCGATGCGCTGGGAGCCGAGGGGCGCTATGCGGATGAGAGGACTTGAACCTCCACGACCTTGCGGTCACACGGACCTGAACCGTGCGCGTCTACCAATTCCGCCACATCCGCGCGGACGGGCAGTCTACTGCGGGGCGCACGGGCCGGCGAGCAGCGCGGCGGCCTCACCGGGGTCGTAGCCGGCCTCCGCGAGGATCTCGGCGGCGTGCTCGCCCAGGCGCGGCGGGGGCATCCGAGCGAGCGGCCGCTCGCCGTCGATCTGCACCGGCGTCGCCACGAGCCGCAGCCGGCCGGCCGTCGGGTGATCGATCTCCTCGACGGCGTGCGCGGCCGGGCCCGAGAACACCTCGGGCAGCGCCAGCACCGGCCCGCCGGGAACCGAGGCTCGCTCGAGCACCTCGACCCAGTCGGCGACCGGGCGGCGGCGGATCGTCTCGGCCAGCTCCGCCACCAGCCGCTGCCGGTTCAGGACGCGCAGCGGGTTCGTGGCGAACTCGGGGTCGTCGGCCAGGTCGTCGCGGCCCGCCTCCCGGCAGAAGCGGACGAACTGGGCGTCGTTTCCGACCGCCAGGTTGATGTGGCCGTCGGACGCATGGAACGTCTCGTAGGGGACGATGGACGGATGCGCGTTCCCGAGCCGCACCGGCTCGACGCCGCCGATCAGCCAGTCGCCGGCCCGGTTGGCGAGCCAGGCCACCTGGGCGTCGAGCAGCGACACCTCGACGGTGCCGCCCTCGCCCGTCCGCCCGCGCCGGATCAGCGCGGCGAGGATCCCGGACGCGGCGAACTGTCCGGCGACGATGTCGGAGATGGCGACGGCGACCTTCATCGGCTCGCCCGCGGGCTCGCCCTGCATCGACATGATCCCGCCGATCCCCTGCATCACGAAGTCGTAGCCCGGCCGGGCCGCGTCGGGGTGCCCGGTCGGGAACCCGCGGATGGCGCAGTGGACGACGCCGGGGTTCTCGGCCTTCACGGTCTCGTGGTCGAGCCCGAAGCGCTCGACGGCGCCCGGTAGGAAGTTCTCGATGACGACGTCCGCCCGCGCTGCCAGCCGCCGGGCGACCTCGACGCCGGCCGGATCCTTCAGGTCGATCGCGATGGAGCGCTTGTTGCGGTTGACCTGGAGGAAGTAGGCCGACTCGTCGCCGGCGAACGGCGGCCCCCACCGGCGCGTGCCGTCCCCGTCGGGCCGCTCGACCTTCACGATGTCGGCCCCGAGGTCGCCGAGCATCATCGTGCAGAACGGCCCCGCCAGGATCTGGGTCAGGTCGAGGACGCGGATCCCGGCGAGGGGCAGGTCGGGCTGCGGCACGCGGCCGATGATAGGGGCTGGCGGCCGCTCGAGCGGCGAGCGCTCAGTCCAGCTTGGCGAGCTCCGCGAGCGCCCACTCTCGGTGCTTCGCGGCCCGAACGTTGTGCTTCACGGCGGCGAGGTTGCCGTCGGCGTCGATCACGAAGCCCGAGCGGATGATGCCCATGTACGTGCGGCCGTAGTTCTTCTTCTCGCCCCAGGCGCCGTACGCCTCGGCGACCGCGTGGTCGGAGTCGACGAGGAGCGGGAACGGCAGCCGGTGGTTGGAGCGGAACCGGGCGTGCGACTCGGCCGAGTCCGGGCTGATGCCGAGCACGGTCGCCCCGGCCCGCTCGAAGTCGTCCCAGCTGTCGCCGATGTCGCAGGCCTGCGTCGTACAGCCCGACGTCTCGTCCTTGGGGTAGAAGTAGACGACCACGGGGTGGCCGCGCAGGTCGCTCAGCCGCACGGTCTCGCCGGTGTCGGACTCGAGCGAGAAGTCGGGCGCGGGCTGTCCGGGCTCGATCACGGCGCGGGCTAGTGTAGTCACGTGGACACGTTCGCCCCGCTGCGTGACCGCGACTTCCGGCTCTACTTCGTCGGCGAGGTGTTCTCGATGGCGGGGACGGGGCTGCACGCCGTCGCGCTGGGCTGGTACCTGCTCGAGCGCACGGGCTCGGCGACGTCGGTCGGAATCGTGTGGGCCGTCGGGCTCGGGTCGGGGATCGTGATGCTGCCGTTCGCCGGCCCGCTCGCCGACCGCTATCCGCGCCGGTCCGTCGCGATCGCGGCGGACGCGTACCGGTTCGCGCTCGTCGCGGTCATGGCCGCGCTGGCCTACCACGGCTCGCCGTCGATCCCCGTGCTCTACGTGCTCACGTTCCTCGTCGGCCTGGGCCACAGCGTGTTCTGGCCGTCGATCACCGCGCTCCTCCAGGAGGTGATCCGGCCCGACCAGCTCACGGCGGCGTCCGGCCTGTCCGAGATCACCTGGCAGGTCGGGAACCTGACCGGAGCCGCGTTCGGCGGGCCGATCCTGATCGCGTTCGGGCTGGGGACCGCCTTCGCCGTCGACGCCGCGACCTACGTGGTCTCGGCCACCGCGCTACTCCTGCTCCACCACCGGCCCGCGCCCGCCGAGGGGCCGCACCCGTCGGGGCTCGCGATGGCGCGCGACGGGCTCGCCTACCTGCGGCGCCACCCGGCCGTCGCCGGGTTCGGGATCGCAAGCGTGATCCCCTGGGTGGCGACCATCAGCCTGAACATCGTGATGGTGGCCTACGTGCTCGACGTCCTGCACCTGACGGCGACGGCGTACGGCCTCGCCGACATGACCTACGGCGTCGGCGCCATGGCCTCGGGTGTCTTCGCGGCGCTGCTCGTGATGCGGATCGGGGAGTGGCGGGCCATGACGACCGTCATGATCGCGCTCATCGGCTGCTACACGGTGCTCGCCGCGGCGCCGGCGGCGGTGCCCGTCTTCTACGCGGCGCTCTTCCTGGCTGGCTTCTGCGCATCGGGCTTCCGGGTGATCACGACGGCCTACCTGTTCAAGGTCGTGCCGAACGAGGTGATGGGGCGCACGTCCTCGTCGTTCCTGCTCGTCTCGATGGCGCTCCAGGTGGTCGTGACGCTCTCGGTCGGGCCGCTCATCAACCACACGAGCGCCCGGGGCGGGTTCACGCTGCTCGCGGCGATCGTGGCCGCCGGCCTGGGCCTCCTGGCGGCGGTGTCGGCGCCGCTCAGGCGCGTGCCAGACGGCGCAGCCGAGACCGCCTGATAGCGTGCCGCGCCATGCCGCTCGTCCATGCGGTGGTGGGCTCTCTGCTGATCGCGGCGAACGCCGTCGCGGCGATCTGGGGCTACGTCGCCTACCGGCGTAACCGCGCGCCCGCCCACATCTACCGGCACGTGCTCGCCGCGGCGCAGACCCTCGTGATCGCCCAGGCCACGCTCGGCCTCATCCTGCTCTCCCAGGGCGACGAGCCGGGCGACCGCCTGCACTTCGCGTACGGCCTGCTCCCCCTGCTCGCCGTGGCATACCCCTATGCTTTACGGGGTGAGGACGGACGACGGAACCTGCTCTACTTCACGGTCGGCTCGGCTCTCGTCGCGGCTCTCGGGGTGCGAGCCTTCATGACAGGGCCCTCCTGATGACGCGAGACACCATCCGCGGCTTCCTGATCATCGTCGGCGTGGCGATCGTCGCGACCGTGTTCTTCAACGTGTCTCAGCGGATCTTCGACATCGTGCTGGGGACGCTCTCGCTGCTCTTCATCGTCATCCTGTGGTACTTCGGGTGGAGCTGGTACCGCTCGAACCGGATGGCGATCTCGCTCATGCCCGACCGGCAGCGAAACGTCCTCTACGCCGGGATGGGCGCGGTCACGGTCGCGTTCGGGTGCTACTCCGTCGATGCGTTCGGCTTGGTCGATCTGGGGAGCCTTTTCCCGCTCCTCGTCGTGGCGGGCCTCGGCGGCGCGTTCGCCATGTTCTGGGCCGTGCAGGAGTCGAAGCGCTACTACCTGTAGCCGGGCTCGACCTCCGGCCGCCGGACGACCTCGAGGACCTCGGCCACACCGACGATCCGCGCGCCCTCGAGCATGGTGATGCTCTGGCCGACGCGGATGTCCGCCCATGCGTCCCAGTACATGGGGTGGAGGTGCACGATGCCGGTCTCACCGGGGGCAATCGCGTCCGCACCCTCGACGGTGATCGGCGCTCCGGCGATCAGCCCGTCTCCTGACAGGCGCTCGCCGACACCCCAGTTCGGCCGGTAGTCGTCCCAGACGCCGGTGGTGGTGCCGCCGTCCTCGGCCGCGACCAGTCTGAGGCGCGCGCGGACGAATCCGAAGCGCCGCTCACGGTCGGCGTAGTCCACGTATCTGACTCTACGCGGAAGCGTTACACGCGTGCCCAAAAAGGAGGATTTCGTGCGCAAGCATCTTGCTTCCGCGTGCGGAGCCGCGTACGGTCGGAGAGATGTCCTTCCAGGGATTGCCAGCCGATCGCGCGAAGTCCGACCGGATCCAGGCGGCGCTCGTCGCGCGTCCCGAGATCCGCGAGATCGCCCTCGAGGCCAACGACCGCCTCTTCGCCGAGGCGGCCGAGCGGTTCTCCGCGGCGCTCGCCCAGGGCGTCACGATGCGTCTCGAGGTGGCGCACGCCGTGGGTGTCGCCGCTGCAGGCGCGGTCGACTCGCCCGTGGGCGACGACCGCTTCCGGGCCGCCCGCGAGGTTGTGATCGCCGGCTACATCTGGCGCATGTGCGAGCTCGATCCCGAGCTGGTGCGACGCCGCATGGGGGAGGGGAACGGGCTCGCCGACACGCCCGCCGCGGCACGGCTGCGCGAGCTGCGGCGAGCCCGTTCAGAGGAGTGCTGGACGAGCCTGGTCGCCGACGCCGTGGCCCAGTCGATCAGCGCGCGCGACCCGCTGCACCTCTCGTCGCCGGGCGGGCCGGCGTTCGGCCGGCGGTTCCTCGGCAGGGGCGCGGCGCTGTCGCGCAGGAGCGTCCCGGCCGCGGCGCGCCTCGATGCCTCCGAGCACGACACGCTCTTCCTGACGGGCGTGTGCCTGCGGGACGCCGAGCCGGCGATCGTGAGCGCCTCCGAGCGCGTGCACGTCGGTGTCACGCCGGCGGCCCGTGCGGGCCGGCCGTAGCGTCTCAGACGAGCGCGACGACCTCGATCTCGACCAGCGCCCCGGGCAGGGGGATCTGCGAGATCTCGATCGCCGACCGGGCCGGGAACGGCTCGGGCACGCGCTCGGCGTAGACGGCGTTCATGGCCGCGAAGTCGCCGATGTTGTCGAGGAAGACGGTCGTCTTCACGAGCTGGTCGAGCCCGCTTCCGGCCTCCGCCAGGATGGCGGCAAGGTTGTCGAAGCAGCGGTTGGTCTGCTCGGCGATGCCGCCGTCGACGAGCTTGCCCGTCGCGGGGTCGATCGGCACCTGGCCCGAGACGAACACGAAGCCGTTGGCCACGATCGCCTGCGAGTACGGCGCGCCCGAGACGGGTGCCGGCGCGCCGTCAGTTCGGACGGGCGCCTTGCTCATGCCGGCTCCATCGCGCCGACCGCCGCGCCGCCGAGCGACCGCAGCGCCTCCTCCACCGAGCACGAGATGCAGGTGAAGATCGGCGTGTCGCGCTCGGTGTAGCGGCTGGCCTCGGTCTCACGGAGAGCCATCATCAGGTCGAGGAAATCGCCCACGTGGTCGGTCTCGAAGGCGACGACGAACTCCTGGTCGTCGATACCGAACGAATACGTGGTGTTGATCTTCACCGTCGGGAACTTGTGTCCCGTGGCGATGTGCTCGTTCATGATCCCCTGCCGCGCCGGCTTGGACAGCTGGTACCAGTCGCGCGTCTTCACCATCGGGTAGATGAGGAGATAGCGCGAGTCGGGGTTCCAGACGACCTGGCCGCGCTTGTGCATCGAGCGGCCCTCACCCTTGACGTACTGCGAGCGCTTCGTCATCGACAGGTACGCGTACGGCGTGCGCAGGTAGCCGCCGAGCGACGTCGACATGATGGCCGTCCCGAGCTCGCGGAAGTCCTCGAGCCGCTCAGACACCTTCCACAGCATGAAATCGGCGTCCGGCCGGATGCCGTGCATCGTGTACGCCCGCACGGGAAAGCGCTCGGACGCCTCGTCGATCGCGGTCAGAAGCTCCGCCCGCCCGGCCTCCTGCTCCATCGCCGGGAGGCGCCGGAAGGCGGGGTCGAGCGCGTAGAACGAGAAGTGCACGAACTGGCGGTCCTCGCCCGCGCTGTTGTTGGGCGGCGTGTCGTCGTCGCTCATCTGCGTCGATCGTAGCAGCCGACTTGTGACGCTCTCGCAACCGTCGCAGCCTGGTTTCGTGACGGGGCGCGGCCGTACGGTGGCCGCATGTCCCGATCCCGAGGCCGAGAGCGCGCGCAGGCGAGCATCGAGGTGGTGGCGCTCGTGCCCGCACTCGCGCTCCTCCTCGCGTGCGTGTGGCAGGCGGCGCTCGCCGGGCTGGCGCTGACGGCGGCCGAGTCGGCATCGCGGAGCGGGGCGCGGGCGGCGCTGGTGGGGCGGCCCGCCCTCGACGCGGCGCTGGCCGCGCTCCCGGCGTCGATGCGCACCGGAGCGACCGTGACCGAGTCGGGCGGCCGCGTCGTCGTCACGGTTCGGGTTCCGAGCATCGTTCCGGGCTTCGCCCCCCGGCTGTCCTCATCCGCGCCGGTCGTCGAGCAATGAATGCGCGCGGCCAGGCGTCGATCGAGCTCGTGTTCGCCGCCGGCCTGGCGGGCGCGCTGGCACTGGCCCTGCTGCCGCTCTTCCAGGTCTGGCAGGCCCGCACCCGGGCCGAGCGGATCGCCGACCAGGCCGCGGTGCTCGTGGCCGAGGGGCGGCCGCTTCCCGGAGCCGTGACGCGCGGGGCGCGGGTCGAGGTCTCGAGCGGCACGGTGCGCGTGGCGGTGCCGCTCGCCGTCCTCGGCCGCGAGCTCGAGGTGACCGCGACCGCCCGCACGCCGTGAGCCAGCGCGGGCAGGTTGCGATCGGTGCGGTCGCCGGGCTGACCGCCGTGCTGCTCGGCGCCGTCGTCCTCCTCCACCTCGCCCGGATCTCGACCGGCGGCGCGGGTGCGCAGACGGCCGCCGACGTGGCCGCGCTCACAGCGGCGCGGACGCTGGTATCCGATCCGACGGCGCCGGAGGGGACGGTGCGGGCGGCCGCTGCGGCGGCCGCGAAGGCCAACGGCGCGCGCCTCACCGAGCTGACGATCGACCGCGCGGGCGCGGTCGCCACGGCAGTCGATGTCCGCGTGGCGGTCGGCGTGGCCGGCGCGCTCCCCGTCGTCGGCCGCCAGGACGCGACGGTGACCGAGCGGGCGAGGGCGGGCATCGGTTACGCGGCGGCGCTGCCGGGCGGCACGTTCCGCCCGATCGACCTTCACGGGGCGCGGGGGCCGCTGGCTGCGGTCGCGGCCGCCGAGGCCCAGGTCGGCTGGCCGTACGTGTGGGGCGGCGAGAGCCGCGCCGAGGGCGGCTTCGACTGCTCGGGCCTCATCGACTACGCCTACGAGGCGGCCGGGCTCAGGCTTCCCGGCCGTCCGACCGCCGCCGACCTCTGGCGCCTGGCGGCATCCGAGTCGCCCGACGCGCTCCTGCCGGGCGACCTGGTGTTCGCAGGGGCCCCGTCGGGGTCGCCGCACCACGTCGGGATGTACGTCGGCGGTGGGACGGTCGTGGCCGCTCCGCACACCGGCGCGGAGGTGCGTTACGAGCCGCTCGCCGGCGGGGGCTGGGACGGCTACGGCCGGCTGGCGGGGCCGGCGCCGAGCGGGCCGTCAGGCGTCGATCCTGCCGTCGAGCGCGCCGCCCGCCGCCACCAGGTGCCGGCGCACGTCCTGGCCGCGGAGATCGAGCTGGGGCTCAGCCCGGACGCCGAGACGGCCGCGGCGGCGCTCGCATCCGCCCAGCGGCGCCGTCCCGGCGACCTCCAGGCGGCGCTCGCGGACGCGCTGGGCGACGCGTCGCTGGCTGCGGCGGTGCTGCGGAGCGGATCCGGCGCGGGCCTGGCCGGGACCGGCGGCTCGGTGCGACTGCTGCCGCTCCCGGAGCCGGCGGCCGGGCCGGGATGGACGTCGCCGATGCGCGTCGGGGCGCTCCCGCCGCCGGGCGGCGACGGCGGCGGGGGCGGGCCGGTGCGGTCGGTCGGCGAGCTCATCGCGAGCGCCCAGCACGTCGCCCGGCACCTCGGGGAGACCGGGACGGAGGTCGGGTTCCAGGGGGCGGCGGGGCTGCGAACGGTCGCGAGGGCGGGCCTGCTCGTGTTCGCGGCCGTGCTGCCGGAGGAATGGGAGCGCGACCTGTCGTCCGCCACGGGAAGCACCTGGGATGCCGCGTCGGCCGTGGCCGAGATGTCCGACGGCGGCATGCCGCTCAGCGCATTCGGGCTCTGGGCGGCCAGGTTCACGCTGGCGGGCACGGTGATCTTCGCCGGGTGGGCCCTGGCCGCCGCCGCTCGCTCCAGGAGCCGCGACGAGCGGATCGTCGCCGGCATGCAGGCCGCCGGCTATGCCCTGAACGCCGGCGGCGTCGCCACCGCCGGCGCCGGTCTCGTCACGGCCGGGGCGGCCACGGCCGAGATCCCGCCGGTCGGCCTGGCGCTCTGCGCCGCGGGGTCGGCGCTCCTCGTCGGCTCGTACGCCTTCCGGTACCGAGCCTCGATCGCCCGCGGCGCCCGCCGCGTCGCAGGCGCCGTGACGGGGGCGGCGCGCACCACCGTGGACGCCGCGCTCGACGCGATCGATCGGTTCTGATCGCTACGGCGTCGCCGCTGCGACCGGGGCCACGACCTGCTCGAGGGCGCCGGTCTTGACGTCGTAGACGTACCCCGACACGGTGATCGACGGATCGATGAACGGCGTCCGGACGATGCGGTGGACGTCGTCCCGGACGCTCTGCTCCAGATCGGTGAAGGGCAGGAAGTCGATATCCGACGCGTCCTCGCCGGTCTCCTCCTTGAGCTTCGCGCGGAGCTCGTTGTTCGTGAACGCGATCATCCCGCAGTCGGTGTGGTGGATGACGGCGAACTCCCGCGTCCCCAGCACGCGGGACGAGATGATCAGCGAGCGGATGGCGTCGTCGGACGCGCGCCCGCCGGCATTTCGGATGATGTGGGCGTCCCCGACCTCGAATCCCAGCGCCCGGACGGGATCGATACGCGTGTCCATGCAGGTGAGGACTGCCAACCGGCGCGCCGGACGCGTGGTCGCGTAACGCTGGCTGAACGCACGTGCGAACGCGCGATTCGCCTCGAGCATCTTCTGGATCTCGGACATGCCGCCTTCTCCTTCGTCTGAGACGGATCCGAGGCTAGCTTGGATGCGCTGACCGTGTGGCTACTCTTGCACTGGATGGTCGCCGAGCCCGCATCCGACCGCGCCGAGCGCCTCGAGGCGCGGCTGTCCGCGCTGCCGCAGACGCCCGGTGTCTACCTCTTCCGAAGCGCAGCCGGCGACGTCCTCTACGTCGGCAAGGCCAAGTCGCTGCGCTCGCGGGTGCGCTCGTACTTCCGCCGCGAGGCGTACGCGACGGCCAAGACAGCAGAGCTCGTCGAGCGGATCGACGACATCGAGTTCGTCTCGGCCGAGTCCGAGACCGAGGCGCTCTTCCTGGAGCAGAACCTGATCAAGCGCCACCGGCCCACGTTCAACATCCGGCTGCGCGACGACAAGTCGTATCCCTACATCGCCGTGACGGTCGCCGACGAGTACCCGCGGGTCATGTTCACGCGCGAGCGGCACCGCAAGAGCGTCCAGTACTTCGGCCCGTACTCGAGCGCCAAGAAGGTGCGGGAGACGCTCGACGTGCTGAACCGGGTCTTCCCGTACCGGCCGTGCGAGGGGCCGACCCCGGGGCGGCGGTCGGGCGTGCCGTGCCTCGACTACCACATCGGTCGCTGCGCGGCGCCCTGCGTCGGCTACATCTCGGCGGAGGACTACCGGGCGGTGATCGACTCGGTGATCGAGTTCCTGTCGGGCCGGGTGCGGCCGCTGGAGCGCCGGCTCGAGACCGCGATGAAGGAGGCGTCCGCCGCCCACGAGTTCGAGGACGCCGCCCGCTACCGGAACCGGCTGATGGCCGTCCGGCACCTGTCCGAGCGGCAGGTGGCCGACCGCCGGAGCCTGGGGTCCGCCGACATCCTGGGAGTGGCCTGCGGCGAGGACACCGCCAACGTGCAGCTCTTCCACCTCCGCGACGGCCGGCTCTCGGACCGGCACGGCTTCTACCTCGAGAACGCCGCGGGCCGCAGCGCCTCGGACGTGCTCTGGGGGTTCGCGCTCGAGTACTACGGCGGCCAGGTGGCGATTCCGAGCCAGGTCGTGGTGCCGCGCGGGCTCGAGGATCCCGACCTCCTCGAGCTCTTCCTCTCCGACCGGCGCGGATCGGCGGTCGAGGTGCGCTCGGCCCAGCGGGGCGAGAAACGCCGCCTGGCCGACATGGCCGCCCGGAACGCCACGCTCGCGCTCGAGCACGACACGATCCTGCGCGAGCGCACGCGCGCCCGCCGCATCGAGGCGCTCGAGGAGCTGCGCGAGCAGCTGAACCTCGAGTCGCTGCCGGTGCGGATCGAGTGCTTCGACATCTCGAACCTGGGCGAGACCAACCCCGTGGCGTCGATGGCCGTCTTCGAGGACGCGGTGGCGAAGAAGTCCGACTACCGCAAGTTCGGGATCCGGACGTCCGGGCCCGACGACTTCGCGATGATGGCCGAGGCCGTCAGCCGCCGGTTCGCGCGCATGACCGACCTGGACGGCGATCGCTTCGACCGCAGCTTCGCGGCCTGCCCGAACCTGGTGGTGATCGACGGCGGCAAGGGCCAGCTCGGGGCGGCGCTCGAGGCCATGGCCGCCTTCGATCTCCCGCGGGTGGCCGTCGTGTCGCTGGCCAAGCGCGAGGAGGAGGTGTTCGTGCCCGGCCGGTCCGACCCGATCCTCCTCGACCACCGGTCGGCGGGCCTCCAGCTCCTCCAGCGCATCCGCGACGAGGCGCACCGCTTCGCGCTCGGCTTCCACCGCACCCGCCGCGGCCGGGCGGCCGTCGACTCGATCTTCGACAGCCTGCCGGGCGTCGGACCGGCCCGGCGCCGGATCCTGATGTCACGGTTCGGCACGGCCGACGCGCTGGTCGAGGCGAGCCGCGACGATCTGGAGTCGATCCCCGGCCTCCCCGCCAAGGTGGGGCGCGAGGTGTACGCCGCGCTCCACCGCACGGACTGAACTTCCGCTCTCCCGTGGGCGTCAAAGAGGCATGAGATGGATCGCGCTCGTGGGCGCTCTCCTCGCCGGCCTTGCCGGCGGGGCGGTGGTGGCGCCGCCGGCTGCGAGGGCGGGCTGCGCCCTCCTCGTCGTGTGGCATGACCGCGCGTACGTGGGGTTCCGGGGCGGGCCGATCCAGGCGTCGCCGGGCGGCATCCCGGTGCACGGTGCCGAGCAGCCCGGCTGCAACGACACGGTGGGGGCGAACGAGGGCCCGACCCGAATAGCCGCGAGATCGATCGACGGGGTTCCCTCGGAGGTCGCGATCGTCGCCGAGGGCCACTCGATGCTGGGATGGGGCTACTTCGTCGAGGCCGGGCGCGACGAGACCCGCGGGTGCAGCCTGGGCGGTCCCGTGCAGATCACCGGCCCGGCCAGGGCCGGGCTCGGCCTGCTGAACGTGTCCGTCGACGACACCACCGTGCGACTGCGCCACCTGCTCCACGGTGCCGCGCAGATCTTCCCGGACGGCCACACGCGGTTCGACGGCCTGAGCCGGCGCGGCTTCCCGTACATCGCCGAGGGCCAGCGCGTGCGCGTCGACGCCCGCTTCTGCAAGGTGCCCGGGTCGATCGGGACGAAGATCGTCGCCCGCCGCATCTCGCCGGCCGGCCCGATCGTCGCTCCGTCCACCGCTGAGGACGTGCTGGGCGCCGACTGGCGCGGCCGGCCGGGCATCGTGTCGAGGACGACTCGTGGCCACGCGCTCGCCGCGGCGATCGTCGTCCTGCTTGCCGCGCTGGGGATCGGGACGGCCCTCGTCAGGCATCGGCGCCGCTCGCTTCCGCCCGGCACCGGCTAACCTCAGCCGGTGCCGCTCATCCCCGAGCCGCCGGCCGGCGAGGCCACGCTCGTGCGCCGCCCCGGCCGCGGAGTTCGCGTCGTCTGCCTCGGCGGCGGGACCGGGCTCTCGATGATCCTGCGCGGGCTCAAGTACGTCGCCAGCGTGACCGCCGTGGTCACGACGACCGATGACGGCGGCAGCTCCGGCCGGCTCCGCCGCGACTTCGACATGCCCGCGCCGGGCGACCTGCGCAGCTGCCTGGCGGCCCTCGCCGAGGACGAGTCGCTCGTCGGCCGCCTCTTCCAGCACCGCTTCACGACGGGCGAGCTCGCCGGCCACAGCTTCGGCAACCTGTTCCTGGCCGGCATGACCGACCTGCTCGGGAGCTTCGACCAGGCGGTCTTCGAGTCGGCCCGGGTGCTCGCGGTGAGGGGGCGTGTCGTCCCGAGCACGGTGGAGATGGTCGAGCTCGTCGCGCAGTTCCCCGACGGCCACGAGGTGCGCGGCGAGACGGCGCTCGCTGCGGACGGCGCGCAGTGCGAGCGGGTGCGGCTCGACCCGCCGTCGCCCGCCGCCCATCCGCGCGCCCTCCAGGCGCTCGAGCGCGCCGAGCTGATCGTGATGGGGCCGGGCAGCCTGTACACGAGCACGATCCCGCCGCTCCTCATCCCCGGCATCGCCGAGGCGGTGCGGAACGCGACGGTGCCGCGCGTCTACGTCTGCAACCTGCTCCAGCAGCCCGGCGAGACCGAGGGCTACATGGCTTCCGAGCACGTCGCCCGGCTCTACGATCACGTGGGCGAGGGCCTCGTCGACGTCGTCGTCGTGAGCCGGAACCGGGCCGAGTTCGGGACACCTGTGGTCGTCGACCGCGGCGGCCTGCGCCGACTCGGCGTCGAGGTCGTCGGTGCGCGGCTCGCCGCGGAGTGGCAGCACGACCCGGACCGGCTCGCCCGCGTGCTCGTGCGTCTCGCACGGCGGCCGCGGACGGTCGCGTGACGGCGCGCTTCGGCGAGCGCGTTCGCCGCGAGCTGGTCGAGCGGCCGCCGCGGCGCATCTGCTGCCGGCGCTCGTTCCTCGCCGGGCTCGTCCGCCACGCCGGCACGCTCGAGGTCAGCTCCGACGGCCTCGCGGTGCGGGTCGAGACGGCCGACGCGGCCGCCGCGCGGCTGGCGTTCGGCCTCGTCCGCTCGCTCGGCGCCGACGCCCAGATCGTCTCGTACAGGGAGCCGCGCTTCGAGCGCCGAAACCGCGTCGTGGTACGCGTCGAGGGCGGCCGCGGCCTCCAGCTGATGCACGAGATCGGCGTCCTCTCGGCGGCGCTCGAGCCGTTGCCCGTCCCGCCGCGCCGGGTGATCGCGCGGCCGTGCTGCCGGGCGAGCTACCTGCGCGGCGCGTTCGTCGCCGCCGGCTCCGTCTCGTCCCCGCGATCGGCCGGGCACCTCGAGATCCGCGCGGCCGACGCTGACGCCGCCGGCGTGCTGGCGGCACTCGCCGCGGACGAGGGCGTCTCCATGGGCGTGGCCCTGCGCGCGTCGCACGCCGCCGCGTACGCCAAGGCGAAGCCGGCGATCCGCGACCTGCTGGCGCTCATGGGCGCCCACGACGCGGTGCTCGCCTACGAGGAGGGCGCGGTCATCGCCGCGACCCGCGAGCGGGCCAACCGCGTGACCAACTTCGACCGCGCCAACCTCGCCCGGCTGGGCGGCGCGGCCAGGGCGCAGCGCGAGGCGATCGCGGCGCTCGACGTCTCCCGCCTCGACGCCCGCCTGCGCCAGGTCGCCGAGCTACGCCTGCGGCATCCGCACCTCTCGCTGGCGGAGCTGGGCCGCCGCGCGCGGCCGCCGCTGCCGAAATCGACGGTCGCCGGCCGGATGCGTGCGCTCACCGCGTTAACATCTCGGCAGGATCCGTTTACAGATCGCTAACGATTTACCCCTTTTGGGGGTCGCCGCAGGGGCCTGCAATCGCGACAATGAAATACGTGTTCTCGTGGGTGGCCGAGCATCCCCTGCGCGACGGATCCAGACCCCATCTATCGCTGCCCGAATCTGCCGGCCACCCGCGACAACCGCTCTCCCCGGAGCCGCGGTTGAAATCCTCTCCTCGCGACTAGACTTGCCCCCCGTCGGCGACTGCCTGGGGGCATTTCATGAGCGTACGGGTTGGAATCAACGGATTCGGCCGGATCGGCCGGAACGTCTTTCGCGCAGCGCGCGATCGCGGCGAGGGGATCGAGATCGTCGCGGTGAACGACATCACCGATGCGGCCACGCTGGCCCATCTCCTGAAGTACGACTCGGTGCACGGCCGCTTCCCGGGCGAGGTCGGGCATGACGACAACGGGCTCGTCGTCGACGGAGCCCCGGTGAAGGTGCTGGCCGAGCGCGATCCGGCGGCGCTGCCGTGGTCTGACCTCGGCGTGGACGTCGTCATCGAGTCGACCGGAATCTTCAACTCGGGCGAGAAGGCCGGAAAGCATCTCGCCGCGGGCGCGAAGAAGGTGATCATCAGCGCGCCGGCCACCGACCCCGACATCACGGTCTGCATCGGCGTGAACGACAACGAGTACGACGCGTCGAAGCACAACGTGATCTCGAACGCGTCGTGCACGACCAACTGCCTGGCGCCGCTCGTCGCGGTGCTGCACTCGACCTTCGGGCTCGAGCGCGGCTTCATGACGACGACGCACGCCTACACGAACGACCAGAAGATCCTCGACCTGCCCCACAAGGACCTGCGCCGGGCGCGGGCGGCGGCCGTCAACGTGATCCCGACGTCCACGGGCGCGGCCAAGGCGATCGGGCTCGTGATCCCCGAGATGCAGGGCCGCCTCGACGGGATCTCGATGCGCGTGCCGGTGAGCGACGGCTCGGCGACCGACCTGGTGGCGCTCCTCGGGCGCGAGACCTCCAAGGACGAGGTGAACGAGGCGTTCAGGGCGGCGGCCGCGTCCGGCCCACTCGCACCCGTGCTCGACTACAGCGAGGAGCCGCTGGTGTCCGGCGACATCATCGGCCAGCACTGGAGCTCGATCTTCGACTCCAAGCTCACGATGGTGAACGGGAACCTGGTGAAGGTCGTCTCCTGGTATGACAACGAGTGGGGCTACTCGTGTCGCCTGGCCGACCTGATGCAGAAGGTGCTGTGAAGACGGTTCGCGACCTGCCCGTCGCGGGCAGGCGGGTGCTCGTCCGGGCGGACCTGAACGTGCCGCTCGACCGCGGACGGATCACCGACGACACGCGGATCCGGGCCTCGCTGCCGACCATCCGGTACCTGCGGGAGCAGGGCGCGGAGGTCATCGTCTGCTCCCACCTCGGCCGTCCGAAGGGCGAGGCGCGGCCGGAGCTGTCGCTTCGGCCGGTGGCCGAGCGGCTCTCCGAGCTCCTGGGCGAGCCGGTCGCGTTCGGCGCCGAGCAGGGCCCGGTGCGCCTGCTCGAGAACCTGCGGTTCGACCCGCGCGAGGAGCAGAACGACCCGGCGCTGGCCGCCGAGCTCGCGGCGGAGGCCGATGTCTTCGTGAGCGACGCGTTCGGCACCGTGCACCGGGCGCACGCGTCGACCGTCGGCGTGGCGCACCTCCTGCCGAGCGCCGCGGGGCTGCTCCTGGCCGCGGAGCTGGAAGCGTTCGCGCGCATCCTCGACCACCCCGAGCACCCGTTCGTCGTCGTGCTCGGCGGCGCCAAGGTGGCCGACAAGATCGGCGTCATCCAGCGGTTCACCGGCCTGGCCGATGCGATCCTGGTCGGCGGCGCGATGGCGTTCACGTTCCTCGCCGGGCGGGGCGTCGGCGTCGGCGCCTCGAAGCACGAGGACACCGAAGGCCAGGAGGTGGCGCGGCGGGCGATGGCCGAGGCCGAGGAGCGCGGCTGCGAGCTCGTGCTGCCGTCCGACGTCGTCGTCGCCGAGCGGGTCGAGGCCGACGCACCGACACGGGTCGTCGGGGCCGATGCGATCGCCGACGGTTGGATGGGGCTCGACATCGGGCCTGCGACCGCGGCGGACTACGGCCGCCGGCTGGGTGAGGCGCGGACGATCTTCTGGAACGGGCCGATGGGCGTCTTCGAGCTCGAGCCGTTCGCGGCCGGCACGCTCGCCGTCGCGAACGCCGTCGCGGAGTCGGGCGCCGTCTCGGTCGTGGGCGGCGGGGACTCGGTCGCCGCGGTGAACCGGGCCGGGGTCGCCGACCGGATCACGCATGTGTCGACCGGCGGCGGCGCGGCGCTCGAGCTCGTCGAGGGGCGCACGCTGCCGGGAGTCGAGGCGCTCGAGGGAGCCGGCGCATGAGCAGGCGCCCGTTCGTCGCCGGCAACTGGAAGATGCACAAGACCGCCGCCGAGGCGGCCGAGTTCGTCGGGCGGCTGTCCGCGCACCTGCCGGCCGGGGTCGACGTCGGCCTGTGCCCGCCCTATACGGCGCTCGCCGAGGCGGCCGCCGCCGCGAACGGGCTTCGGATCGCGATCTACGCCCAGAACATGCACCAGGCGGCGAACGGCGCCTTCACGGGCGAGATCTCGGCAGAGATGATCCTCGACACCGGCGCCGACGGCGTCCTGCTCGGCCACTCGGAGCGGCGCCGGCTCTTCGGCGAGACGGACGAGGGCGTGAACGCGAAGCTCGCCGCCGCCCACGACGCCGGCCTCTGGGCGATCGTGGCAGTGGGGGAGACCGAGGCGGAGCGCGAGGCGGGCGAGACGGAGGCGGTGCTGCGGCGCCAGGTCGAGGGCGCGCTGCGCGGGATCGCCGCCGAGCGGGCCGCCGAGACGACGATCGCCTACGAGCCGGTCTGGGCGATCGGCACCGGCCGCACCGCCACGCCGGCGATGGCGCAGGCCGCCCACGCCGGCATCCGCGAGATCATCGCGGAGCTCTACGACGACGACGTCGCCGAGGCCGTGCGCATCCAGTACGGCGGGTCGGTGAAGCCCGACAACGCGGCAGACCTGTTCTCGGAGGACGACATCGACGGCGGTCTCATCGGCGGCGCCAGCCTGGCGGTCGACGACTTCGTCGCGATCCTGGTCGCCGCGGCGTCGTGAGCGCGCCGCTCGTCTGCCTCGTCGTGCTCGACGGCTGGGGGCTCGCACCGCCCGGGCCGGGGAACGCCGTCGACCTGGCCGAGACCCCGGCGTTCGACCGCCTGTGGGCCACCTACCCGCACACTCAGCTCGACGCGTCCGGGCGCGCCGTCGGGCTGCCGGACGGGCAGATGGGCAACTCGGAGGTGGGGCATACCAACCTCGGCGCGGGACGGGTGGTCCGCCAGGACCTGGTGCGGATCGACGACGACATCGAGTCCGGCGCGTTCTTCGAGAACGAGGTGCTCGCCGGGGCCTGCCGGGCCGCCCGCGGGTCTGCGCTTCACCTGCTGGGCCTCGTCTCCGACGGCGGCGTGCACAGCCACCTGCGCCATCTCGAGGCGCTGATCGAGCTCGGCCGCCGCGAGGGCGTCGAGCACGTCCACGTCCACGCGTTCACCGACGGGCGCGACACCTCCCCGCACGGCGCCGCGGGGTACCTCGACGGCATCCCCGGCATCGCCACCGTGGTCGGCCGCTACTACGCGATGGACCGCGACCGGCGCTGGGATCGGGTGAAGCGTGCGTACGACGCCATCGTGCACGGCGAGGGGGCCCGCGCGGACGACGCGGTCGCGGCCGTCAAGGCGAGCTACGAGCGCGACGTGACCGACGAGTTCATCGAGCCCGTCGTGATCGGCGACCCGGCGGCAGGGCGGATCCGCGCCGGGGACGCCGCCATCTTCTTCAACTTCCGGCCCGACCGCGCGCGCGAGCTCTCGTGGGCGCTCACCCAGGCCGGGTTCGAGGGCTTCGACCGCGGCCCTGACCCGCCGCTTCCGGCGTACGTGCAGATGACCGAGTACGCCGCCGACATCCCGGCTCCCGTCGCCTTTCCCGGCGAGGATCTGGCCGACGTGATGGCCCAGGTGCTCGCCCGCCACGACGTCGCCCAGCTGCACGTCGCCGAGACCGAGAAGTACGCCCACGTCACGTACTTCTTCGACGGCGGCTCGGAGACGCGCTGCGACGGCGAGGAGTGGGAGCTCGTCGATTCGCCGCGCGACGTCGCCACGTACGACCAGAAGCCGAGCATGAGCGCCGACGAGGTCGCCGACCATGTTGTCGCGGGGCTCGCCGGCGACCGCTACGGCTTCTGCCTGGTCAACTTCGCGAACCCCGACATGGTTGGGCACACGGGGTCGATCCCGGCGGCGACCGAGGCGGTCGAGACGGCCGACCGCTGCCTGGCGAGGGTGGTGGAAGCGGTCGAGGGGCGCGGCGGGGTCTGTCTCGTCACCGCCGACCACGGGAACGCGGAGACGATGCTGAACGCGGACGGCTCGCCGCACACCGCGCACACGACCAACCCGGTGCCGCTCATCGTCACCGACCACGCCATTCGGCTGCGCGACGGCGGACGATTGGCCGACATCGCACCGACCGCGCTCGACCTCCTCGGGATCCCCGCACCACCGGCGATGACGGGCAATTCACTGCTCGCCGGCTGACTCCGATTCGGGCGCGTGCGGAACCAGGTTACGCTTCGCCGCCGCGACAGATGTGCAACGGCGGCCGACGCGGAGTGTGACCGTGGGTGTGTGACGCGCGTCACATGGTTGCGCAAGGGCGTGCGACCCCGCAGCCGTGTGGGGGTAGGTCTATACTCACGCGGGTTTCGACCGGCACGACCAGCATGGCCCTTCCGCAGCCTGACCCCGATGTTCTCCGACTTGCCCGCCGAGGCGACGAGCGGGCGTTCGCGATCATCGTGCGCCAGTACAACGGGCCGGTCTTCAACTACGTGACGCGCGTGCTCTCGGGCGACCGGGCCCTGGCCGAGGACATCTGCCAGGAGGTCTTCATGCGCGTCTACCAGGCGCTGCCCGGATTCGACCATCGGTGCCAGTTCACGACGTGGCTCTTCCAGGTCGCCAAGCACCGCGTGGTCGACGAGCTCCGCGCCCGGGAGCGGCGCGGGCGTCCTGCGCTCGAGCTCGAGGCGGCGCCGCAGCTCCGCCTGGCCGTCGCGCCCCCGGATGCCGACGACGGCATGGACGCGGTGTGGCAGGCCATCGGGGGGCTCTCGGTCGACCTGAAGATGGCGCTCCTTCTGCGCGACCTCGTCGGCCTGAGCTACGCCGAGATCTCCGAGGCGCTCGACACGACGCTCGCGACCGTCAAGTGGCGGATCTACAAGGCGCGCGAGACCGTCGTCGCGGAGCTCCTGCGCGAGGGCTACGACTTCGGGCACCGCCCGGCCGCGAGCCCCGTCGCCCTCGGCGAGCCCCGCTAGCCGGGGCCCATCCGCCAGACGGCCTGCGTGAACGCGACCCGCACCCCGGCCCGCTCCAGGTTGCGGTGGCTGCCCGACCCGAACTCGGCGAGCGACGCGACGGCGTCGCAGCCGGCGGCGGCCGCGTCGGCGATCCGCCGGGAGAGGAGCGCCGACTGGCAGCCCCGCCCGCGCATCTCGGGAACGGTCGCCGCGTTCGCGAGGTAGCCGAGCCCGCCCTCGATCGTGAGGGCCGCCGACGCCGCCGGGGCGCCGTCGACCCGCGCCAGGTAGAGCCGCCAGCCCGGATGCCCGTACCACGCCCGCACCGCCGCCTCCGCCGGCCCGCGGTTCTCACCGGGCACCTCGTGGCCGTCGAGGTGGATGCGCGCGAACTCGGCCATGTCCGCCTCGGCCGCCTCGACCACCTCCACGCCGGCCGGAGCGGGAGGCGCGGCCGCCGGGCCGTCGAACGAGCACCAGAAGCCGATCTGCGACCAGCCCTCCCCCGACAGCGCCTCGATCAGCTCCTCGGCGCCCGGTGCAGGAGCAACCTCGGTCCACCCGCGCAGCCCCAGGCCGCGATAGAACGCCGTCACCTCGCCGACCCGGTCCGTCGCGCCCGGATCGAGCCCGTGCACGGTGTTCACGAAGTCGAGCTCGGGGAGCGTCGCGCACCCGAGCGCCACGACCTCGCCGAACCGCTCGACGTGCACGCCGGCGGGGTTCCCGGGCAGGTCGCGCATGCCCTCGACCCACCCGACCATGAACGCCGACGCCGCGCGCCGGATGCGCGCGACCCGGTCGGCCGCGTCGATCAACGGCCCTCCGCGAGCCGTGCCGCAAGCCGCAGCGGCAGCCCCGCGTCGCGGATCGCGGCCTGGGCGGAGCGGATGTCGTACTCGGCCCGCAGCCACGTGACGGTGCTCTCGGCCGTGTCGAGGAGCAGATAGCCGGCGCGCGGGTCGTTGTCGCGCGGCTGGCCGACGGAGCCGGGGTTCACGATGAACGGGCCGTCGCCGTAGGCGAGCTGCGCGCCGGCCGCCACGGAGCCGCCCACGAGGTCGCCGTTCTCGTACCCCCACAGGAGCTGCACGTGGCTGTGGCCGACCAGGCACAGCGGCCGCCGCTGTCGCTCGAGGCACAGCGCGGCGGTGCGCTGATCGACGACGTACTCCCACACCGGGTCGCGGACGCTGCCGTGGAACATCTGGACGCCCTCGCGCTCGCCGCCCGGCATGCGGCTCCCGAGCGCGTCGATCTGCTCGGCCGAGAGAACGGTGCGCGACCACTCGGCCGCGTCGCGGGCGTCGTGGGCGAACATGTCGATGTCGATCGTCCCCGCCACGACCAGGTCGTGGTTCCCGCCGAGCGACACCGCCGCTCGCTCGTCGACGATCTCGGTGCAGCGCACGGGGTCGGCACCGTAGCCGACGACGTCGCCGAGGCTCCAGATCTCGTCGACCTGAAGCTCGTCGATCGCCGCGAGCACGGCTTCCAGGGCCTGGACGTTGCCGTGCACGTCCGAGATGACGGCCACCCGCATCGGCGCACTATAGGGTTGGGGCTGTGAGCCTCGCCGCCGTGCAGCAGCGCGCGTGATCCGGCGTCTCCCGGGGCTGGTGCTCTTCGCCGCGCTCGGCGGCCTCGCCGCCTGGCTGTGGCAGGCCGACCTGCCGCCGCGTATGCCGCACCTGGCCGCGCGGGCGGCGTTCACCCAGAGCCAGATCGACCGGGCCGCGGACTATCGCGGGCCCCAGTACCTGCTCGCGCTCGCCGCCCTCGTCCTCGAGCCGGCGGCAGGGCTCGCCTGGGCCAGGTGGGGGAGAGCCTGTGCCGTCCGGTCGCTCCCGCCCGCCCTCGCAGGCGGCGTGGCCGCGGCCGCCGCCGCCACCGTGGCAGCAGCGGCGCTCCTGCCGCTCGGCTACGTCGGCCACGTGCGGGCCGCGAACGCCGGGCTCGACCTGCGCTCGGCCGCGGCGTGGGCGCGCGACTCGGGGATCGGCCTGGCGACCTGGGCCGCAGGGGTCGCGATCGCCTACTCCGCGTGCCTCGCCATCGGCCGCCGGGCGCGCAAGCCGTGGCTCGCCGTCGGCATCGCCGCGTGGGTCGCCGTCGCGGTGTTCGTGGCGATCCAGCCGGTGGCGATCGACCCGCTGTTCGCGTCGACGCACCCGGTGCGCGACCCGGCGGTGCGGACGCTCATTCGGAGCGTCGAGCACCAGGTGGGCGCTGCGCCGGGCTCGGTCTCGGTGTCGGACGCCTCGGCGCGCACCACGGAGGAGAACGCCTTCGTCGACGGCGTCGGGCCCACCGAGCGGCTCGTCGTCTACGACACCGTGCTGCACCGCGCGCCGGTGAACCAGACGCGGGCGCTCCTCGCCCACGAGCTCTCCCACGTCAAGCGCCGCCACACGCTGAAGGGGGTGCTGTGGTTCGGTGTGCTCGGCCTGCCGGCGCTCTGGGCGGTACTGGCGCTGGCCGGCCGGGCCGCGCGGCGCCGCGGGCTGGACGGCGCGCTCGATCCGCGGGCGGCGCCGCTCGTCGTGGCCGGCCTGCTCGTGGCCGCCGCCCTCCTCACGCCGGTCGAGAACGGGATCTCGCGCCGCTACGAGGCCGAGGCCGACTGGACGGCGCTGCGCGCGACAGGCGACGGCGACGGGATGTCGGGCCTCCAGAAGCGGCTCGCGCTCGCCGATCTCTCGAATCCGGATCCTCCGCGCTGGGCGGTGGTGCTGCTCTTCGACCACCCGCCGGTCATGGAGCGGATCGCGGTCGCCCGCGGCTAGGCGTCATCGTGCTCGCCGCCGAACTCGGGGAGGTTCTTGATGCCCTCCCGGGTCTGCCACTTGGAGTAGTTGTCGTTCATCGCCTCGATCAGCTCCTTCATGAAGCGTGGCGACAGGTTGACCCGCGACACGACGACTCCGGGCACCTCGTCCTCCTCGACCTCGTGGTCGATCCGGGCGAACGTGATCGTGAACTCGTAGTCGGAGTGGCTGACGTTGGCGAAGTTGGCATAGACGCCCGCCATCACCTCGGGTGAGAAGTGGATGTTGAGCCGGCGCTCCTGGCGGTCGTCTTCGGCGTCCATCCGGCCACCCTAGACGATTGATCGAGAGCTCGCGACGTCCTCGGTCGGGTCAATATCACCCGTTAGGATCAGCCGCATGTCCCGAAGCGCCGTGCAGGAGCTGGCAGGGTCGGTCGAGGCCGCGATCGCATCGGTCGGCGGCGACGGCGTGGAGGCCAAGCTCGAGCGGCCGGCCGATCCGGCCCACGGCGACTACGCCACGGCCGCGGCCCTCCAGCTCGCGAAGCCGCTGCGGTCGGCGCCCCGCCAGATCGCCCAGCAGATCGCCGAGCGCATCGACTCGCCCTTCATCGCCTCGGCCGAGGTGGCCGGCCCGGGGTTCGTGAACCTGCGGGCGACGCCGGCCTGGTACCGGCACGTCGTGGAGGAGGTGCTCGACCAGGGTCGCCGCTACGGGGCCGGCGCCGCGGCCCATCCCCAGAAGATCCAGGTCGAGTACGTGAGCGGGAACCCGACCGGGCCGGTCACGGCGTCCACCGCCCGGAACGCCGCCTACGGCGACTCGCTGGCGCGGCTCTTCGAGTTCGCCGGCCACGACGTGCAGCGGGAGTACTACTTCAACGACGCCGGCCGTCAGATGGACCTGTTCGGCGCGTCGCTGCGCGCGCGGGCGCGGGGGGAGGACGTCCCCGAGGACGGGTACCAGGGCGCCTACATCGAGGACGTCGCCCGCGGCCTGGGCCTCGATCCGGACGCTCCGGCCGACGAGTGGCGGGCGCGCGGGGCGGCGGTCATGGTCGACGACATCAAGCGCACGCTCGGCCGGTTCCGGGCCCGCTTCGACCGCTGGTTTCTCGAGCGCTCCCTGTACGAGGACGGCTCGGTGGAGCGGGCCATCGAGGCTGTGCGCTCGACCGGCCACACCTACGAGAAGGACGGCGCCCTCTGGCTGCGCTCCGCCGAGCTCGGCGACGACAAGGACCGGGTGCTCGTCCGCTCCGACGGCACGCCGACGTACATCGCCGGCGACCTGGGCTACATCGTCTCGAAGCTCGAGCGCGGCTTCGACGTGGCCGTCTACGTGCTCGGCGCCGACCACCACGGCTACATCGGCCGCCTGAAGGCGGGCGCGATCTCGCTCGGCTACGACCCCGACCGGATCGACGTCCAGATCTACCAGTTCGTGAAGATCGTCGAGGGCGGGAAGGCCGTGAGCGCATCCAAGCGGCGGGGGACGGTGCTCATGCTCGACGAGCTCCTCGACGTGATCGGCGTCGACGCAGCCCGGTACGCGCTCGTGCAGCGCTCCCACGACCAGGTGATCGAGCTCGACCTCGAGCTGTGGGCGGCCCAGAACGCTGAGAACCCGGTCTACTACTGCCAGTACGCCCATGCCCGGATCGCGGCCATCCTGCGGCAGGCGCTGGAGGCGATCGCCGGCCCCGCTCCGGCGTGGACGCCCGAGCCGGCCGAGGTCGAGCTCATCAAGCACCTGGCGGAGTTTCCCGAGGTCGTCTCCGAGGCCGCGGAGTGGCGCGGGCCGCACCGGATCGCCGCCTACGCGCAGGACACGGCGAAGTCGTTTCACCAGTTCTACAAGCAGTGCCGGGTGCTCGGCGAGGCGCCCGATATCGAGCGAAGCAGGCTCGCGCTCTGCCGGGCGGCGGGCACCGTGATCGCCGTCGCGCTCGACCTCGTCGGGGTCGAGGCGCCCGAGCGGATGTGACGCTGGGAACGCCCCGGAGCCGGTGCTACCCTGACGCCCCGTGAGCAGCGTTCCGACCGCACCCACCGTCTACGAGGTCTCCGAGCTCGAGGAGATCCTGGCCGGCGAGGACACCGGCCCCGGCGACGGCGACTGGTACGCAATCCGCACCGATCCGTGGCCGTGCCCGGCGTGCGGCGCCGAGTTCGACTACGTGACTGCGTGCCACCATGTGATCGTCGCCCCGGACCGCGACGACCTGCTCGACCACGCCGCCCGCGCCTCCCAGGTCGGGCGCAACCCGAGGCTCGTCCTCTACGACGACGTCCTGCCCACGATGACGCTCTTCCAGTGGCGCGCCCTCGGCCGGCCGGTGCACGGGATCAAGAAGGTCAGCTAAGGGCCGGCGGCCTCAGTGGCAGGACTCGGCGCCCGAGTCGGCCACCGCGCCGCCCACCTGGATGTACTGCCACGAGTACTGGCCGGCTGACAGCGTGAGCGCCAGCACGCCGTAGCCGGTCTTTCGGACCTGCGAGCCGGGCGCCGGGGTGGTGCTGCCGAATCCGCCCTGGCCGACGCCGCCGATGCCCGCGATGATCTGGCGGGTGCCGGTGCCCGCCGCGGCCGGCTGGCCGCTCGCGGTGAGGTCGTCGAAGCGCTCGTAGTGGTGGAAGTGCCCGGCGATTGCGAGGTCGACGCCCGCGTTCACGAGGTCGGCCCAGATCGGCCGCATCTTGGTCGCGCCCTGGGTGGTGCTGGTCGTCGACCACGCCGCCTCGTGCCACATCGCGAGGGTGCACTGGCCGGGATGGGCGGCCAGGTCGTTTCGCAGCCACGTCTCCTGGGGGGAGCCGGTGTCGCACCCGCCGATGGTCGTGCAGTTGGAGTTGATCGCGACGATGTGCCAGCTTCCGACGTCGACGCTGTAGTAGCCCTTGCCGTTCACGCCGGCGGCCTCGCTGACGCCGTGGTTGGCGAAGTAGGTGAAGTACCCCGTCTGCTGCGACGAGCAGCCGGACTCGCCGAAGTCGCTCGTGGTCTTGGCCTCGTGGTTTCCGGGCACCGGCAGCGTCTTTCCGACGAACCGGCCCCAGCTCGCGTCGTAGCTCGTCGTGAACGCGCCCAGCGAGCCGCAGTCGTATTGCTCGTCGCCCAGCGCGAGCACGCGGTCGTACGAGCCGTTGGCGATGAGGTCGGCCGTGGCGGCCTGCTGGCAGACCCCGTTCTGCCCGGAGCCGCCGTTGTAGTTCGGGTCGGCGGGGTTGCAGGCGATGTCGCCGGCGGCGGCGACGACGACGCTCCCGCCTGCGGCCTGCGTCGTCGCGGACGCCTGGTTGGACGGGTCGGAGTCCCCGGTGGAGTCGAACGCCGTCACGGTGTAGCTGTAGGTCGTGCCCGGCGTCAGCCCCGTGTCGGCGTAGGTCGTCGCCGGCGCGGTGACCGTCGCGGTCGGGCTCGAGTTGCCGTTCCGGAACACGTGGTAGCCGGTGATGCCCGCCGTTCCGCTTGCCGTCCACGAGAGGTCGATCTCGCTCGTCGAGCCCGCCGTCGCGCTCAGGTTCGCGGGCGGGTCGATCGCCGCGCTCGCCAGGGCGACGCTCAGGTTGTCGACCGTGAAGGCGTCACCCGACGCCGCCTTGAGCTGGATGACGAGGTACTGGAGCTTGTCGCCGCTCGATTTCGCCGTGTAGCGGAGCTCGGGGAAGGGGGCCCACGTGGTCGTTCCCGAGCCGGGTGCGCACGACTGGGCCGACGAGCTGGTGGTCCCGGTCTCGGTGATCTTGAGGCACACCGTCTTGGTGGACGGAGCCGTGAACCAGCCGTTCGCGGCGTAGATCTTGCCGGCCGTCGCCGACTTCACGAACGCCGACGACGCGACGATCCCGTACGTGGCCGTCGTCCCCGTGCGCGTCACCTTCGCTCCGAAGCCGCCGCCGTCGCCGGTCACGAGCGAGAGGGTCGCGCTCCGGCCCTTCCAGCCGGTGAGCGAGCCGCTGCCCGCGCCTTCGAAGGTGCCGTTCGTCAGGAGGTTGCCGGCGGCCAGTGCCGACCCGGTGACCACCGCCAGCCCCAAGACCACCGCAACCACAGATGCCCGAATACGCATGATGCTGCCCCCTGAGTGGGGCTCCCCGCCCCCACCGTCGCGGAGGGTAGCCGCGCCCCCGCAGCCTGTCAACGAATTCCGGGCTCGAGCTAGAAGTGCATGCCCGACCGCATGTCGTTCGCGGTCGCCGCCTGGCCGAGGAAGGTCGTGATCCCGAGCGCGGCCTCGGACGCGCGCAGGAGCGCGTACTGGTCGTACTCCGTGTCGTCGGCGACCGGCTGCACCCCCGCGGCGACGGCGACCATCGGCACCGTCGTCACACCCGGGTCGCTCGCCTCGTCGAACGCGATCAGGATCAGCGTGCCCCCGGCCTGGTATCCGGGGCGGGCGGTGAGCGCCGCGACCGTCCCCTGAAGCCAGGTGTCCATCGCCTGGAGGTTGCCCGACTCGGTGTCGGCCTGCGAGCAGCCGGGAGCCCAGTGGTGGTTGTGGCAGAGGTTGGGCGTGATGAAGGTGTACGCCGGCAGCGGGGTGGGCAGGTCGGCGTCGGTGAGGCCGGCGTCGGACGCCGGCACCGGGAGATCGGAGGCCCCGCACTGCGCCGCGAGCGGCACGTACCAGAGCGCCGGGTCATGGTTCGGCTTGTAGAACGGCGAGCGCCCGCCGCAGGGAGCGCTCATCGACTCCTGGAGCTCGGCCCACGACGCCGCCTGGTCGAAGATGCTCGGCGCGTCGACGAGGGCCCCGACTCCGGTCGCCTCGCCGCCGGTCGCGGCCATGTAGTTCGGCTGGCTGACGCCGGCCGATTCGTGGAAGTTGGTCGCGAGCGCGCACTGCTGGGCCAGCTGGTTGAAGAAGGGCGCGTCGGGGCTTCCGACCACGCGGCCGTACGAGGCGTTCTCCTCGAAGATCACGACGACGTGCGAGTACGTGGCCGGGGTCGTCATGCCGGGAAGCGAGCACGGGTTGGGAGCGATCGCCGCCGCAGCGGGTGCGGCGAGGACGCCGAGCCCGGCAAGGGCCGTTGCGGCCGCAAGCAAGAGCGTCGTGATCGGCGGGTGTCGCCTGCCGTTCGTCGTCACGGGCGCTGGGAGGGTAGCGCGGCGAGCCGGGCGAGCATGATCGAGAAGACGCGGTCGGCCAGCCACGGCACTGATCCCACGAGCGGCGCCGCGTATCGGAAGAACGGCCCGCGGCCGCGGGGCAGCCGCAGGCGGCGGAGCTCGGCGACGCCGCGAGCGGCGGCGATCCGGCTCGCCTCGCCGGCGTCGATGCCCCATGTCCACGGCGGCGGCCGGTAGCTGCCCGGCCGGCCCAGCGGATCGCGCTGCGTCCGCTCGCTGAGCCACCGGGGCACGGCGTCGAAGAGCAGCGCCCCGGAGCGCACCCGGCTCGCGCATGCCGCGACCAGGTCGTGCACCTCGCGTGGCTCCAGGTACATCAAGAGCCCCTGTGCGGTGACGAGGACGCCGTCCTGCCCGGCGATCGCGTCGTGCCACGCGCCGTCGACGACCGACGAGGCGACCAGCTCCGTCCGCGGCGCCTCGGGGAGCAGGCTCCGCCGCAGCTCGATCACGGCCGGCAGGTCGACGCTGACCCAGTGAACCCGGCCGTTGTTCACGCGCCAGAACTGCGTCTCGAGGCCCTCGCCCAGCGCCACGACCGTGCCGTCCGGATGGCTGTGCAGGAAGCGGCGCACCTCGCGGTCGAACGTGCGCGCACGGAGCGCCTGCCACTGCGACCAGCCGGGCGACGCGCCGAAGCGCTCCGCGAACGGGAAGTCAATCCGTTCGACGAGCTCGACCGCCATCGGGTCGTGGAGGACTGCGTCCGGCCGGGCCGCCTCGGAAGCACGGCGGTGGAGCGTCCAGAGCGTCGTCTCGGACACCCCTTCGAGCTGGACGCCGCCCGTGCGGAGAGGGTGCTGCGTCACGGCGTCACCGCGGCCGTGCGTTCCCGCAGGGCGGCCTCCTCAAACGGGTATCCTGCGGGGAGCGCGGACGTAGCTCAGTCGGTAGAGCGTCGGCTTCCCAAGCCGAAGGTCGCGGGTTCGAGACCCGTCGTCCGCTCTCCCAGGGGTTCCAAGAACTCCGCTGACCGCCCACCCGAGTCGATCATGCCTGATATCCGCGCAGGGGCGGCTCAGAGCTCGCCGGGCGTCCCGTGGCAGTGGTTCCATTCGCGGCCGGAGCCGCAGGTGCATGGGTCGTTGCAGCCGCGCTTTGCGTCCTCCGCGGCGTAGAACGAGACGATGTCGGATGGCGGGCCGCCCCGGCGCAGCCGCTCGGACATGAGCCGCATCGGCCGATCGACGTGGTGGAAGAACGCCTTGTACCCGGCGCAGAGGTAGTTGAGCCCCGACTCGCCGTCCGGTGTCTGGATGAAGCGATCCTTGGGGCAGCCGCCATGGCAGGCGAAGCGGACGTCGCACTCGCGGCAGAAGGCTGGCAGGCTGTCGCGCTTGTTCAGGCCGAACTGCCGTTGCCGGTCGGAGGTGACCAGCTCGAGCATGTGGGTGTCGCGGATGTTGCCGAGCCGGTACCGCGGCTCCACGAAGTGGTCACAGCAGTAGAGGTCGCCGGTGTGCTCCAGCGCGAGCGCCAGGCCACACGTCTCCGAATGAATGCAGAGCCCGGGTGGCTCGCCGTACCAGTTGGCGAGGGCGACGTCGAACATCTGCACGAACACCTCGCCGACGTCCTTCCGTACCCAGTCCTCGAAGACGTCGATCAGGAACCGGCCGTATTGCTCGGCGCTGACCGAGCGGCCGGTCACGCAGTCGCCGTCTTGCACATACAGTGGCCGGTCGCGCCATGACTCCCAGGGCACGCTTCCGTCCTCGGTCGTTTCGGTGACCCGTTCGATGATCGGGATGAGCTGGATGTAGCGGGCGCCGCAGTCGTCGCGCAGAAAGCGGTAGACGGCGCGGCCGTGGTCACCGTTGGCGGCGTGGATGGTCGTCAGCGCGTTCCACTCCAGCCCAGCGCCGCGCAGGTACCCCAGACCGCGCATGACCTGGTCGAACGATCCGCGCCCACCCTTGTTCACCCGGTAGGCGTCGTGCATCTCGCGGGGCCCGTCGATTGAGATGCCGACGAGGAATTCGTTCTCCTTGAAGAATGCCGCCCAGTCGCCGTCGATCAGCGTGCCGTTGGTCTGGATCGTGTACTGCGCACGCTGGCCCGGCCGCAGGTACCGCTCGGCCAGCTCGACCGACCGGCGAAAGAACTCGAGCCCCATCAGCGTCGGCTCGCCGCCCTGCCACGCGACCGTAACCTCCGGCGACCCGCTGTGCGCCTCGATCAGTTGGCGAAGGTAGGTGTCGAGCAGCTCGTCCGCCATCCGGAACCTGCTCCCGCGGTAGAGCATCTCCTTAGACAAGAAGAAGCAGTACGCGCAATCGAGGTTGCACACGGCGCCGGTCGGCTTGGCCAGCAGATGGAAAGCCGGCGGCGCATGCGGGATCGGCGGTCGGGGCGTCGAGGCGCTCATCGTCATCTCAGCTGGACGTTCCTCGTCGTGGGTTGGGCGGCGGGATCGTCTCCGCCGCCCAACGCACGGATCTACTGGCGCGCGAGGTGGGCGCGCAGTTCGGCCTCGTCGTCTTTGATCAGGTGGCCGCTGACGTCGACCGTAACGTGGTCGATGGTTCCGGTGAACGTGAACGGGGACGCGTAGTCGGAGGTGACTGGCGAGCCCGGGTTCGCACCGCAGGTCAAGGCGCCGGGGTTGAGCATGAACGGCGTCGTCACCGGTATCTCCGCGGCCCCGACGAGCTCGCCGTCGACGTAGAGCTGCGCGGTTCCCGGCGCTCCCCGTCCGGCCGCCAGGTCGGGCGGGCCGGTTGGCTCGAACTCGAACCGGATCTCGTGCGTGCCGGTCGGCAGGCCGTCCTCGGAGTGGACGCCGTAGAGGCCGCGGCCGACGTAGTTGTGGACGTAGTGCAGCTTGCCGTCCTTGACGTACAGCGAGTAGCCGCCGGCCGCGGTGCCCTGGCAGAGCAGGACCCCTTGGGCACCGTGCTCGGGGATGTCGACCTGGGCGGTGA
This sequence comes from Gaiellales bacterium, assembly GCA_036258075.1. Lineage (GTDB taxonomy): Bacteria > Actinomycetota > Thermoleophilia > Gaiellales > JAICJC01 > JAICJC01. Next base: position 36,971 of record DATAEI010000082.1, read on the forward strand.
TGCTGTGCGGTCGGTTGAGCACCCTCGGCGCGGCGAAGAACGGGGTGGATTGGGTGCCTGCGCGATACGTGTAGTGGTCGCGTGGCGGTGCGACGAGCGGCTTTTCGGCGACCATCCGCGCGAGGCCGCTGCCGTCGATCGGCAGCACGTCGTACTTGCCGGCCTCGACGTACCAGGTGCCGATCAGCTCGATCAGCTTGTCGCGGTGTTCGGCGGCGACGTTGTGGTTCTCGGCGAAGTCCTCGGCCACGTGGTAGAGCTCCCATCCGGTCGCGTCCAGCTGGACGAGCTTCTCGGCCGGAATCGCCTCGCCGAAACCGACGCCGGCCTCGGTGAAGGAGGGGCCGGGCCAGGGGCAGACCGCCCGCCAGCCGTCCTTGTAGATCGAGCGGTGGCCGAGCATCTCGAAGTACTGCGTCGTTCGCCTGCTCGCCGCCTTCGGGTCATCGAACGTGTGGCGGAGGCTGACCCCGTGCAGCGGCGCCTGGGTGACGCCCCGGATCGCGGCCGGCGGCCGGATCCCGAGCGCGTCGAGCACGGTCGGCACCATGTCGATGATGTGCGCATACTGCGTGCGTACCTCACCCTGGGCTCGGATGGCCTTCGGCCAGTGGACGATGAACGGGTCGCTGACGCCGCCCCGGTAGGTCTCGCG
>DATAEI010000083.1:0-4686 GCA_036258075.1 Gaiellales bacterium
CGAGGGCGGGGTGCGCGCGCCGCTGCGCCTGTGCGGCACGACGGCGCCGCTGGAGGAGCTGCGCCGGGCGCTGCTCGCCGCCCCCGAGACCGACGCGAGCGCCGTCGACGTCTTCGCCGCCCGCCGGCTCCGGCCGGAGGACGCCGAGCCGCTGGGCCGCGCGGCCGTGGTGGTCTACGGAGCGCAGGTCGTGGCGTCGCTCGACGACGCGACGCGCGCCGACCTCGAGGTGGTGGGGCGGGCGGGGCGGCCGCTCCTCGCGGTGCTCGAGGGCGTCGACCTGCCCGACGAGGCCCTGGTCGAGGCCGCTCGTGTGCCGGGCATCCACCCGACGTCGGTGCTGCCGTCCAAGCAGGGCCGGTTTCCGCTGCGCAAGGCGATGCGCCTTCTGGCCGAGCGCTCCGGCGGCGCCGGGCCCAGCCTGGCGGCCCGGCTGCCGGCGTTTCGGCCCTACGTCGTCCAGCGCCTGATCGAGAGCGCCTCGCGCCGCAACGGCCTGGTTGCGGCGGCGGTCTGGATCCCCGGCGCCGACCTGCCAATCCTGACGGCGGTGCAGCTGCGGCTCGTGCTCCAGATCGGCGCCTGCCACGGCGTCGAGCTCTCGCCCGACCGGGCCGTCGAGCTGGTCGGCGTCCTCGGCGCCGGGTTCGGCCTGCGGACAGTCGCACGCGAGCTGCTCGACCTCGTGCCGGTCGCCGGCTGGGCGGTGAAGGGCAGCGTCGCCTACGGCGGCACCCGTGCGCTGGGCCGGGCGGCCGACGAGTACTTCGCGCGCGGCGCCCCGGCCGATCTGAGCAAGGTGCGCGAGACCGCAGAGCGGCTGCGCCGGGAGGCCGTCGGCTAGCATTCGCCGCATGACGCAAGCCGCTCTCGAGCGGAGGATCGAGTCCGTCCTCGAGACCGTCCAGAAGCCGTCGCGCTACATCGGCGGCGAGGTGAACCAGGTACAGAAGCCACAGGCGACCACGGTCGTCGCGCTCTGCTATCCCGACGCCTACGAGGTCGGGATCTCGAACCAGGCCCTCCAGATCCTCTACCAGCAGGTGAACCGCCGCGCCGGCATGGCCGCGGAGCGGGTGTACTGCCCGTGGCCCGACATGGCCGACGCGATGCGACGCGAGCGGCTGCCGCTCTTCACGCTCGAGACGTGGCGGCCGGTGCGCGAGGTCGACGTCCTCGGCATCACGCTCCAGGCCGAGCTCACCTACTCCAACGTGCTCGAGGTGCTCGACCTGGCCGGCATCCCGCTGCGGGCGGCCGACCGCGGCGAGGGCGACCCGATCGTGGTCGCCGGCGGGCCGTCGGCCTCCAACCCCGCGCCGCTCACGCCGTTCTTCGACGCCTTCTTCATGGGCGAGTCGGAGGAGGCGTTCGAGGATGTGCTCGACGTGCTGGCCGCGACGTCCGGCCGGCGGGCCCGGCTGGCAGCGCTGGCCGCGAACCCGTACCTCTATGTGCCGCAGAGCGACCGCCGCGAGGTGAAGCGCGCGATCCACACCGAGTTCGGGATCGAGACGCAGCCGATCGAGGTGGTCGTGCCGTACTCGTCGGCGATCTTCTCGCGGGCCTCGGTGGAGGTCATGCGCGGCTGCACGCGCGGGTGCCGGTTCTGCCACGCGGGCACCTGGTACCGGCCGGTGCGCGAGCGCCCCGCCGACCAGGTGATCGAGGCCGGGCTCGCGCAGCTTCGCTGCACCGGCTATGACGAGCTGTCGCTCACGTCGCTTGCAACGAGCGACTACACCGACGTGGTTCCGGCGATCGAGGGCGTGAAGGAGCGCATGCCCGACCTTCACCTGTCGCTTCCGTCGAACCGGGTCGACACCGGGCCGGTGGCGATGACGGCGGCGGCGAACTCGCGCCAGAGCTCGATCACGCTCGCGCCCGAGGCGGCGACGCAGCGGATGCGCGACATCATCTGCAAGACGATCACGGACGAGATGATCGAGAACGCGATCGAGGCCGCGTTCGCCGCCGGCTACACGAGCCTCAAGCTGTACTTCATGATCGGCCTCCCGCGCGAGACGCACGCCGAGGTGCAGGGCATCGTCGACCTGGGGATCAAGGCGCGCGAGATCGGACGACGGGTGCAACGCCGCGGCCGCTTCTCGGTGCACGTGAGCGCGTCGAACTTCGTGCCGAAGCCGCACACGCCCTTCCAGTGGGAGGGGATGTCGAGCCGCGAGCAGCTCGTCGCCAAGCAGGGCTACATGCGCCGGGCGATGCCCACGCGCCAGATCCGGCTGTCGCTTCACGACGTCCGCACGTCGATGCTCGAGGGCGCCCTGGCGCGCGGCGGCCAGGATCTGGCCGACGTGATCGAGCACGCGTGGCGGGCCGGAGCCCGGTTCGACGCGTGGACCGAGATGTACGCGGAGGCCGCCTGGGAGGCGGCGTTCGCGGCGGCGGGGACGACGATCGACGAGGTCGCGACCCGCGAGTACGGAGAGTGGGACGAGCTGCCGTGGGATCACGTGCGCTCGGGCGTCTCCAAGGAGTTCCTGCTGGACGAGTGGTGGCAGAGCCAGGCCGAGGTGGCCACGGGCGACTGCCGCTGGGACGGCTGCGCCGACTGCGGCGCGTGTTTCGGCCCCGTCCGCAACAAGCTGGTGCACTGACCGTACGGGGTCAGACCCCGTACGGACCGCACAAGAGAATTGAGACACATCGTTGACATACCGGATCACCTTTGCGGTCGGCGGCAGGGCGCGCTTTCTGTCGCACCTGGAAACCGTCGACACGCTGCTCGGCGCGCTTCGGCGCGCCGGATTTGACATCGCCCTGAGCAAGGGCATGAAGCCTCGCCCCGTCATCTCGCTCGCGCTGCCGCGGGCGGTCGGGATCGAGACGCTGGCGGACATCGCCGACGTCGAGCTGCGGGGCGACCATGAGCCGCTCGACGTGCGGGAGCGGCTCGCGAACCACCTCCCGATGGGCATGACCGTGCTCGAGGTCGAGCCCGCCGCCGGGAAGCAGGCGGCATCGCGCGTCGAGAGCGTGGCCTACCGGGTCGAGGTCGCAGACGATCTCGACTGGGACGCCGCGCTCGACGCCTTCGCCGCCGCGGAGGCCTGTGAGGTCGTCCGCACCGCCCCGAAGAAGGCCGCGAAGCGCATCGACGTACGCCGCTTCTGCACGTCGCTCGTCCACGAGCCCGGGGCGCTCGAGATGGAGCTGGCCGTGACCGACTCCGGCACGGCCCGGCCCGAGGAATTGACCCAAGCGGTCGCCGCCCTCGTGGGCGCGACCCCGACAATCGAACGGCTTGTCCGCACGGCGATCCGCCTGCGCGAGCCTGTAGGAGCAACCACGTGACACTGATATCCGACGTCACCAAGACCATCCTGATCTCCGTCGACCTGAGCGAGCTTCGCGTCGCCGTCGTCGAGGAGGGACGCACCGTCGAGGCGCTGATCGAGCGCCGCGGCGAGGGGTCGCTGGTGGGAAACATCTACAAGGCGAAGGTCGACAACGTCCTGCGCGGCATGGAGGCGGCATTCGTCGACCTCGGCCTGCCGCGCAACGGCTTCCTCCACGTGAACGACGTGGTGGTGCCGGGGCAGACCGCGTCGCGAACGCGCCGCCGGCGCAAGATCGACGAGCTCCTGAAGCCCGGCCAGGAGATCCTGGTGCAGGTCGTGAAGGACTCGATGGGGACGAAGGGCCCGCGGGTGACGATGGAGCTCTCCATCGCCGGCCGCTTCCTCGTCCTCTCGCCCAACGGCGAGGCCGGCTCCGGCGTGAGCCGCCGGCTGCCGGACGGCGAGCGTGAGCGGCTGCGCAAGCTCGCCAAGTCGCTCGAGCTCGACGAGGGCGGCATCATCGTCCGCACCGCCGCCGCCGGCGCGACCAAGGACGACCTCGAGCGCGACCTGCGCTTCGTGAGCCGCATCTGGTCGCAGGTGAGCTCGTCAGCCGAGGGGAAGAAGGCGCCGAGCCTCGTCCACGCCGAGGCCGACCTCTCGCTCAAGGTCATCCGCGACCTCCTGGCCCGAAACGTGCAGGAGGTGCTGGTCGACTCCGAGCGCCAGTACCGCCGCATCCTCGGCTGGGTGCGGGTGACGCAGCCCGAGTTCGTCGACCGGATCAAGCTGTACTCCGACGCCGTCCCGCTCTTCGAGCGCCACGGCGTCGACCAGGCGATCCTGAGCACGCTGAACAAGCGGGTCGACCTGCCGTCGGGCGGCTATCTGATCTTCGACTACGCGGAGGCCTTCACCGTCATCGACGTGAACACCGGCCGCTTCGTCGGCAGCTCCAGCCGCCTCGAGGACACCATCACCAAGAACAACATCGAGGCGGCCCGCGAGGTGATGCGCCAACTCAGGCTGCGCGACATCGGCGGCATCATCGTCATCGACTTCATCGACATGGCGGTGGCCAAGAACCGGGCCGAGGTGCTGAAGGTGCTCCAGGAGGAGCTGGAGCACGACCGCACGAAGACGTACCTGGTCGAGATCTCGCCGCTGGGCCTCGTTGAGATGACGCGCCAGAACGTCACCGCCGGCGTGCGCGAGACGCTGACGCGGATCTGCCCGACGTGCGGCGGCGAGGGCCGGGTGCTGTCGGAGCAGACGATGTCGGTCGAGGCCGAGCGGCGCCTGCGGAAGGTGGCGCGCGGCTCCGGCGCCGAGGCGTTCTTCGTGCGGATGAACGCGCGTGTCGCCACCCACCTGGCCGGGCCGG
>DATAEI010000084.1:0-11999 GCA_036258075.1 Gaiellales bacterium
CATCGACCGCGACCACGGCGTCGGATAGCTCTCCCGCTCGAGCTCCTCGATGCGGTCGAGATCCGACGTGCGCAGGCGGCGCAGCTCGACGGCCGTCATCATGAGGCGGCCCTCGCTGCGAGCGCTCGGTCGGCGTCAGGCGCGCGGAGATAGAGCGGCTCCGGCGGGCCGGCCGTGTCCGCGAGGGCGGCGTGGTGGCGGGCCCACGGGACGTGCAGGGGCGAGTCGTCGGCGGGGATCTCCAGCCCGCCCAGGCGGTCGCGGTAGCGGATCGCCCCGTCGCCCGTGCAGAGCGTTCCGGCGGGCAGCCGCGCGGCAAGCTCCTCCGGGGCGATCGCCTGCGGCTCGATGCCCGCGCCGGCGGCGAACACCTCGCCGCGGCGGGCGTCGACGCATGCCACCTCCACGTCCGCTCCGGCCAGGAGGGCGTCCAGCGTCGAGACGCCCTTCACCGGGATGCCGAGCGCGAACCCGAGCGCCCGCGCGGCGGCCAGGCCGATGCGAAGGCCCGTGAACGTGCCCGGCCCGGTGCCCGCGACGACGAGGTCGAGATCCGCCGGCGTGACGCCGGCCTCGGCCATCAGCCGGTCTGCATCGGCGAGCACCCGCTGGGCTGCGACGGAGCGCGCCCGGGTGGCCGATTCGGCGAGCACGCCGCCGTCCCGCCAGACGCACGCGGTGGCGATGTCGGTGGCGGTATCAAGCGAGAGAATCAGCAATTGCCGCGAGCAGTTCCGGAAGTTCGCTTCGCAACGAGACCAGCCTAGCATCGCCCTCCTGGAACCGCAGTTCCACGATCAGGCGCGGCGGGGGCAGGACGCCCGCGCCGGGCTCGGGCCACTCGACGAAGCAGACCGCGTCGTCGAAGTACGGCTCGAGGTCGGCCCACTCCTCGGGCGAGACACCGGCGGAGCGGTAGAGGTCGAGATGCGAGACCGGGAAGGGCCCGCCGCGGTAGCGGTTGCCGACCGTGAAGGTGGGGCTCGTGACCGGGTCGGTCACGCCCAGCGCGGCGCAGGCGGCCCGCACGAACGCCGTCTTCCCGGCGCCCAGCTCCCCCACCACGTTGACCACGTCCGGCGGCGCGAGCTGCACGGCGACCGCCGCCGCGATCCGCTCGGTGGCGGCGAGGTCAGAAGAGACCCAGCTGGGCGTACTCAGGCTCGGGCTCGGCGACAGGCGGGGCGGCAAGCTCGGGCGGCGCGCCGACCGACACCGGCACCCGGGCCGGCGCCGGGGGCGCCTCGATCGGGCCGGAGAGCAGCTCCGGCAGGCGCGCGAAGTCGGTCTCGAGCGTCGTCATCATCGCCGGCGTGTAGAGGGCCGCCGCGGGGTGGAAGATCGGATAGAGGACGAGGTCGACCCCGCCGATCCGGCGCGGCTGGGGCCGGCCGTGGACGCGGGTGATGCCGTTCGGCTGGCCGGACAGGAGCTTCGTCGCGAAGTTCCCGAGCGTGCAGATCACCTTCGGCCGGATCAGCTCGACCTGGGCGAAGAGGTGGCCTTCGCACGCCTCGATCTCGTCCGGGAGCGGGTCGCGGTTGCCCGGCGGCCGGCACTTGAGCACGTTGGCGATGTAGACGTTGCCGCGCGTGAGGCCGATCGTCCCGAGCAGCCGCTCGAGCACCTTGCCGGCCTGTCCGACGAACGGCGCGCCCTGCTTGTCCTCGTGGAAGCCGGGCGCCTCGCCCACGAACATCAGGTCGGCGTCGGGGTCGCCGGTGCCGACGACCACCTGGGTGCGAGCGGATGCGAGCGCGCACTTGGTGCAGCCCCGCCACTCGTCGGCCAGTCGCTCGAGCTCAGCCGCCCGTGCTGGTGCGTCGCTCACGGATCGCATTCTGGCAAGCCGCCCGGACGGCGGGTCAGTGCCCGCAGCCGCAGCTTCCGCCGCAGCAGCCGCCGCCACCGCCGCCGACCGTCGCGCCCACCGGGCGCGGAGCGGCGAACGACGACAGGAGCTTGGTGACGGTGGCGCCGCCGCACTGCGGGCAGTGGACGTCGGCGGTGCTCGACGCCGAGACCAGCTCCTCGAAGGTGTCGGAGCAGTCGGCGCACAGGTACTCGTAGATCGGCATGCGGCCAGTCTAGCGCCACGCAACATTGGGGTCTGACCCCGTTGTTGCGGCAGGGGCGTACGCTTTCGCCGAGTCGGATGCGAGACGGCACCGTGGTCATCGGCGCGGGTCGGGTGGGCAGCGTCGTCGCCGCGCGCCTGGGGGCGACCGCGTACGGCCGCGGCGAGGAGGTGCCGCTCGGGGGCGTGCGCCTCGTCTGCATCGCGACGCCCGACGCGGCCATCGCCGAGGTGTGCGGCGCGCTCGCTCCACGGCTCGGCGCGGACGTCGCCGTCGTCCACTTCTCCGGCGCGACGAGCGTGCACGCCCTCGACGCCGCGCCCGGCCCGAGGGCGTGCGTCCATCCGGTGCAGACGGTCTGGCCCGAGCGCGGAGCCGACCAGCTCGAGGGCGCCCACGCCGCGATCACAGGCGACTGGGAGGTCGGCGCGGGTCTCGCGCGCGAGCTCGGCCTCGAGCCCTTCCCGCTCGCCGACGAGATGAAGGTGCTCTATCACGCTGCGATGGTCTTCGCGTCGAACTACCTGGTCACGATCACCGCGACGGCGGTCGGTCTGCTCGAGCGGACGGGCCTCGACCGCGAGCTGGCGCTGCGCGTGCTCGCACCGCTCCAGCACCGGACGGTCGACGTCGCCGGCGCGGCGCCCACCGGACCGATCGCCCGCGGAGATGCCGAGACCGTGGCCGCGCACCTCGACGCAATCGGCCCTGGGCTCGCGCCGCTCTACCGATCGCTCGGGCGCGCCACCCTCCCGCTCGTCGACCCGCGCGCGGCCGCGGCTGTGCGCGACCTCCTGTGACCCTCGGCCTCGTTCCCACGATGGGCGCGCTCCATGCCGGCCACCGCGCGCTCCTGCGCCGGGCGCGAGCCGAGTGCGACGAGGTCGTCATGAGCCTTTTCGTGAACCCGGCCCAGTTCGGGCCGGACGAGGACTTCGACCGCTACCCCCGCGACGAGGAGCGCGACCGGGCCATCGCCGCCGAGGAGGGAGTCGCCCGCGTCTTTGCGCCGTCGGTCGCGGAGATGTACCCGGAGGGCTTCGCGACGACCGTGTCCGTCGGCGACCTGGGGGCGATGTTCGAGGGCGCCCACCGGCCCGGCCACTTCGACGGCGTCGCCACGGTCGTCGTCAAGCTCTTCAACCTGGTCCGCCCCGCCGCCGCCTACTTCGGGCAGAAGGATGCGCAGCAGCTCGCCGTGATCCGGCGCGTGACGGCCGACCTCGCGCTCGGCGTCGAGATCCGGGCCGTCGAGACCGTGCGCGAGGACGACGGGCTGGCGCTCTCGTCGCGAAACGCCTATCTGTCGCCCGAGGAGCGACGCCGGGCGCCGTCGCTTCACCGTGCCCTCGTGGCCCGCGATCCCGGCCTCGTCGAGGGCGATCTGGACTACCTGGCGGTGGTGGACGCGGACACGTTCGCGGAGGTCGAGCCACGGCCGGGAGCGCTCGTGATCGGGGCGGCCCGGTTCGGGTCGACCAGGCTCATAGATAACATCCGGATCGAGGGTTCATGAAGGTCACGCTGCCCCACCTGCGCGAGCTGAAGCTCGCCGGCACGCCGATCGTGATGGTCACGGCCTACGACCTGCCCACCGCCCGCATCGTGGACTCGGCCGGGGTCGATCTCGTCCTGGTCGGCGACTCGGCTGCCAACACGGTGCTCGGGCACGACCCGATCTCGACCGTGCGCGCGACGATGGACGAGCTGGTGATCCTGACCCGGGCCGTGAGCCGCGGCTGCGAGCACGCGATGGTGATCGGCGACCTGCCGTTCATGTCCTACCAGGTGTCCGACGAGGACGCCGTGCGGAACGCCGGCCGGTTCGTCAAGGACGCCGGCGCCGACGTCGTGAAGCTCGAGGGGTCGGGCACCTCGATCGCCCGGGCCGCGGCCATCGTCGCGGCGGGCATCCCGGTGATGGGCCACATCGGGCTGACGCCGCAGACGGCGACCAAGCTCGGTGGCCACAAGGCCCAGGGCCGCGAGTGGCACCACGCCAAGCGGCTCTACGACGACGCGATCGCGCTCGAGGCGGCCGGCTGCTTCGGCATCGTCCTCGAGTGCGTACCCGAGGCCGTCGCCACGGCAATCTCGAGGCGCCTCACGGTCCCGACGATCGGTATCGGCTCGGGCGCGGGCTGCGACGGGCAGGTGCTCGTGCTGCACGACATGCTCGACATGCACGGCGCCGACTCGTTCCAGCCCAAGTTCGTGAAGCGCTTCGCCCACGTCGGCGACGCGATGCGCGACGGGGTGAAGGCGTATGCCGACGAGGTGCGCGGCCGCACCTTCCCCGGCCCGGAGCACGTCTTCACGATCGCGCCGGAGGAGCTCTCGGCCTTCACGACCGCCGTCGAGGCCGGCGCTGCCGGCGACAACATCCTGGCCGACTGGTAAGCCGCGGGCGGACGCACGGCCCGGCCTAGAATGGCCGCCATGACACAGTTTCTCCACACCATGGTGCGGGTCACGGACCCGCCGAAGAGCCGCGCGTTCTACGAGGCGCTGGGGTTCACGTTCGCCCGCGAGATGGACATCGTCCGAAACGGCGAGAAGGAGGCCACCAACTACTTCTTCAGCCTGCCGGGCGCCGACAACGTCCTCGAGCTGACCTACAACCACGACGGCCGCTCCTACGAGATGGGCACCGGCTACGGCCATATCGCGATCGGCGTCGAGGATCTCGACGGCACGCTCGAAGCGCTGAAGGGCCAGGGCATCGAGCCGGAGCGGCCGCCCTACACGGTGAGCGAGGGCGGCTCCCGCCTCTGCTTCGTGCGCGACCCGGACGGTTACCGGATCGAGATCATCGGGCGCGGCTGACGCGCGCGGGAGGGTGCCATGTCCACGCCGGTGACCACGGAAACGCTGCGCGAGGTACTGGACGGCTTCAACAACCACGACCTCGACGCCATCATGGAGCACTTCGCGGATGACTGCGTCTTCGACGCCCCGCGGGGACCGGAACGCTGGGGATGCCGCTTCGAAGGGAAAGCCGAGGTCCGTCGTGGCCTCGCGGCGCGGTTCGAAGGGATTCCGGACGTCCGGTACGGCGAGGACGACCACTTCGCGTGCGGGAATCGGGGCGTCTCCGAGTGGAGGATCAGCGGGACGACCGTCGACGGGGCTCGGATTGACGTCCGCGGCTGTGACGTCTGGACATTCGGCGATGACGGGAAGATCGTTCGCAAGGACAGCTTCTGGAAGATCCGCGAGGCGTGACCCACTCAGCAGCGGGGCTATCGCCCGAACGGCGTTGGCGCGCCGACGTACTCTTCCTGGACGGTTACCGGATCGAGATCATCGGGCGAGGTACGCGCATCCGTCTCGACGGGTTGCCTTCTCTGGCTGGGTCACAGAATGTGAGTGTGGCTGCGCGGGCGCGGTGAGTGGATCGGTCGGCGCGACCCAGGCGGGTGGATTAGCCCATGACAACGGTGTGCGCCGGAAAGAACTCCGGCGGCTCTTCGATCCCCACCTCCATGGCGATGGGGGTCACCGCATCGCGAAAGCGCTGAACGGCGGCCTCGGACTCGAACACGTCCATGACGCAGAAGCCCTGCTCGGTATCCCCGGCGGCATGAAACAGCAATCCGTCGAGGGGCAGATCGGACAGCGACTCCAGCGGCACCTTGCCGGCGCCGAGTCGGCGGACGACCTCCTCGTATCGCTCTTTCGTAAGGCTGGGTGTCCTATGCACAGCGAGGATCGGCACGAGAGACCTCTCTTCAACTCGGGGAACGGTTCACAATACGCCGCACCGGCTTGAGGGATAAACGATGCCGCGATCGCGGCGCTCGTCGAGTCGAGGTCGTCGACGAAGAAGGTGTGGACGGCGCCGCCGGCGCGGCCGGGCCGCCGGTCCAGAGCCGGCATGGGACACTCGCGTGGTGAGCCGGCGGCCCCGCGGCTCCTACGACGCCGTCGTGATCGGGGCGCGCATCGCCGGCTCCACCGTGGCGGCGCTCCTCGGCGACGTCGGTGCCCGCGTCCTGCTCGTCGAGCGGGTCCGCTTCCCGAGGACGACGATCTCGACCCACTTCTTCCGCGGCGCCGGCCTGGTCGCCATCCTCGACCGGCTGACGATTCTGGACGACGTGCTCGCCCTCGGCTGTCCGCCGCTCCGGCGCGAGTGGAGCTTCGGGTTCGGTTCGCCCGGCCCCGACGAGGGCCCGCCCCAACTGCCCGGAGACGCGGGATTCGGCCTTTCGGTCAGGCGGGCGCCGCTCGACAACCTGCTGCTCGAGCGGGCGGCGCGATGCCCGACGGTGGACGTGGCGCAGCCGGCGTCGGCTCGGGCGCTCCTCTTCGACGGGGCGCGGGTCACCGGCGTCCGGCTCGAGATCGGCGGGCGGGCGATCGACGTGTCGGCCCGTGTGGTCATCGGCGCCGACGGGCGCCGCTCGCGGGTCGCCGGCGAGGTCGGCGCGCCCTCTGAGCGCCAGGTGGAGCCGCTGCGGACGCTCTACTACCGCTACGTCGAGGGGTGGTGCGGGCCCGGCGGCGAGGAGCCCGACGCGGCCGAGTTCTCGCTGAACGGCGACGAGATCGCCTACGTCTTCCCCTCGGACGGCGGCGTGGCCTGCGTCGCGGTGAGCGCGCCGGCGGCGGCGTTCCCGGCCTTCCGGTCGGCGCCGGGTCACGAGCTCGACCGCCGCCTCGGCGCCCACCCCGGGCTCGCCGCGCGGCTCGGCGCGGCCGCCGCAGTGGGCACTGTCGCCGGCGGCGGGCCCGAGCCGAGCTGGGTCCGGCAGCACGCGGGGCCGGGCTGGGCGCTCGTGGGCGACGCCGGCGTCCACCAGGATCCATGGAGCGGCGAGGGGATGGATCACGCGGGCGTGTCCGCCGCCCACGCGGCAGACACGATCGGCCAGTGGCTTGGCGGCCGGGTCACCGAGGCCGAGGCGATCGCCCGCTACGGCGAGCTCCGCGACGCGAGCCTGCTCGAGAGCTTCGCCGAATGCACCTCCCTCGCGCGCGACCTCTCCCGGCTCGCGTTTCCGTCCGCCAGATGATCGCCGTCCTCGTCACGGGCATGTCGGGCTCCGGGAAGTCCACGACCCTTGCAGAGCTCGCCCGCCGCGGCCATCGCGTGGTCGACACCGACGACGACGGCTGGAGCGAGGATGTGCGCACGCCCGGCGACGGCATCGAGCGGCTGTGGCGGGAGGACCGGATCGAGGCGCTTCTCTCCGAGGCCCGCGCCGGCGTGCTGTTCGTGTCGGGCTGCGTGGCCAACCAGGGCCGGTTCTCCCCCCGGTTCGCCGCGGTCGTCCTCCTGAGCGTCCCCGAGCCCGAGCTCCTCGAGCGCGTCGCCTCGCGGACGACCAACGACTTCGGCAAGACCGGCGCCGACCTGGCACGCATCCGCGCCGACCTGCACGAGGTCGAGCCGCTCCTGCGGAAGGGTGCGACGGCCGAGATCGACACGCGCGCCCCGGTCGCCGAGGTGGCCGACCGGCTCGAGGCGATCGCCGCCGCGGCGGGCTGAGGATCGGTCGTCAGCCGTCCTGGTTCACGAGCATGGTCGCCGCCTGCTCGAAGTAGGCGACGAGCGCCACGGCGTCATCCGGCCCGGCCGTGCTCTCCCGGACAACGTCCACCATGTGCCGCACCCAGGCGTCCCGCTCGGCCGTCCCGATCGCGAACGGGAAGTGGCGCATCCGCAGGCGCGGATGGCCGCGGCGGGCGCTGTAGCTCGGCGGGCCGCCCCAGTACTGGGCGAGGAACGCGGCGAGGTTGGCCTTGCCCGGCTCCAGGTTCGCGGGGTAGACCGGCCGGAGCACCGGATCGTCCTCGACGCGCGCGTAGAACCGCTCGACGAGCGCGACGAAGTAGGCGTCGCCGCCGACTCGCTCGTGGACGCTCGTCAGCCGCCGAGCTCCTGGATGCCCTCCGGCAGCCCGACCCACGAATGCCGCCGGTTCCCGTATCCCGACTCCGTCGGCGCCGGGAACGACGGGTCGGCGAACGCGCCGGTCATGACCACGAGCAGACCGGGCTCGTCCGGCTCGGTGTAGAAGACGGTGCTGCCGCACTCGGGGCAGAAGTGGAAGACGTGCACCTTGCGGTCGGCCTCGTCCGATGTGCGCGCGTACTCCGTCGACCGGCCCGTCACCTCGATCTGGCCCGCGTCGAATCCGGCCTGCATGCCGAAGGCGCTTCCCGTGCGGCGCTGACAGGCCAGGCAGTGGCAGATGCCGACCGCGAACGGCTCCCCGTCGACGGCCAGCCGGAGCTGACCGCAGCTGCACGCCGCCTCCCGCGCCACCGCTACCCCATCAGCTCCCGAAACGCCGGCTCGCCCCGGAGCGGGTCGAGGTCGGAGTCCTCGGCCGCGAGCCGGCGCAGGTCAGCCGCCTTTGCCAGCGCCAGCCGCAGATGCTCAATCGCGTCCTGCGTCCGTCCGGCGAGGCTCTCGCAGCAGGCGACGTTGTACGCCAGGTGGGCGTACGTCGGATGCTCCGAGACAAGCTCGCGGCCGCGGTCGGCGACCTGCTCGTACTCGCCCGCCTCGTAGAGCGGCTGAAGCTCCTCCCACACGCCGTCGCGCTCGATGGTGCCGGGCAGCTCGAGCCAGCGGTGCCGGCGCGACTCGTACACCGACACCGTCGGCTGGGGAAAGCCCGGGTCGGCGAAGGCGCCGAGCGCGACGGCGATCAGATCGGCGTCGCCGTCCGAGGTGTAGAACACCGTGCTGCCGCACTCCGGGCAGAACCGGAACCGCCGCTCCTCGCCGATGTCGTCGGCCACCCGGACGTACTCGGCGTGGCGGCCGGTCACGCGCACGCGCTCGGCCGGAAAGCGCGCCTGGGCGCCGAACGCGCTGCCGGTGCGGCGCTGGCAGGCGAGGCAGTGGCAGATCGAGATCCGGACCGGATCGCCGTCCGCCTCGAGCGTGAGCTGCCCGCAACTGCATGCTGCCTCCCGGGTCACCACGGCTCGGATCGTAGACGCGTGCCCCCACGGGGCCGGAAGAAGCCGTAACATCGGCCCCGGGTGCCGCGGTAACCTGTCAACCGAGGAGGGGTGACATGAGGCGTCTACTCGTTGCACTGGCACTGGCCCTGGCGATCTTCCCGGGCACCGCGGCGTCGGCCGCATCCGCCTCCGCGGGGGCGGAGGGCGTCCCCGCGCTCGGGCACGTCTTCGTCATCATCGGCGAGAACACCGACTACAGCCATGTCACCGCGACGAACTCGCCGTACACGATGCTCACGCTGCGGCCGCAGTCGGCGTGGATGTCGCGCTACTTCGCCGCGACCCACTGGTCGCAGGCCAACTACGTGGCGCTCATGAGCGGGCAGTTCAACCACTGCCAGCAGCAGGACGGCGGCATCGCCTGCCACCAGGACGTCGACAACCTCTACCACCAGCTCGACCTCGCCGGCATCGGGTGGAAGACCTGGCTCGAGGACGAGGGCGCCCGGTGCGGAAACCTGGTCCCGAACGACACGACCGAGACCCTCGCGGCGGCGGACTGCGTCCCGCACGGCAACTGTCCCCTGGTCGGCTTCTACACGACCGGGAACCCGCCCATCAACTTCGACGACATCGAGGGCCCGGGCGGCGTCTTCTCGGCGACGACGCCCTCGCAGGAGTGCCTCGAGCGCGACGTGCAGGCAGGCCCGCTGATGGCCGACTTCAACGCCGACCTGGCCGCCGGAACGGTGCCCCGCTTCAACTTCCTCATCCCGAACGGGTGCGAGGACGCGCTCGGCGGATGCGCGCCGATCCACAACCGCTACACGCAGTTCGACGAGTTCCTCCGGCGGGAGGTCCCGCTGATCGAGGCCTCGCCCGCCTGGGGAGCAAACGACGTCATCATCGTCCTCTTCGACGAGGACCAGCGCCAGGGCGGCATGCAGCTCAAGGATCCGCTCGCCCAGGGCGGCCACACCGTCTGCTTCCTCATCGGCCCCGGCGTCAGGCCCGGCGACTACAGCCGCAAGACCTACTCCTACGGCGTGCTGCGGACGCTCCAGGACGGGTTCGGCGTCGGGCCGTACCTCGGCCACGCCGCCGATGTACGACCGCTCGACCAGATCTGGCGCTGACGATCACCGTTTGCCCGCTCGCCGGGTGCGGTACCTTCGACACACCTGTCCACGAACGAAGGAGCGACGACCGTGTACGCACGCGTAGCGACGTTCGAGAGCGATCCGGCCAGCGTCGATCAGGCCATCGAGATGGTCAGGAACGAGGTGGCAGGCGACACGCCGGCCGGGCTCGAAGGCGCCAAGATGCTGATGCTGATCGACCGGTCGAGCGGGAAGGGCATCGGGATCACGCTCTTCGAGAGCGAGGACGCGATGCGCCGCGGCGACGAGGCGCTGAACGCGATGAGCCCCGGCGGCACCGAGCGGCGCACCTCGGTTGAGTTCTTCGAGGTGCCGGTGCAGACCCTGCACTGACGTCCGCCGATCACGAGGTGACGGCGGCGAGGATCGCGTCCACGATCCCCGGGGTGAGCGGCTCGCCGGTGAACTCGGCGACGCGGCCGATCTGGCGGTCGCGCTCGTCCTGCGGCCGTGCCGGATCGAGCCATGCCCGGCAGGAGACCTCGCCGATGTGCCCGATCTGCGCCACCGCCATCGAGAAGCTGCCGCGGCTGTCGACCCGGCCGGGACCGCCTGCGCGGACGTACTCCCGGTGAAGCTCGCCGGCCCGGCCGGGGTCGCCGAGCCAGAACTCGAAGAGCACGCACGCCAGCTCGTGACCGGGATCGGCCAGGCCGCAGTTCTCCCAGTCGATCACGCACAGCCCGCCCGACGCCGTTCCGCGGAGGTTGTCGGCCCACAGGTCGCGGTGGCAGGTGCGGAGCTCGCGGGCCGGCTCCAGCAGCGTCTCCAGCTCGACGAGGTCGTCACGACGCGCCGCCATGTCGGCCGCGAACGGCGCCCCTGCGTCGCGAAGCTCGCCGATCAGGCTGTCCCAGCCGTCCGCCCCGACGGGCTCCGTGTACCAGGGATCCTCCGGCCGGCTCCCCCCGAACCCGACCAGGTGGAGCGCCGCGACCAACCGGCCGACCCTGCCGGGGTCGAGCGCCCGGTCCGGCGGGTGGATGTCGATCCAGTCGTAGACGCGCACCTGGGCGCCGGCGACCTCGGCGAATACCTCGCCTTCCGCCGTCCGCACGACGGTGGGTGCGGGAATCCCGCCGGCGACAGCGGCCTCCTGAAAGGCGGCGTCCTCACCGTCGGTCGCCTCGGGCTCGCCGAATGCCAGCTTCACTGCCCACAAGCCGCGTCCGGTCTCGAGCTGCCAGATCTGGCCCTGCTCGCCCCGCTCGACCGTCCCCGTCAGCCGAGCGCCGGCGCCGAGACGGAAGGCGTGGGCGACCTCGGCGGCGGCGTCTGCGCTGAGCACGCGACGAGCGTATCTCCCCGCGCGATCGCGACGGCCACCGCGAGCCCGCCTGCAAGCCCGGCGAGGCCGAACGCCGCCACGGGCCCGGCATGGCCGATGCCCGCCCCACCGGCCGCCGAACCGAGCGCGGCGCCGACCGCAACGGCGGTGCCGAGCCAGGCCGACGCCTCGGTGAGGGTGCCGGCCGGGGCGACGTCGTCGACCATCGCATAGACAGTCGCGTACGTCGGCGCGATGGCCGCGCCCGCGGCCAGAAGGACGAGCCCGAGCCCCACGGTGCTGCCCGAAACGAGCGCCAGCGCCAGATGCCCGAGCGCCAGCGCCGCCAGGACGCCGGCGAGCCCCGACGTCGTGCGGGCCCCGCCGCCGAAGCGGGTCGCGGCGGCGCCGCCGACGAGCGAGCCGGCGCCCCACAGGCCGAGGAGCGGCCCGGCCGCACCACCCTGGCCCGTGGCGATCCCGACCTCGACGGCGCCGAACACGACGCCGACGGCGAGCAGCACCGCGACCAGCGTGCGCATGCCCGGCGCGCTCAGCGCTCCGCCGCGG
>DATAEI010000085.1:0-7495 GCA_036258075.1 Gaiellales bacterium
CCGAGGCGTCGAAGGACGACCTGAAGGCCGTAGAGGCCTGGGCGCTCAAGGTGCGCGACACCTACAACGACATCCAGGCCCGCCGCCGCGACGTCGACGACCACGCCCGCGAGGCGGAGGACCGGCTCGACCGCTGCTGGGTCAAGTTCAAGGAGCTCGAGGTGCAGGAGGTCGTCTCCGACGAGGCGCTCTTCCGCGAGCTCAAGGACCGCTTCGGCTCCTCCTGGGGCTTCGGCGAGTACTTCACCGGCGGCATGGGGGCCGAGGCCATCCGCGAGCTCCTGCGCTCGAAGGATCTCGAGGCCGAGGCCGCGACCCTGCGCGAGACGATCCGCACGTCCAAGGGCCAGAAGGAGGCCCGGGCGATCAAGCGGCTGAAGGTCGTGAACGCGTTCATCAAGTCGGAGAACCGCCCCGACTGGATGATCCTCGAGACCGTGCCGGTGATCCCGCCGGAGCTCCGGCCGATGGTGCAGCTGGACGGCGGCCGCTTCGCGACGTCCGACCTGAACGACCTCTACAGGCGCGTGATCAACCGCAACAACCGCCTGAAGCGGCTGCTCGATCTCGGCGCGCCTGAGATCATCGTGAACAACGAGAAGCGCATGCTCCAGGAGGCCGTCGACGCCCTGTTCGACAACGGGCGCCGCGGCCGCGCGGTGACGGGCCCGGGCAACCGCCCGCTGAAGTCGCTCTCGGACATGCTGAAGGGCAAGCAGGGCCGGTTCCGCCAGAACCTGCTCGGCAAGCGCGTCGACTACTCGGGGCGCTCGGTGATCGTGGCCGGCCCGTCCCTCAAGCTCCACCAGTGCGGGCTGCCCAAGCTGATGGCGCTCGAGCTCTTCAAGCCGTTCATCATGAGCCGGCTCGTCGAGCGCAAGCTCGTCCAGAACATCAAGGCGGCCAAGAAGATGGTCGACACGATGGTGCCCGAGGTCTGGGACGTGCTCGAGGAGGTCATCGCCGAGCACCCGGTGCTGCTGAACCGGGCGCCGACGCTCCACCGCCTGGGCATCCAGGCGTTCGAGCCGGTGCTGGTCGAGGGCAAGGCGATCCAGGTGCACCCGCTGGTGTGCCACGCGTTCAACGCCGACTTCGACGGCGACCAGATGGCGGTCCACCTTCCGCTGTCGGCGGAGGCTCAGGCCGAGGCCCGCATCCTCATGCTGTCCTCGAACAACATCCTCTCGCCGGCGCACGGCAAGCCGCTCGCGACCCCGACCCAGGACATGGTGCTCGGGACGTACTACCTGACCTACTCGGCCGAGGACCTGACCACGGTCACGGTTGCGGATGCGCGGAAGCGCAAGCTGCCGTACTACGGATCGGTGGACGAGGTCGAGACGGCCTACGACCAGAAGCAGGTGCGGCTCCAGGATGCGATCACCCTGCGCGAGCGGGGCGACTGGATCGTCACCACCGTGGGCCGCTCGATCTTCAACGACGAGGTCTCGCGGGCGCTCCAGAAGGCCGTCGGCGAGAAGTTCAAGCTGGCCGACTACGCCTACCAGAACCGGACGTTCACGAAGCGCGAGATGACCGACTTCATCTCGGAGCTCGTCGACCGCTACGGCGCGACGGCGATCGCCGAGGTGCTCGACACCATCAAGGAGCTCGGGTTCGTGTACGCGACCCGGGCGGGCGTCACGATCTCGAAGAACGACATCCAGATCCCGCCCGACAAGGAGGAGATCCTCACCCGCTACGAGGACGAGGTCGGGCGTGCCCAGCGCTCGTACGACCGCGGCCTCATCACCGAGGATGAGCGCCACGAGCAGGTGGTATCGCTCTGGAACAAGGCGACCGACGACGTCGGCGAGGCGATGAACCGCAACCTCGACGAGCTGAACCCGGTCTACATGATGGCCAACTCCGGCGCCCGCGGATCGTTCAAGCAGATCCGCCAGCTGGCCGGCATGCGCGGCCTCATGGCCAATCCGAAGGGCGAGATCATCGAGCGGCCGATCAAGTCCAACTTCATGGAGGGCCTGTCGGTGCTGGAGTACTTCATCTCCACGCACGGCGCCCGCAAGGGCCTCGCCGACACGGCGCTCCGCACGGCGGACTCCGGCTACCTCACGCGGCGCCTGGTCGACGTCTCGCAGGACGTGATCATCCGCGAGGACGACTGCAAGACGAAGGAGCACATCGAGGTCCCGGTGCGGACGCCGGACGGCCAGCCGAACCGGTCGGGCCTGATCGGCCGAGTGGTCGCGATCGACCACAAGATCAGCCGGCTCCAGCTCTCGGCAGGCGAGGAGATCAACGGCGCGCTGCTCCGCAAGGTCGCGGACGCCGCCGGCGAGAAGCCCGCCATCGTGCCGGTGCGCACGGTGCTCAAGTGCAAGGCCGAGATCGGCGTGTGCCGCAAGTGCTACGGCTGGTCGATGGCGACGGGTCAGATGAGCGAGCTGGGCGATGCCGTCGGCACCGTCGCCGCTCAGTCGATCGGCGAGCCGGGCACCCAGCTCACGATGCGGACGTTCCACACCGGCGGCGTCGCCGGGCTCGACATCACGCACGGCCTGCCGCGCGTCGTCGAGCTCTTCGAGGCCCGAAAGCCGAAGGCGGCCGCGACGCTGGCCGAGATCGGCGGGCGGGTCAAGATCACCGAGGGCGAGCGGGGCTGGATCGTCTCGGTCACGCCCTCCGGCGAGGAGGACGCCGAGGAGTACTCGTTCCCGCGGCGCACGCGGATGCGCGTCGCCGAGGGCGAGTCGATCGAGGCTGGCACGCCGATCAACGAGGGGCCGCTCGCTCCGACCGAGCTCCTCGACCTGCGCGACGACACGGAGACTGCGCGGTACCTCGTGGGTGAGGTGCAGGACGTGTACAAGAGCCAGGGCGTCGAGATCCACGACAAGCACATCGAGCTGATCGTGCGCCAGATGCTCAAGAAGGTGCGGATCGACAACTCGGGCGACTCGGACTACCTGCCGGGTGAGCTCGTCGACCGCCCCGAGCTCGAGCGGACGATGCGCGAGCTGAAGAAGGCCAAGAAGGAGCGGCCGACCCATACGCAGCTCATCCTCGGCATCACCAAGGCCAGCCTGGCGACGCAGAGCTTCCTCTCTGCGGCCTCGTTCCAGGAGACGACCAAGGTGCTGACCGACGCGGCCATCGAGGGCAAGATCGACCACCTGGTCGGGCTCAAGGAGAACGTCATCATCGGGAAGCTGATCCCGGCGTCGACGGGCCTCAAGGAGTACCGCTCGGTCTCGATCGAGCCGGCGGAAGACGCGCCGCGCTTCCTCGTCGAGGAGTTCACGACACCCGTCTACACCGATGCCCTCGTCGGCGACGGCGACGGCGCCACGGACGGCGCCGGGCTGATCGACCTCACCCCGAAGCCCGGGGCCGAGGAGCCGTTTATCCCGCCGGTTCCCGAGGAGGAGTAGCACCGCAGTCCTGAAGGGCCGGGGTCGCGTCCAGCGTGGCCCCGGCCCTTTGTGCTGCGTGGGGGCCGCCCACTTGTCGTTCGCGTGTGACGACAATCGCGGAGTTCCGTTGCACCGCCGCCTCACCCGGGGCACCCCACTGCGAGGCACCGCCGGCCCCCCCGGTCGGGCGATGCGCCCCTCCCCGAACCGGACGACAGTGGGAGGGTGGGGCCCGCCAGGACAGCCGCATGGCTCGGCCGTGCGTACGAACGGCACGGCGAAGCCGTGTTCGCATACTCCTTCCACCTGACGGGCGCTCGTGACGAGGCGGAGCGGCTCAGCGTCGCCGCATTCATGGATGCGCACGACATGGTCGCCGCCGGCGGATCGATCCGCGCAGTCCGCGTGTGGCTGCTCATGCGCGTGCACGGGCGCGGGCCGATCCTTCCCCGTGACCGCCGCGGTGGGGCCGGGCGCCACCTCCCGCTTGCGGACGGCGGGGTCGCCTCGACGCCCGCCGAGCTCGACCCGCCGGGTGAGGACGCGCTCGTCCTCGCCCAGTGGTGCGGCCTCAGACCCGCCGAGATCGCGATCGTCCTCGGCATGACGGCCGGCGAGGTGCGCCGGGCGCTCCGCGGGGACAGGGCCGCCGCTCTGCGGGGCCGCTCGACTCGCAGGATGGCGGCGCTCGGCGCCGGAGCCGGGGTCGGGATCGCCGCCGCGGAGATGCGGGCCGGCGTCCCCAAGGCCCTCGCGGCGACGGTGCCCGGCTTCGGCGCGGGCTCGGCGGGCACGGCCGCGGGCATCGGGGCGATCCCGCTCGCCGCCGGCGTCGCCAAGGCGACGCTCGTCGCGGCCGCAGCAGCAGCCGCGATCGGGGCCGTCCACACGGTCGCTCCCGGTGTCTCGATCCCCTGGCCCGGCGGCGCGGGCGGGCATAGCTCGAGCGGCGCGACCGGATCGCCGAGCGGATCGCACGGCAGGACGCACGCGGGCGGCAAGCACAGCGGTGCGGGCTCCCATCCCGCCAAGCCCGGGAATCCGTCCAAGCGCTCGCATCCGTCGAAGCCCGCACATCCGGTTCATCCGTCCCGCCCTGATCACCCGGGTCACCCGGCGCACCCCGCGAAGCCGACCCATCCGTCGCGGCCGTCGCACCCGACGCATCCGTCGAAGCCGGCCAAGCCGAGTCACCCGTCGCAGCCCTCGAAGCGGGCGCAGCCCTCCAAGCCGTAGCGCCCGCGGCCCGCTCTGGGAGCCGCCGCGCGCCATCGAGCGGCCTTCCCGGGAACGGCGGAGGGGCGCTGTCCCTGTGCTAGTGTTCGCCGTCGCGGCCGCAGTCCCGCGGCCTCTCCTACCTGCTCTCGCACAGCGGGGGCACAGACAGCGTATGCCAACGATTCAGCAACTCATCCGAAAGCCTCGCCAGAAAGCGGTCGCCAAGACCAAGACGCCGCACCTGCGTGGCGCCCCGCAGAAGCGGGGCGTGTGCACGCGCGTCTACACGACCACGCCCAAGAAGCCGAACTCGGCTCTGCGCAAGGTCTGCCGCGTGCGCCTGACCAACAACATGGAGGTCACGGCGTACATCCCGGGCGTCGGGCACAACCTCCAGGAGCACTCGGTCGTCCTCATCCGCGGCGGCCGCGTCAAGGATCTTCCGGGCGTGCGCTACAAGGTGATCCGCGCAGCGCTCGACACGTCCGGCGTGAACGACCGCCGCCAGGCCCGCTCCAAGTACGGCGCCAAGAAGGCCGGGGGTTAGAGGACCGCATGCCTCGCAGGGCTGAGATCGCGCCGCGCACCCTCGTGCGCGACCCCGTGTACGACTCGACGCTTGTCGCTCAGATCATCAACCGCGTGATGCTGGACGGGAAGAAGTCGACGGCCGAGCACCTGGTCTACGGGGCGCTCGACATCGTCGGCGAGAAGACCGGCCAGAGCCCCGTCGAGGTGCTGGAGCGGGCGATCAAGTCGGTCACGCCGGTGCTCGAGGTGCGCTCGCGCCGCGTCGGCGGAGCCAACTACCAGGTGCCGATCGAGGTGCCGCAGCGGCGGGCCCGCACCCTGGCGGTGCGCTGGCTCGTCACGTTCTCCCGCCAGCGCCGCGAGAAGCGGATGGAAGAGAAGCTGGCCGGCGAGATCCTGGACGCGACCAACCAGCAGGGCGGCGCGTTCAAGCGTAAGGACGACATGTACCGGATGGCGCAGGCCAACAGGGCCTTCGCCCACTACCGGTGGTAAAGGGCAGATTGAATGGCAGTCACTGAGACACGAACGGGCACACGCGTGCCCCGCATGGAGGAGCTCGACCGGGTCCGCAACATCGGGATCATGGCCCATATCGACGCGGGCAAGACCACGACCACGGAGCGCATCCTCTACTACACCGGCCGCACCCACAAGATGGGCGAGGTCCACGAAGGCGCAGCCACGATGGACTGGATGGTCCAGGAGCAGGAGCGCGGCATCACGATCACGTCGGCCGCGACCACCTGCTTCTGGCGTGACCACCGCATCAACATTCTCGACACGCCCGGGCACGTGGACTTTACGGTCGAGGTGGAGCGCAGCCTGCGCGTCCTCGACGGCGCGGTCGCGCTCTTCGACTCGGTCGCGGGTGTCCAGCCCCAGTCCGAGACGGTCTGGCGCCAGGCCGACAAGTACAACGTGCCCCGGATCGCGTTCATCAACAAGATGGACCGCACGGGCGCCGACTTCTTCAACGCCGTGAAGACCATGGTCGAGCGCCTGGGCGCCCGCCCGGTGCCGCTCCAGATCCCGATCGGGGCCGAGGACAACTTCGACGGCCACGTCGACCTCATCACCATGAAGGCGGTTCGCTACATCGACTCGCTCGGCGCCAAGTGGGACGAGGACGAGGTGCCCGCCGAGCTGCGCGAGCAGGCCGAGGCCTACCGGCACGACCTGATCGAGGCCGTGGCCGACCACGACGAGGAGATCATGGTCGCGTTCCTCGAGGACGAGCCGATCACCGAGGAGCAGCTGCGCGCCGCCATCCGCAAGGCGACGCTCGACATCTCGATCACGCCGGTGCTGCTCGGGTCGGCGTTCAAGAACAAGGGCGTCCAGCCGCTGCTCGACGCGGTCATCGACTTCCTGCCGTCGCCCATGGACGTGCCGGCCGTGACCGGCATCGATCCCAAGAGCGGCGAGGAGATGACGCGCACGGCCGACCTGGACGAGCCGTTCTCGGCGCTGGCCTTCAAGGTGATGACCGACCCGTACGTCGGCAAGCTCACGTACTTCCGGGTCTACTCGGGCAAGCTCAACTCAGGCTCGTACGTGCTGAACGCGTCGACCGGGCGCAAGGAGCGCATCGGCCGCGTGCTCGAGATGCACGCCAACCACCGCGAGGACCTCCAGCAGGTCGGCGCCGGTGCGATCGCTGCCGCCGTCGGGCTGAAGCAGACGACGACGGGCGACACGCTGTGCGACCCCGAGAGCCCTGTCGTGCTCGAGGCGATCGAGTTCCCCGAGCCGGTGATCGACCAGGCCGTCGAGCCCAAGACCAAGGCCGACCAGGACAAGCTGGCGACCGCTCTCCAGCGCCTGGCCGAGGAGGACCCGACCTTCCGTGTCCGCACGAACGAGGAGACGGGCCAGACCATCATCGGCGGCATGGGCGAGCTGCACCTCGAGATCATCGTCGACCGCCTGCTGCGCGAATTCAAGGTCGACGCCAACGTGGGCCGGCCGCAGGTCGCCTACCGCGAGACGGTGCGAAACGCCGTCCAGGGCATTCACGGCAAGTTCGTCCGCCAGACCGGCGGCCGCGGCCAGTACGGCCACGCCGTGATCGATCTCGAGCCCAACGAGCAGGGCGCCGGCTACGAGTTCGAGAACAAGATCGTCGGCGGCACGATCCCGCGGGAGTACATCCCGTCGGTCGACGCGGGCATCAAGGAG
Organism: Gaiellales bacterium; assembly: GCA_036258075.1. Lineage (GTDB taxonomy): Bacteria > Actinomycetota > Thermoleophilia > Gaiellales > JAICJC01 > JAICJC01. Next base: position 7,311 of record DATAEI010000085.1, read on the forward strand.
GCGATGGAGTCGGGCGTGCTGTCCGGCTTCCCGGTGGTGGACGTCAGGGTGCGCCTGGTGGACGGCAGCTACCACGACGTCGACTCATCGGAGATGGCCTTCAAGGTGGCCGGATCGATGGCCTTCAAGGAGGCCGCCAAGCGGGCCAAGCCGGTGCTCCTGGAGCCCATCATGGCCGTCGAGGT
>DATAEI010000086.1:0-1795 GCA_036258075.1 Gaiellales bacterium
CGTGCGGCGCCGACATGGAGAAGGTGAACCCGAACGGCGGCGCCATCGCCCTCGGGCATCCGCTCGGCGGGACCGGATGCATCCTCGTGACCAAGGCGGTCCACGAGCTCGAGCGCAGCGACGGTGAGCACGCGCTGGTCACCATGTGCTGCGGCGGCGGACTCGGCACCGGCACGCTGCTCCAACGGGTCGCCTGACGGAGTCACGCTCGCCCGGGCGGGCCGCGGCCGGCGGCCGGGCGCAGGAGCAGGGTGCAGTCAGCCGCCGAGCGCGGCGACGACATCGCCCAGCGCTCGTATCGAGCGTTCGGAGATCGGGCTCGCCACGAGGATCACCTCTTCGGCGCCGGCTTCGGCCAGGTCCGCGAGGCCCTTGGCGATCGCCTGGGGTGGGCCGGTCAGCGGGCGCACGTCCCCGGTGTGAGGTCGATCGCGCCCGCCGCCGCCAAGCGTGACGAACACCGTCGCGCTGCGCACGACGTCGGACGGTCGTCGGCCGGCTTCCCGAACGAAGCCGGTGATTCGGGCGTTTTCTGCGGCGAATCCCTCCGGCGTGTTCCCGTACAGGTCGTACCAGATGTTCCAGGCGTCGGCGTGTGGCAAGGCGGTGCGCAGGACGCGCTCGCCCGTCGAGCCGATCATCAGGGGAGGCCTCGTGTCCGGCATCGGGAGCAGCGCCGCGTCGCGCACGCGCTCGAAGCGCCCCTCGTAGGTCACCCGCTCGCCGGCGAGCAGGCGCCGTATGATCTCGAACGACTCGGCGAAGCGCGCGGCGCGGTGGTCGAAGGGGACGCCGAAAGCGCGGAACTCGGTCTCGTTCCAGCCGGCCCCGATCCCGAGCACGAGCCGTCCACCGCTGATCTCCTGGACCGCCGCCGCCTTCCTCGCGAGCAGGCCCGGCGCCGCGAACGCGGTGCATGCCACCAGCGGCCCGAGCCGGACGCGCTCGGTGGTCCCGGCGATCGCCGCGAGGACGCTCCAGGCATCCCAGGGCCCGCGCGCCTCGCGGCCGTCGGCGCGGTACAGCAGGTGGTCGCCGACCCACACCGAGTCGAAGCCGACCTCCTCGGCGGCGCGCGCCATGGCCAGGTACTCGGGCCACGGCACATGCCGTTCGACCTCGGGAAGCTGCACGCCGATCCGCAGGCCGCGTCCTGCGGCCACCTCCGGGCCCACCGGGCTAACCGGCGAGGGCATCGAGGAAGCGGTCGACGTCGGGGGCGTCGTTGTAGTGGACGAGGCCGGCCCGCACGGCGCCGGCCTCGCCCAGCCCCAGCCAGTGGGCGATCTCCCAGGCGTAGTTGGTGCCGCTCCACGCTGCGATCCTGTGCTCGGCGAGGCGACGGGCGGTGTCCTCGGGCTCGGCCCCGGCCACCGTGAACCAGCGCGTCGGGGCGTCTCCCGGGCGACGCTCGCCGAGCACGGTCACGCCGTCGATCGCCCGCAGGCCGGCGTCGAGCTTGTCGCCCAGCGCCTGCTCCTCGACCCAGCCGTGCGGGATGACCCGATCGAGCATGAACCGGGCCGCGGCCCGCACCCCGGCGAGCTGCTCGAACGGGAGGGTGCCGAGCTCCCATCGTTCGGGCACGGTGTCCGGGGACGGGACGAGCTTGTCGGGATGCAGCTCCTCTAGGAGGGCCGGGTCCGCGCTCAGCACTCCCACGTGCGGTCCGTACCACTTGTAGGCGGAGCAGACGACGGCGTCGGCGCCCCATGCCCGGCGGTCCACACGTCGGTGAGGGGCGGCGGCGACGGCGTCGACGTACGTGCGAGCGCCGGCGTCTCGAGCGAGGCGG
>DATAEI010000087.1:0-2118 GCA_036258075.1 Gaiellales bacterium
CGTGCGCCTACTACACCTACTGGAGCGGCCTCCTGCTCGACGGCGCCGAGCTCTACCCCCGGGACGGCCGCATGATCATCGCCGGCCCCACCAACGACGGGCGCACCATCGTGACCGTCTTCTGGCCGAGGGACGAGTTCCGCCGCGTGCGCGCCGACATCGAGGGCAGCTTCCTGGAGGCGGCCGCGCTGGCGCCCACCCTCGCCGAGCGCATGCGGGCGGGGCGGCGCGCCGAGCGCTTCTCCGGGACGGGCGACCTGCCCTTCTTCTTCCGCAAGCCCCTCGGGCCGGGCTGGGCCCTGGTGGGCGACGCCGGCTCCCACAAGGACCCGATCACGGCGCAGGGCATCAGCGACGCCTTCCGCGACGCCGAGCTGCTGGCCGAGGCGGTCGACGACGGCCTGGGCGGGGGCCGGCCGCTCGAGGAGGCGCTCGCCGAGTACGAGCGGCGCCGCAACGAGGCCGCGCTTCCGCTGTACGAGTTCACCCACGAGCTGGCCGGCCTCGAGCCGCCGGGCCCAGAGATGCAGGCGCGCTTCGGCGCCCTCCGCGACGACCCCGAGGGCACGAGCCGCTTCTTCGGGGTCGTGGCAGGCACGGTCCCCGTCGCCGAGCTCTTCGCTCCGGAGGCCGCCGCGGCGGCGGCCGCGTAACCCCCGAGTCGCGGCCGGGAACTGACCTCGACACCTCGTAGGCTCGCCGTGGACAATCACGGAGGATGGAGCGAGGCATGCGCGAGCGCACCGAGTACCCGGCCGGCGTTCCGTGCTGGGTGGACACCGCACAGCCCGACGCGGACGCCGCCGCCGCCTTCTACGCCGGCCTGTTCGGATGGGAGTTCGAGGACCGCACGCCGGCCGGCATGCCGGGGCGCTACCTCGTGGGGCAGCTTCGGGGCCGGGACGTGGCGGCGATCTCCTCACAGGTGGCCGGGACGGCCCCGGCCCCCGCGTGGAGCACCTACGTGGCGGTCGACGACGCGGACGAGGCGGCCGGGCGGGCGGCCGCCGCGGGCGGCAGCGTGCTGATGGACCCGGTCGACGCCTCGGACGCGGGCCGGGTGGGGGTGATCGCCGACCGCGAGGGGGCGACCATCGGCCTCTGGCAGGCGAAGGCCGCCATCGGCGCGCACCTCGTGAACGAGCCCGGCACCTGGAACTTCAGCGAGCTGAACACGCGCGACCCAGCGGGGGCGGCGGAGTTCTACAGGGCCGTCTTCGGCTGGGAGACGGTCACGGTCGACATCCCGGAGGGCGCCTTCTCGATGTTCCGGCTGCCCGGCTACGGCGACAACCTGGAGGCCGACGATCCCGGCCTGCGCGAGCGCCAGGCGGCCGACGGCGCGCCCGAGGGCTTCGAGGACACCGTGGCCTGGCTGCTCCCGATGGACGAGGGCCGGCAGCCGGAGGGCACCCCGCCCCACTGGAGCATCACCTTCGCCACCGACGACGCCGACGGCGCGGCGGAGCGCGCCGAGCGCCTCGGCGGCACGGTCCTGGTGCCGCCCTTCAGCGCCCCCTGGGTGCGGATGACGGTCCTGCGTGACCCTCAGGGCGCCGTCTTCACGGCGAGCAGGTACACCCCGTCGACGAGCTGAGGGCCCGGTCCTCGAGAGCGCGGATGGAGGTGCGGCCTTCGTGGCGGCTCACGCGTCGACCCCGCGCACGCGGAACCGGCGCCACCGCACGGTCAGGCCCTGCCCGTCGAGCGAGCGACTGCGACCGTCCCGGTCCGGCAGCATCGTCCAGATCCCGAACCCGATCTGAGCGCGTTCGGGAATGAAGGTCTGGGCCTCGTACACCTTGCGGCCGTCGACGTGCCAGGCCGCGGTCGATCTGCTCCGGTCGAGCGTGATCTCGCACGCGCGAAGCCGGGTGAAGTCGTCGTCGAAGTCCTCGTACGGCGACTCGACCACGTGGAAGAACGGCTCGCCTGCGCCGCCACCGCCCAAGCCCACCTGCTCGTGCATCGCGAACACGCGGGTGGAGGTGCCGACGGCGGAGAACACGCGCTTGCTCACGTCGATGTCGAAGACGGCGAAGGCGGCCATTCCACGACGGTAGTCCGCCGGTTCCCCGCCGATGTTCTCGACCGCCATGTCGACGGCGAACGTCGCGG
>DATAEI010000088.1:0-12495 GCA_036258075.1 Gaiellales bacterium
GCGCGCACCGCGCGCTCGGGGTCGTCGCCGTACGCGATCGGCGCTCCGAACACTCCCACCACGGCGTCGCCGATGAACTTCTCGACCACGCCGCCGAACGAGTTGATCTCGGCCCGGACGCGGTCGTGGTAGGGCGCCAGGATCGCGCGGACGTCCTCGGGATCGAGCGTCTCGGCGCGAGAGGTGAACCCGACGAGGTCGACGAAGATGACCGTCACGATCCGCCGCTCCTCGCGCGACGGCGCCTGCCCGCCGGCCAGCGGGCGGCCGCACGCCAGGCAGAACTGGGCGATCGGCGGGTTCTCCTGGCCGCATGAGGCGCAGACGGTGATGAACCGAGTCTACGGCCCCCTCGCCTCCTCGGCCATCGGATGCCGCAACCGGCAGCGGTCAAATGGGGATGCCTGATGGGGGCCCGCGTTGGTTCCAAGCCGTTTGCAGGACGCCTTCTGCGGTGCCGTGCCGCTTCGCGGCGGCGTCTCCGGGCGGTCGCCTAGTATGCCTGGGTGCGTGCTGGGCGGCTGGTCGCCCCGTGGCTGATGCTATTCGTGCTGGCCGGGGCGTGTGGAGGTCCGGATCACACCGGCCCTCCGGCGCGCGCGCCGCGGATCACGGGCTGGCTCACGACGAGCCGGGGACGGATCGTGAACGCGGACGGCAGGTCGGTGCGGCTACTCGGCGTCGATGAGCCGGGGCTGATAGGCGGGCAGGGCACCGACCGCGCGCACCCGGATGCGTGTGGCGAAGGGTGGCTTCTGCCAGCACCGTCCGAATATCGGGCGGTCGCCCGGGATGGGTTCAACTCGGTTCGCCTCGGACTCAGCTGGGCAAACCTCGAACCCACGCCGCCGCGGGTTCGAGCCGCCGGGGCCGTCGTCCACCGGTGGAACCGGCCGTATCTGGACGCGCTCGACAGGGCCGTCACGGGCTTCACCCACGCAGGGATCGCGGTCGTGCTCGACATGCATCAGAACCACATGTCTCCCGCGTTCAACCACCCGGTTCCCGATCGATGTGAGGGCAGCGGGCTGCCGACGTGGGTGTACCCAGACGCGACGGTCGGCGCCACCCAGGCCGAATGCGACTTCTTCGCCGACCGGCGCGAGCCGGGAGTGCCAATCGGCGTCCAGGCCGGCTACGCAGCCGCATGGACGAAGATCGCGCACCGGTACGCGGCGAACCGGATGGTCATCGGGGCAGACCTCTTCAACGAGCCCAGTTCCGGCATCTGCCCGGGCCTCGACGTCTCCCCTTTCTACCGAAGGCTGGGGATCCGGATCCGGCACGCGGATCCGCACCTCGTGCTCATCTGCGAGGCCGGCACGGGACCGGCGGGCAGCTCCGCGCTCCCACGGCCGGTACGCCTGTCCGGCTGGGTGTACTCGTTCCACGTCTACGTGCGCCCCGGGGAGTCGCCCGATGCGCTCGCGGGCGCGTCCCTCCGTCGCGCCGCCCGGTGGCGAGTGCCGGCCTGGGTCGGCGAGCTCGGCGTGTTCCAGCGCGGCGCCCCGACCGCGATCCCGGCGGGGACCGGCGGCCGGCTTCGCGCGACGGCCGCCTACCTGCGCCGGCATGACGCGGGATGGGCGTTCCACCAATATGCCGGGGGCGCCGTAGCCCTGACCCAGCGGAGGGACGGCGCGATGCTCCACAGCGACTGGCTGGCAGCCCTGAAGGCCGGATTCTGAAGCCGCATACCCACCACCGGGCCGGACACGGGCCGATCCTCATCTGAGGTGTGCGATCTCATGGCGGATGAAGCGCCCGGTGCGACGGCGGATGCGCCGGCGGAGCCGCTCCTCGTGGCTCGTCTTGGGGCGAACAGACCTCCCCTTCTCACGGGCGTAGAAACGGCTCTTCGTAACCTCGACGAGCACGAGGTATGCGATCACCATGGCGACGAGGATGAGGAAGAAGGCGACCGGAAGAGCGGAAAACCCGAGGGCGGGGGCGAGCGGTGTGAAGGTGACGATGGCACCGAGAGCCGCCATCGCCGTCGGCGTGATGAGCATCGCGGCGCTGGGACGGCTGTGGAAGAAGGGGACGCGGCGCGTGCGGATCACGAACACGACCAGCGTCTGAGTGGCGAGCGACTCGACGAACCAGCCGGTGCGGAACTCCGCGTGCCCGGCATTCAGGATCACCAGCAACACGTAGAAGATGCCGAAGTCGAAGATCGAGCTGACCGGGCCGAACACGGTCATGAACCGGCGTACGAACGCGATGTCCCAGGTGGCGGGGCGAGCGACCGTCTCGGGGTCGACGCGGTCCGTGGGGATCGCGAGCTGGCCGAAGTCATAAAGCAGGTTGTTGAGCAGAATCTGCGACGGCAGCATCGGCAGGAAGGACAGGAACAGGGACGCGCCGGCCGCGCTGAACATGTTCCCGAAGTTCGACGAGGTGGCCATCAGCACGTACTTCATGGTGTTTGCGAAGATCCGTCGCCCCTCCTTGACGCCGTCGGCGAGCACTCCGAGGCTCTTCTCAAGCAGCACGATGTCTGCGGCGTCCTTGGCGACGTCGGTCGCGGACTCGACGGAGATGCCGACGTCGGCGGAGTGGAGCGCGACTGCGTCGTTGACCCCGTCGCCGAGGAATGCAACGTCCTCTCCGAGACGGCGCGCGACCTTGATGATCCGCGCCTTCTGCTCGGGGCTGACCCGTGCGAATACCGTGGTATCGGGAATCGCCTTCGACAGGGCGTCGTCGCTGAGCGCGGCGACGTCGGTTCCATTCACCACCCCGCGGAGGGTGAGCCCGATGTCGCGGCAGATCCGGGCGGCCACGGCGCCGTTGTCTCCCGTGATGACCTTCACCTCAATGCCCAGGGCGGCCAGCTGGGCGATTGAGGCACCCGCGTCCTCCTTCGCCGGATCCCGGAAGGTGAGAAACCCGGCCAGCTCCAGACCGTGCTCGTCGTCGGGAGTCGGGCCGGCGCCGGAAGCGGCATCGCGAGTCGCAACGGCGATGACGCGCGCACCATCGCCGAAGAGGCGCTCGAGGACGGCCCCTGCCTCGGGCGCGACGTGGCTGCAGCGGGCCAGCACAACCTCGGGGGCTCCCTTCGTCACAAGCACCGCGCCGCCGTCCGGCGTCGCAGCCGTCACGGTGACCATCTGCCGGTCGTGGTCGAACGGCAGGATCCCGAGCCGCGCATACGAGCCTGGCCCGTCGGGACGGTCGAGCACGGCCGCCACGTCAGGCGCCGTCCAGAGCGCCTGATCAAGCAGGTTGCCGCCGACCGGGCCCCGGGAGGTCAGGGTGGCCTCATTGCACACGAGCCCCAGCCGGAGCGGATCCACGGAAGGGCGACCCGCCGGGTCGAGTGACCGGTCGAAGCTGATCGCCCCCTGGGTCAGCGTGCCGGTCTTGTCGGTGAAGAGCACCTGGATGTTTCCGAGATCCTCAATGGTGACCAGTCGCTTCACCAGCACCTTGCGCCTCGCCAGGGCGCGCGAGCCGGACGACAGACTGACGCTCACGATCGCCGGCAGGAGCTGCGGCGTGATCCCGATCGCGATCGCCAGCGAGAACAGGAGCGCATCGACCACGGGACGGTCAAAGATCACGTTGACCGCGAAGATGAACGCCGTCAGAATTCCGGCGACCCACACAAGGAGCTTGGAGAAGTCCTGTAGCCCGACCTGAAACGCGGTCAGCGTCGGAGGAGCACCGAGCCCCACCGCGATCCGGCCGAACGCCGTCTCCGACCCGGTCGCCACCACCACACCTTGGGCCGATCCCTGATGGACGATCGTGCCCATGAAAGCGCAACACGCCAGATCCACCTCGGAATCACTGCGCTCGATCGGCTTGGCCGACTTCGCAGACGGGATCGACTCCCCGGTCAGCACCGCCTCGTCGCACTCAAGCCGCACCGTCTCCACCAAGCGCACGTCAGCGGGGACCAGATCGCCGATACCCAGCGACACGAGATCCCCCGGCACGAGATCGCGGACGTCGATCCGACGCTGGACACCGTCACGCATCACGAGCGCTTGGTGACGAATGTTGGCGTGGAGCGCGGCAACGGCGAGCTCAGACCGATACTCGTTCACGAATCCCAGCCCGACGCTCAGCCCGACGATCACGGTGATGATCGCCGCATCGGTCGGATCGCCGGTCAGACCCGACACGGCCGCCGCCAACACGAGCAGGATCAGGAGCGGGTTCTTCACCTGTCGCCCCAGCACGCCCCATGCCGTCACCCGGTGCGTCAGAAGGACGTTCGGGCCGAACCTGCGTAGACGCTCCGCTGCCTCTGATCCGCCTAGGCCCGAGGCTTGCACGCCCAGGCGATCCAGCACTGCTGCGGCAGGTAAGCGCGCGGCGGCCGCGAGCTCGAGCGACCCCGAGGCCTCCGTCTCTGCGACTAGCTCAACCATGCGAGACGGACTCCGTCCAGCTATGGCTGCCGCAGATCAGCGACACGGCCGCAACCGATGCATACTGGCATCCTGACACCCGGAGGGCGATCACGTCAGCCAGATACACCGCGACAGGGTGGCCCGGCAGACAGACCCGCAGCACTGGCCCCCGGACGAGACGCGGCGTGCTTGCGTGACAGGACATACACCGGGCATCGTCGGCCCGCCGTTGCGCAGGAGTGGAGTTGTGATCCTCACCGTTTCGGCGTCCCTCTCGCCTTTACGGCGCCGCACGCATCTCTATCCGACGTGCTCCCGACGGAACGCCAATCCATGCCGATAGCCTCTCCGGACTGCACGGGCGGCTGGTGGCTCTGCTTGCCGGCCGCTTGCATCGAGCGTCTACCGGGTCCGTCTCGCCGCCTCCGGCGGGCCAGACCGCGTGCACAAGGATGGGCCGTGCAGGGATCGAACCTGCGACCTTGGGATTAAGAGTCCCCTGCTCTACCAGCTGAGCTAACGGCCCTCGGGCGGGGCAGTCTACCAACGGCCCGATCGCGGAAACGCGCTAGCGTTCGCCGCCATGCGCAACGAGTCCCGCGAGTTCTTCCTGAGCCTCCTCGACGCCGCCGGGCCGTCGGGTGACGAGCGTGCACCGGCCCGGATCTGGCGGGACTACGCGTCAGGGTTCGCCACGGTCGCGGCCGATCCGCTCGGCTCGAGCTGGGCGACCGTGAACCCGGACGCCGAGAAGACGATCGCCGTCATGGGGCACATCGACGAGATCGGCCTCGCCGTCACGCACGTCGACGACGACGGCTACCTGTGGTTCGACGGCGTCGGCGGCTGGACGCCGTCCGTGCTCGTCGGCCAGCGGATCCGGATCCTCGCCAAGGACGGCCCGGTCGTCGGCGTGATCGGCAAGAAGGCGACCCACCTCCAGGACGAGGAGGATCGCAAGAAGCCGATCAAGCTCGACCAGCTGTGGATCGACATCGGCGCGTCCGGCGGCGACGACGCTCGCAGCCGCGTCCGCCCCGGCGACCTCGCCGTGATCGAGCAGCCGGTGGTCGAGCTCCTGAACGGGCGGATGGCCTCGCGGGCGATGGACAACCGCACCGGCGCGTTCGTGGCCGCCGAGGCGGCGCGCCACTACGCCGAGAGCCCGGGATCGTGGCGGTTCGTCGGCGTGGCATCGGTCGCCGAGGAGATCAGCTTCGCCGGCGCGCACACGAGCGCGTACGCCATCGCGCCTGACGCGGCCATCGCGATCGACGTCACCCACACGGCCGACTACCCCAGCGTGACCAAGAACAAGATCGGCGACATCCGGATCGGCGGCGGCCCGGTGATCGAGCGCGGCTCCGGCGTCCACCCGGCGTTCGCCGAGATGGTGGCCGAGGTGGCCGCGGCGGAGGGCATCCCGCACCAGTTCGGCGCCGCGTCCGGCCACACCTGGACCGACGCCGACGCCGTCCATCGCTCCCGCGGCGGCGTCGCGACGTGCCTCGTCAGCGTCCCCAACCGCTACATGCACTCGCCCAACGAGGTCATCGAGCTGGCCGACCTCGAGGCGACGGCGAAGCTCGTGGCGGCGGTGGCGCGCAACCTCGACGCCGTTCCGACCTCGGAGTAGCTCCTACCATACGGCCCGTGCAGCGCCGGCTACGGATCGTCGCGCTGGTCTCGGGGACCGTGTTCGTCATCGCGCTCGCCCTCTACGGCCGGGCGCACTCGGACTCGCTCCGCCGGGCCGACCTGGCCGCGCCCATCGCGGCCTCGAAGCGCGTCGCCGCGCCCGCGCTCGACGAGCCGACCCTCGCCGGCGGGCGCGTCGACCTGGCCAGGATGCGCGGCCGCCCGGTCGTGATCAACTTCTTTGCCTCGTGGTGCGCACCGTGCAAGGCCGAGGGGAGGGCGTTCGCCGACGCCGCGAGCGCCTACAGGGGCCGCGTCCAGTTCGTTGGCGTCGCGATCGACGACTCGCGCTCGGGCGCCCTCTCCTACACGCACCGCTACGGCTGGAACTGGCCGATCGTGTTCGACCCGCACGACCACCTCGTGGAGCCGTTCGGCCTTCTCGGGAAGCCGACGACGTTCGTGCTCGACTCGAGCGGCAAGGTCGCGTGGAAGCTCCAGCGCGAGATCTCGAAGGACGAGCTGAAGACGGCGCTCGACGACGTGCTGGGAGGCTGACGGCTCAGGCGTCGAGGAGCGGCGCCAGGGTCGCCTCGCTGCGGGCGTACTCCCTGGCGGCCGGGGCGCGGCGAACGGCCTCGGCCAGCTGCTCCCTCGCCTCGCTGGTCTCGCCCCGCGCAGCCGCGAAGAGCGCCTCACCCAACGGCACGGCGGCCGACTCCGGCTGGGCCCGGGCGAGCTCGTCGAGGAGCGCGCGCGCCCTCGCGGGGTCCGCGCGGAACCACGGCCGGGCGCGCTCGATCCACTCCGACGCCGCCGGCTCGTAGTCGGGGTCGCCCCCGACGACCACGACGGCGGCGGGCACGTCGACGGCGGTCGCCGCGCGGCGGACATGTGACGAGACGCGGACGAACGTCCCGGCCGGAGCATCGAGCACCTCGCCGTCGAGCACGAACCGCGCCGAGCCGCGGAGGACGAGGTAGACCTCCTCATGGGCGCGGCCGTCGGCGTCCTCCACGTGATCCTCGACCAGCTCCTGCCCGGGCGTCCCGGCGGTGTACGCGGAGATCCCGGCGATCCTGGCGCCGAGCGCCGCCCGCACCGGACGCCATACGAGCTCGGTGCCCCGCCACGGCACCGCCTCGATGTCGTCGATGTCAGCCGATGTCCAGCCGGCGTCGGTCATCGGTGGTGCGTACCCCCGGCCCGGGAGGCGTGAACCCGCAGTAGGCTGGCCGCCGTGAGGATCGTCTCCATCGTGGGCAACCGCCCGCAGTTCATCAAGGCCGCGCCCGTCGCCGCCGCGCTCGACGGCCTGTGCGACCACGCCCTCGTCCACACGGGGCAGCACTACGACGCCGGCCTGTCGCAGATCTTCTTCGAGGAGCTGGGGCTGCGCCCGGCCGACCGTGTCATCGAGAGCGGCTCCGGATCGCACGCCGAGCAGACCGCGCGGATGCTGATGGGCCTCGAGCCCGTCATCGAGGAGGAGCGGCCCGACGCCGTCCTCGTCTACGGCGACACGAACTCGACGCTCGCCGGGGCGTTGGTCTCGGCCAAGCTGCACGTCCCGATCGCGCACGTCGAGGCCGGGCTGCGCTCGTTCGACCGGCGCATGCCGGAGGAGCTGAACCGGATGCTGGTCGACGTCCTCTCGGACCTGCGCTTCTGCCCGTCCGACACCGCCGTCACGAACCTCGCGGCCGAGGGCATGACGACCGGCGTCCACCTGGTGGGCGACGTGATGGTCGACGTCGCGACGACGTTCGCGCCGATCGCCGCCCGCCGCTCGGACGTGCTGGCCCGCGTCGGCGTCGAGCCCGGTGGCTACGTCGTGCTCACTGCGCACCGGCCGGCCAACACCCTGCCCGAGACCATCCCGCGCCTCGTCGAGGTGATCGAGGCCGTCGGGCCGGCGGTCGTCTTCCCCGTGCACCCGCGCACGCGGGCCGCGCTCGAGCGAGCCGGGCTCCTGGGGCGGGCCGAGGCGGCCGCACACCTCACGCCGCCGCTCGGATACCTCGACTTCACGGCCCTTCTCATGTCGGCGGCCGCGTGCCTCACCGACTCCGGGGGCGTGCAGAAGGAGGCCTATCTGCACTCGGTGCCGTGCATCACGCTGCGCGACACGTCCGAGTGGGTGGAGACGATCGCCGCCGGCTGGAACAGGCTGGTCGACCTCGACCCGGCGGCCGTGACCGCGGCGCTGGCCTCGGCGGGCCGCCCGGCGGAGCACCCGCCCCTCTACGGCGACGGCGCGGCGGCGGGCCGGATCGCCGCTGTCATCACCGCCGGTCGATAGCATCTGCACCGCATGCCAACGGACGTGGGGATCGTCGGCGCGGGCTACGTGGGCCTGCCGCTGGCCGTCGAATTCGGCCGTGCGGGCCGGTCGGTGGTGTGCGTCGAGGCCGACGGTCGGCGGATCGACGCGATCGGCCGCGGTGAGAGCTACATCGAGGACGTCGACTCGGCGGCGCTCGCGGGGCTCGTGCAGTCCGGGCTGGTGGCCGCAACGGGCGACTACGCGGCCCTCGGGGGCTGCGACGCGATCCTGATCTGCCTGCCGACGCCGCTCTCGACCAACCGCGAGCCCGACCTGACGGTGCTCACGGGCGCCACCTGGCAGATCGCCCGCCACCTGCGCCGGGGGCAGCTCGTCGTGCTCGAGTCCACGACCTACCCGGGAACGACCCGCGAGGTGCTGCTCCCGATCCTCGAGTCGGGCGGGCTGCGCGGCGGCGAGGACTTCCACCTGGCGATGTCGCCGGAGCGGATCGACCCCGGCCGCACCGACTACACCGTCCGCACCACGCCGAAGGTCGTCGGCGGGCTGACCGATGCCTGCCGCGACCGCGCCGTCGAGCTCTACCGAGCGTGCGTCGACACGCTGATCCCGGTGTCGTCGTGCGACGCCGCCGAGCTCACGAAGCTCCTCGAGAACATCTTCCGCTCGGTGAACATCGCGCTCGTGAACGAGCTCGCCATGCTCTGCCACCGGATGGGCCTGAACGTCTGGGAGGTGGTCGACGCGGCGGCGACCAAGCCGTACGGGTTCATGCCGTTCTCACCCGGCCCCGGCCTGGGCGGCCATTGCCTTCCGATCGACCCGTTCTACCTCTCGTGGAAGGCGCGCGAGTACGACTTCCCGGTGGAGTTCATCGAGCTCGCCGGCAAGGTGAACCAGAACATGCCCTACCACTGCGCCGAGCGGGTCGCGCTCGCGCTGAACGGGGTGCAGAAGCCGGTGAGCGGGAGCTCTGTCGTGATCCTCGGCGTGGCCTACAAGGGCGGCGTCGGCGACCTGCGCGAGTCGCCGGCGCTCAAGCTGATGGAGCTCCTCGCCGCCCAGGGCGCCGAGATCGCCTACCACGACCCGTTCGTCCCGCACCTCGCCGAGCACGGGTTCGAGCTCGACTCCGAGCCGCTCACCGACGAGCTCCTGACGGGGGCTGACATCGTCGCGGTCGTGACCGCTCACCCCGGCGTCGACCACGCCCGCGTCGCGGAGACGGCGCCGCTCGTGATCGACTTCCGAAACGCGGTGCCGACGAGCGGCGAGAAGGTGGTGAAGCTGTGAGCGACCCCGTGCGCGTCGGCATGGCGGGCGCCGGCCGCTGGGGCCGGCATCTGCTGCGGAACTTCGCCACGCTGCCGGGGTCGGACCTGCGCTGGATCTGCGACGCCGACGACGCCGTCCTCGCCGAGCGGGCGGCCGCGCTTCCCACGTCCCGGCCGACGACGGACTTCGGCGATCTCCTGGAGGATCCGGATCTGGAGGCCGTCGTGCTCGCGACCCCGGTGCCGACCCATCACGAGCTGGCGCGGCGCGCGCTCGAGGCCGGAAAGCATGTCTTCGTCGAGAAGCCGATGACCTTCAGCGCCGCCGAGGCCCGCGACCTGCGCGACGTCGTGGCGCGCACGGGCCGCATGGTCATGGTCGGTCATCTGCTGCGCTACCACCCCGGCGTCGTCAAGCTGCGGGAGCTGATCGACGCCGGCGAGCTCGGCGATGTCCGCTACGTCTACGGCGAGCGCGTGAACCTGGGCACGATCCGCCCCGACGAGAACGCGCTCTGGTCGCTCGGGGTGCACGACGTGTCGGTCGTGCTCCACCTGCTCGGCGACGAGCCTGAAGAGGTCTCGGCGCGCGGCGAGTGCTACGTGCGCCCGAACGTGCAGGACGTCGTGTTCGGCTACATCCGCTTCCCGACGGGGCAGATCGGCCACCTGCACCTCAGCTGGCTCGACCCCCACAAGATCCGCAAGATGACCGTCATCGGCTCCAACAAGATGGCCGTGTTCGACGACATGGCGACGGAGGGCAAGGTGACCGTCCACGACAAGGGCGAGATCCGGATGCCCGAGGGCGCCATCAGCACGCACACCGGCGACATCTGGTCGCCGCGGATCGACGCGACCGAGCCGCTGCGGCTCGAGTGCGAGCACTTCCTCGAGTGCGTGCGCACGGGTGCCGAGCCGCGCACCGGCGTCGAGGAGGGGCTGCGGGTGGTCGAGGTGCTCGAGGCGATGCAGCGCTCGCTGGAGCGGGGCGGCGAGACGGTCTCGCTCGCAGCGGCCGCGCGATGATGTGGAGCCGCGACGACGCGCCCGGCCTGGTCGTCGCGGGCGACGCCGAGATCGGCGCCGACGTCCGTTTCGGCGCGAACGTGACGGTGCACGAGGGCACGGTGATCGGGGCGGGCTGCGCGATCGGTGACAACGCCGTGCTGGGCAAGCGGCCCGTGCTCTCTGCCCGATCGACGAGCGCCGGTGAGGTCGGCCGGCTCGTGCTCGGCCGCGACGTGCGCGTGTCGGCCGGCGCGGTGCTCGCCGCCGGCGCGGAGCTCGGCGAGGGGTGCGTGGTCGGCGACCTCGCGACCGTGCGAGAGCGGGTGCGGGTCGGTCAGGGCGTCGTCATCGGCCGCGGCGTCTGCATCGAGAACGACGTCGAGATCGGAGCCTTCACGAAGATCCAGACGAACGCCTACATCACCGCGGGCACCGTGCTCGAGGAGCACGTGTTCATCGCGCCGGGCGTCGTCACCACGAACGACAACCTGATGGGCCGCACCGAGCGCCGGCACGCGCTCAAGAAGGGGCCGGTCGTGCGCCGCGGCGCCCGGGTCGGCGGCGCCGTCGTGCTCCTGCCCGGAGTCGAGGTCGGCGAGGAGGCGTTCATCGGCGCGGGCGCGGTCGTGATCGCCGACGTCCCGGCGGGCAAGGTCGTCGTCGGCATCCCCGCGCGGGTGCTGCGCGACGTGCCGGCGGACGAGCTTCTCGATGCGCGGGACTCGCCGACCCCGTAGGGTCTTCCCCCCGACCCGAGGAGCACCATGCCCACCGTCATCGCCCACCACGACGTCAAGAACACCGACCACTGGCTCGCCTCGCCGAAGCGAGAGGAGTTCTTCGGGCCGCTCGGTGTCACGAACGTCCGCACGTTCGTCGACCCGCAGAACCCGACGCGCGTCGGCCTCCTCATGGACATCCCCGACATGGATGCCGTCATGGCGGCGATGCAGACGCCCGAGGCAGCCGCGGCCATGGAGCACGACGGCGTGCTGCCGGAGACGCTGGTGATCCTGGTCGAGGCGTAGCGCCGCTGAGCTAGCGGCCGTTCGCCGCGAGCATGCCGCGGTAGACCTTCTCGAGCGCGACGCCCGGGTGGTCGGGCAGCCGCTCGGCCACCACGCGCACGTTGCGCTCGCCGTAGGCCGCCCGCAGCGCCGGGTCGCGGAGCAGCTTCAGCATGGCGGCTGTCACCGCGTCCTCGTCGCGGCACTGGACGACCTCGCCGCCCTCGCCCTGGGTGATCCACTCGTCGATCGTGATCGCGTCGCCCATGATGAGCGGCAGCCGCGACGCCATGCACTCGAGCATCGACGCCGGGGTCGCGTCGGTCGACGCCAGCGAGACCGCCAGGTCGGACGAGGCGCAGAAGAACGGCAGCTCGGCCGGCGGGATGAAGTGCATGCGGACGGCGTCGCCGACGCCCAGATCGTTCACCCAGCCGCGCACCGTCTCGGTCATGACGCCCTCCCGGGCCGCGAGGATCAGGCGCGCCCGCGGCTCCTCGGAGTGGGCTCGCGCGAAGGCGCGCAGGACGACGTCGAGGTTCGTGTTCTCGCGGTAGTTCCGCAGCGAGAGGACGACCAGCGAGTCGTCGGGCCAGCCGAACCGGGCCGCCAGCGCGGCGTGGTCGCGCGCATCCTGCCCGAACGGGCGCAGGTCGACGTACCAGACGATGCGATCGATCTTGGCCGGATCGGCGCCCAGCCGGACGGTCTCCTCGGTGTTCCCGAGCGACGAGACGACGAAGCGGTCGCCGGCGGCGATGGACTCGGCCACCCATTTTCGCCCGCGCGGGCGCTCGCGCCCGTAGGTGAAGATGTCGGTGTTCCACGGGCTCATGACGAGCGGGTGGACGTCGGCCTCCGCGGCCCAGTGGCCGTACGGCAGCAGGTAGTGGGCGTGCACGATGTCGGGC
>DATAEI010000089.1:0-11686 GCA_036258075.1 Gaiellales bacterium
GGTGCCGACCCGGATCAGGCGCTCGGCACCGAGCTGGATCAGCTCCTCGATGACGATGGCCGCGCTCGGGCATCCCATCCCGGTCGCCTGCACGGAGACGGGCCGGCCCTGATGGGTGCCCGTGTAGCCCAGGAGGCCGCGCTCGCCGTTCACCTGGCGGGCGTCCTCCATGAACTCGCGCGCGATCCGCTCGGCCCGCAGCGGGTCGCCGGGAAGCAGGACTGCGGGCGCGTAGTCGCCCGGCTCTGCGCGCAGATGGATCGGCACGGCGGCGGGACTCTATCCCGTCAGGCGACGGCGGCGACGCCCAGCGCCGAGCCCGGCGCGCGGTAGCCGTCGCCCTCGCGGAAGCGCTCCATCGCCGCGCGGACCGCGTCGGCCAGACGGTCGCGCTCCTCGGGCGCCAGCGTCGGCAGGAGCTGGGAGAGCGAGCCGTTGAGCGAGGACTGCGTGCGCCAGTAGGTCTCGAAGTCCGGATGGCGCCACTCGACCGCGATCGGCTCGACCGCGATCTCCCGGAACCCGGCGCCGGCGAAGAGCTCCCGGAGCCGGGCCGGGTCGCCCAGGGAGAACATCCCGGGCCCGCCGGGACGGGCAGGCGGGAGGGGGGTCATGGACTCGATCACCGCCCAGAGCGCGGGCGCCCACTCGTTTCGCTCGACGGCATCCCACACGGTGACGGCGACGCGGCCGCCGGGCCGCAGCAGGCGGCGGACGCCGGAGAGGGCGGCGGCGGCGTCGGGCACGAGCATGAGGGCGAGCCGGGAGAGCGCGCCGTCCGCGACCCCGTCCGGCAGGTCGATCGCCTCCATGTCGAGCTCGCGCACCTCCACGTTTCTGATGCCGAGCTCGGCGGCGCGGCGCTCCGCGGCCGCGAGCATCGCCGTCGACCGGTCGGTGAGGATGACGCGTCCGCCGGGCTCGACGAGCCGGGCTGCGAGCAGCCCCGTCTCCCCGGTCCCGGCGCCGAGCTCGACCAGCGTCTGGCCGGGGCCGGGGGCCAGGTGCGCGATCATCCAGTCGG
The DNA here is from genome assembly GCA_036258075.1 of Gaiellales bacterium. GTDB lineage: Bacteria > Actinomycetota > Thermoleophilia > Gaiellales > JAICJC01 > JAICJC01. Next base: position 1,025 of record DATAEI010000089.1, read on the forward strand.
TCAGGGGCCCGAGCGCGGCCTGGACGGCGTCACGTTCGCGCTCCCAACCGGCCGCCGCGCTCTGCCAGTTTCTGTAGCTGCGCCGTCGGTACTCGTCGCCGTCCCCGGGGCTGGTAGTTTCCATGCGATGCATGCGCAAACCCTGGCTGTGGACGGGCTCCGTGTCAATGTTGCAGAGTGGGGCGCCGGCGATCCGGTGGTGCTGCTGCACGGTCTCACGGGGTCGCTCGACTACTGGGCGCCGTTTGCCGAGCGCCTCGGTCGATCGCATCGCGTGATCGCGGTCGACGTCCCCGGCCACGGCGATTCAGACGTGCTCGATCCGTTCTCGTTCACCGAGGCGGTGCGGCTCATGAGCGACGCGGTCGACCAGATCGGCGTCGAGGAGCCGGCCGTCGTCGGGCACTCGTTCGGCGCCCCGCTCGCCGTCACCTGGGCGGCCGAGCGGCCGGTGTCGGCGATGGTGCTCGCCTCGCCGGTCGGGATGGCGCCCTTCAGCCTGCGCCGGGCCCGCTTCGTCATGCCCTTTCACCGCGCCATCGCCGCGACCGAGCGGCTGTGGGAGAAGCCGGCCGCCAGCCGCCGCCTGCCGCGCAAGCTGGTCTTCGGGTGGTTCGTCGGGATGTCGCGGACGGAGGGCCTCGACGTGCCCGCGGCGCGCCGGCTCCTGCGCGGCGCCGCCAAGGCCGCCCCGATCGTCCCGGGCGTCCTGCCCGCGCTCCAATCGCTCGACCTGCCCCGCCTGATCGAGCGCGTGGACACCCGCTCGCTCGTGATCTGGGGCGAGCACGACCGCAGCGGCTGGGAGAACGGCCCGGCGCTGGCCGAGGCGCTGGCCGGCGAGGAGCTGGTGCTGCCCGGCGTCGGGCACATGCCGATGATCGAGGCGCCCTACTCGTTCGGAGTGGCGGTGGCGGAGTTCGTGGGCTCGTCGGTGCGGGCATGACGTCTGACCCGTGGCGCTGCGAGGCCTGCGGGGCGGCCTACGACATGGCCGGCCGGTCGCTCGAGGTCGGGCTCGTCCGGCTTGCGCTCGACGGCCCGGAGGGATTTCGGCTCGGAAGCGCGGGCATCGAGGCCGAGATCGCCCCGCTCCTCGAGCCGTGCTCGTGCGGCGGGCGGCTGACGCCGGGCGGTGACGCACCATTGGGGTCTGACCCCGTCGTTGCGCGCGAGGCGCTGATTCCGCTCGCGCGGCGGGGGTGGGCGGTGATCGAGGAGTGCAGGGAGCCGGGGCTCTCCCGGCTGCGCGAGGTGTGGCGGCCGCGCGCGCTGCGGCTGCTCGGCCGCGACGAAGAGCTCTCGAAGGAGGATGTCCTCGAGCTTCGCCTGGAGCAGCGGCTGACCGACCTGCGGGCCGAGATCGACCGGGCCCGCGCGGCCGGCGACGAGGACGCCGCCCAGATGGCGCACGCGCGCTACATCGAGCTCGGCACGAGCTATGCCCGCCGGTTCGCCGGTCGCTGAGCGCGTCGCCGGGTTCATCGCCGAGCATGGCGTGCTCCAGCCTGGCGAGGCCGTGGTGGCGCTGGTCTCCGGCGGCGCCGATTCGCTGTGCCTGTGGGGCATCCTGCGCGAGCTCGGCCACGATGTGGAGGCGCTTCACGTGGAGCACGGCCTGCGCGGCGAGGCCGGCCTGGCCGACGCCGCATTCTGCGCGGGGCTCGGAGCGACGGTCGTGCCGGTCGACGTCGAGGCCGGCCCGAACGTTGAGGCCCGCGCCCGCGAGGCCCGCTACGCGGCGGCCGCCGGCCACGCCGGCGGGCGGGTCATCGCCACGGGCCACACGCTGACGGATCAGGCCGAGACGGTCGTCTACCGGCTCGCCAGCTCGTCGGGCGTGCGCGCGCTCTCGGCCATGCGGCCCCGTTCCGGCGGGCTTGCGCGCCCGATCCTGTGTCTGACCGCCGCGGAGACCCGCGAGTGGTGCCGGTCGGCCGGGCTCGCGCCGCGGATCGACGCCACGAACGACGACACGGCGCTTCGCCGCAACCTCATCCGCCACGACGTGATGCCCGCGCTGCGGCGCGTCCACCCGGCGGCCGAGACGAACATCGCGCGCACGGCCGAGCTTCTCGGCGAGCTCGACGCCCTGCTCTCGGAGCTCGCCGGCGAGCACGTGGCCGACGAGCTCGACCTCGACCGCCTCGCGGAGCTCCCGCGGCCGCTCCGGGCGATCGTCCTGCGCACTGCGGCCGAGCGGGCGGCCGGGCGGCCGCTTCGGCTCACGCGGGCGCTCACCGACAAGCTGGTGGATCTCGCCGGCCGGGGCGACGGCGTCGAGCGGCTCTCGCTCGGGCGCGACATCGAGGCCGTCCGCGACCGGCGCACCATGACCTTCGGACACCCCTCGTGAAGCCGGTATCCTCCGCGGCCATGAACTTCCCCACGGCGGCCGAGCCCGACCCGCTGATCGCGGAGGTGCTCGTGGGTGAGGAGGAGCTGCGCGGCCGGGTGGTGGAGCTGGGCGCCGAGATCTCGCGCGACTACACGGGCCTCGATCCGGTGCTCGTGGGGGTCCTGAAGGGCGCGGTGTTCTTCATCGCCGACCTGGTCCGCACGATCACGGTGCCGTGCGAGATCGACTTCATGGCCGTCTCGAGCTACGGCAACACGACCGACTCGTCGGGCGTCGTCAGGATCCTGAAGGACCTCGACGCGGTGATCGAGGGCCGCCACGTCCTGATCGTCGAGGACATCGTCGACTCGGGCCTCACGCTCTCGTACCTCGTCCGCAACCTCGAGGCGCGAAAGCCCGCCTCGCTCGAGGTCTGCGCGCTCCTCACCAAGCCGGCCCGGCGCAAGTCGAACATCCGCTGCCGCTACGTCGGGTTCGAGATCGCCAACCGGTTCGCGATCGGCTACGGGCTCGACTACGCCGAGCGGTATCGCAGCCTTCCGTACGTCGCCGCCCTCGACGAGACGAAGCTCCCCGAACCGCTCGATTAGCGCGGTCGTGCGGGCCGGGCTACAGATCCCGGCGACGGGTGCCGATACCCGGGCTGGGGATACCCCCGTGGTAAGGTTCAGGCCCGGGTCGCCGGGCATATCGCGGGCCACATGCAGACGCAACACCCCCGGGGGAAGCAGGCGAACGCGCAGTGAACAGACTTTTCAAGAGCGCTCTTTTTCCGATTCTGGTCGTGGTCGTGCTCGCGTTCTTCGCGCTCAAGATCATCGGCTCGTCGTCGAGCTCCCGTCCCACCACGTTCTCCGACCTCCAGGACTGGACGAATCAGGGCAAGGTCGCCTCGCTCAAGTCCGACCCGGCGAACAACAGCGTCAGCTTCAAGCTCACCTCGAACCCTGACAAGACCTACTCCGTCGGCGTCCCGTCGCCCGATCTCCTGAAGAAGGAGCTCGAGAGTGCGCAGACCGCCGGCGTCACCATCGACGGCGCCAAGGCCGGCGGCTCCCCGTGGTGGAGCGCCCTGATCACGATCCTGCCCTTCCTGCTCTTCTTCGTGATCTGGATCCTGCTCATGAACCAGATGCAGGGCGGCGGCTCCAAGGTGATGAGCTTCGGCAAGAGCCGCGCCAAGCGCATGTCCGTCGACTCGCCCAAGATCACGTTCAAGGACGTGGCCGGCGTCGACGAGGCCGTGGAGGAGCTCCAGGAGATCAAGGAGTTCCTCGAGAACCCGAAGAAGTTCCAGGCTCTCGGCGCGCGCATCCCCAAGGGCGTCCTGCTCTTCGGCCCTCCGGGCACCGGGAAGACGCTCCTCGCCCGCGCGGTCGCCGGCGAGGCCGGCGTGCCGTTCTTCTCGATCTCGGGCTCCGACTTCGTCGAGATGTTCGTCGGCGTCGGCGCGAGCCGCGTCCGCGACCTGTTCGAGCAGGCCAAGCAGAACTCGCCGTGCATCATCTTCATGGACGAGATCGACGCCGTCGGCCGCCACCGCGGCGCCGGCATGGGCGGCGGCCACGACGAGCGCGAGCAGACCCTGAACCAGCTCCTCGTCGAGATGGACGGGTTTGAGATGAAAGACAACGTGATCCTCATCGCCGCGACGAACCGGCCCGACATCCTCGATCCGGCGCTCCTGCGGCCCGGCCGCTTCGACCGCCAGGTCGTCGTCGACAGGCCCGACAGGGTCGGCCGCAAGAAGATCCTCGACGTCCACACGCGCGGAAAGCCGATCGCGCAGACCGTCGACATCGAGGCCCTGGCCGGCCAGACGCCGGGCTTCACCGGCGCCGACCTCGCGAACCTCGTGAACGAGTCCGCCCTGCTCGCCGCGCGCAAGGGCAAGAAGCAGATCGAGAACCTGGAGCTCGAAGAGGGCATCATGCGCGTCATCGCCGGGCCCGAGAAGAAGACCCGGCTCCTGTCGCCCAAGGAGCGCGAGATCACGGCCGTCCACGAGATGGGCCACGCGCTCGTCGGCCACTACCTGACCCACAACGATCCGGTGCACAAGATCTCGATCGTCGGCCGCGGCATGGCCCTCGGCTACGTGGTCACGCTGCCGAGCGAGGACAAGTTCATGCGCTCGCGCGCCGAGCTGCTCGACGGCCTCGCCAAGAACCTGGGCGGGCGCACCGCCGAGGAGCTCGTGTTCGGCGAGGTGACGACCGGCGCGGAGGACGACCTCAACAAGACGACCGACACCGCCAAGCGGATGGTCACGCGCTGGGGCATGTCCGAGAAGCTCGGCCCGCGCACGTTCGGCCGCGACTCCTCCCAGCCGTTCCTCGGCCGTGACTTCGGCCACGAGGCCGACTACTCCGAGGAGATCGCACGCGAGATCGACGACGAGATCCGCCGGATCGTCGAGGCCGCCCACGAGCGCGCCCGCGAGGTGCTCACCTCGCACATCGACGAGCTCCAGTCGATGTCGAAGATCCTCATCCAGTACGAGACGTTCGACGCCGGCCAGTTCCAGCGCCTGCTCTCGGGCGAGGCGCCGGAGGAGGTCTTCGCCGACCAGGAGCCGCGCGAGTCCGACACGCCCGTCCCCGAGCAGCCGCGCAAGGAGCCCGGCCGCGCCCGCGGCATCGGCCTCCCGCTCCCCGGGAACATCGCCTCCGGCCAGCCGCCGGAGTCGCCGCAGCCCAGCTGAACAGGGTCTGACCCCGCCGGTTCACCGCTTGGGGTAGGGCACCCTCCCTCCGACGGGGGCGGAACCGTTCCCCCGCGCGCCGATAACCCTCCTAGCGCATCGCTTCAGCAGGGGGTTTTCTTCGCGTGTCTTCCAAGCTCTTCACCCGCATGCTCGGGATCGGTCTCGTCGGCCTCGTCGCCCTTTCCGGCGCCGCCACGGCGTGGGGCGGCCCGATTACCACCAAGGTGGTCATCTCGCGAAAGACGCTGAAGCCCGGCCTCACGCTCGTCCACTCCCGCATCACCGTGCGCGGCGTGTTCGGTGCCCAGGAGGTCTACAAGCTGGGCTGGAAGATCGGGGACGCGCACGTCGGCCTCCATACGTCGCTGCTCGGCGTCTACGACGACGGGTCGAGCTGGATCACCGACCACCAGATCTCGCACCTCGCGTCGGCGGGCGGGCCGGCCGGGATGGTCGCGGCCATGACCGGCGACTACTCGATCTACAAGAGCTGGAGCCCGACGCGCAGCGTGACGAGCGGCATCCTCCTTCAGAACCGGAGGGTGTTCCGCTTCGGCACGGGCAGCCTCGCCGTCGGCTACAAGCCGAGCGGCCGCTTCATCATGGGCCATCCGCTCCTGCGCCCCATGAAGCTCGACCTGCCCGGCACCTCCGCGACCGTCGGCGCCTTCAATCCCGACCCTGTCGCCCTCGCGACGTCGATCAAGAGCGACCAGGTCGCCGCCTACACGCACGCAGGGCAGACCGTGACGGTGCCCCCGAGCTCCGTCGGGGTCGTCCTCACCTCCGACATCCTGGCCACCCAGCTCCGCGGCTTGCAGAGCGCGTACAAGAACGTGAAGGGCCTGAACAAGCCCGAGTCGGTCGTGTCGTTCCGGATCACGGAGTCGACAGCCCAGCGCCAGCCGGTCTCGATGCCCATCACGGCGCCGGGAACCTGCGCCGCCAACGTGTGCCAGCCGGGAGAGCTGGTCACGATCCCGGTCGGCGGCGTCCTGCTGCTCGCCCGCACCGACACGCTGAACCACCTCGCGGCCGACGGCCTCCAGGCCGCCGCTGCCCTGGGCACCCCGGAGATCGACACGGCGATCGACGACGAGGGCTGGAGCAACGTCACCGACATCGCCGGCGGCAAGCCGATGCTGGTGAGCGGCGGCCATGCGATCTCCACCCGCCCCGACTCGATCGACCCGTGGCAGTGGGACTGCGGCGGCGGCTGCTGGCGGCCGGCGCTCGTCCGGTCGGGTAACTCGGCCTGGATGATCCTGATCGGCGGCAAGGGCGGCTCCGGCCTCACGATGCCGAAGTTCGCGGACGTCCTCGCCGACATGGGCGCGACCGACGCGATGGGCTTCGACAACAACAACTCCGCCGAGCTGTGGCGGCCGGGGCATCGCCCGATCACCGGCTACGGCTACGAGCGGCTCCTGCCGACGGCGACGACGCTGTCGTACCGCTGAGAGACACTTTACCGCCGGTACCAGGCGACGATCGTCGAGCGAAATCGCGGCGGCAGCATGCGCTCGAGGCCGCGCAGGATCGCCGCGGGCGCCCGCCGGTCGCCGGCGTAGCGGTGGAGGGTCGCCACGGGCACGACCCGCAGCGGCTCCAGGCCGGCCCGCGCCATGTGCCCCGTGAGGGCTGACGGCGTGTTCGCGCGGTAGCGCGCCGGGAAGACGTCGCGCGCCTCGGCGCCCGGCCCGCGCCCCTTGACCGCCGTCCGCAGGCCCTGCGGAAGGACGCGGGCGGCAGCCATCAGCGGGTTCGAGCGGTTGCTCGTCACGACCACGACCGAGCCGCCGGGCTTCAGCACGCGGTACCACTCCGCGAACGCGTCGCCCGGCCGCTCGAGGTGCTCGACGACGAAGTTCGAGTAGACGAGGTCGAACGTCCCGTCGGCGAAGGGCAGCGTGCCGCACAGGTCGGCGACGACGAACTCGTCGACGAACTCGTTCGACGCCCCGCCGGGCTCGTCGAGGTCGACCCCGACCAGCCGGTCGATCCGGTCGCGGTAGCCGCGCAGGCGGCTCGTGCGACCGCAGCCGGCCTCGAGCACCGCGGAGCCCGGGCCGAGTGCCTGGCGCAGCAGCTCGGCCTCGACCTCGGTATGCGACGTCTGGAACGGCAAGGCCCTCCGGCGGGTCGGGAAGCCGCGCCATTCTAGAATCGCGCGGGTGGCCTCGCTCCGAGATCGCTTTCCGCCTCCGGCGGTCATGGGCGTGATCAACGTCACGCCCGACTCCTTCTCCGACGGCGGCGAGTTCCTCCATCCGGAGATCGCCGTTGCCCGCGGGGTCGCCCTCGCGGCCGAGGGCGCCGATCTGCTGGACGTCGGCGGCGAGTCGACCCGGCCGGGGTCGGAGGGCGTGGCAGCCGAGATGGAGCTGGGCCGCGTGCTGCCGGTGATCCGCGGCCTGCGTGCGGCCACCGACGTCCCGATCTCGATCGACACGTCGAAGGCGGAGGTCGCCGAGCAGGCGATCGCGGCGGGAGCGGGGTTCGTGAACGACGTGACCGCGCTTCGCGCCGACCCGCGGATGGCCGAGGTGGTCGCGGCGGCCGGCGTGCCGGTCTGCCTGATGCACATGCGCGGTGAGCCGCGGACGATGCAGGTCGACCCCCGCTACGACGACGTCGTGGCCGAGGTGGCCGCGTTCCTCGCCGAGCGCGTCGCCGCCGCGGAGGACGCCGGCATCGCGCCCGACGCCATCTGCATCGACCCCGGGATCGGCTTCGGGAAGACCGGCGAGCACAACCTGACGCTCCTGCGCCGCCTCGACGCGATCGCCGCGGTCGGCCCGCCGGTGATCGTCGGCGTGTCGCGCAAGCGCTTCCTGGGGGCGATCATCGGCGACCCCGACCGGGCCCGGGCGGTCGCGACGGCCGCCGCGAACGTCGAGGCCGTCCGCCGCGGGGCGTGGATGGTGCGCGTCCACGACGTGCGCGAGACGCGCGACGCCCTGGCGGTCGCGGCCGCCGTGGAGGCGGCTCCGTGAGGGCCGTCGAGGTCGAGATCCGCGGCCTCTCGGTGTTCGCCTACCACGGCGTCCACCCCGAGGAGCGCGAGCAGGGCCAGACGTTCGTGATCGACGTCTGGCTCGAGTGCAGGCCCTCGCGGGCCGACGAGACCGACGAGCTGGCCGACGCTGTCGACTACTCGGCCGTCTGCGACCGCATCGTGGAGCTCGCGACCGGCGGCCCGTACCGGCTGCTGGAGCGGCTCTCCGCGCTCATCGCGGACGATCTGGTCGCTCGCTACGGCGTGACGCGCGCGCGGGTGCGGATCGCCAAGCCTCAGGCGCCGATCCAGCACTCGCTGAACGAGGTCGCGGTGGTCGCCGAGGCTTCCGCTGGGCCCAATTCCGGCGTATAACGGGACTATGTCGCAGGTGCGCATCCTGGTCGTCGACGACCAGCCGCTCTTCCGCCGTGGGCTCGTTGCGGTTCTCGAGGCCGGGGGGATGACGGTGGTCGGCGCGGCGTCGGGCGTCCGCGAGGCAGCCGAGGTGGCGAGCCGCACGCAGCCCGACCTGGTGGTGGCGGATCTGCGCCTGGCCGACGGCAGCGGCATCGACCTCATGCGGACGCTGTCGGAGGCCGACGGCGAGCCGCCGCGGGTGGTCATCCTCACCGAGTCCCGCGAGCCGGGCGACATGCTCGCGGCCGTGCGCGCGGGCGCCGCCGGGTACCTGACCAAGGATCAGCCGCCGGAGCGGCTCGCGGTGGCCCTGAACGGCGTCCTCGCCGGCGAGGCCGCGCTCTCACGGACGATGGCCGCGCACCTGATCGACGACGTGCGCGAGTCGCAGCGGCGCATGCTGCTCGCCTCGAAGCTGCCCCACCGCGAGCGCCTGACGCCGCGCCAGCTCGAGATCCTCCAGCACATCGCGGCCGGCGAGACCACCGGCCAGATCGCCGACCGGCTCTACCTCTCGCCCGAGACCGTGCGCTGGCACGTGAAGGCGATCCTGCGCAAGCTCAAGGCGCGCACCCGTGCAGAAGCGGCCGCCGCCCTGCGCGAGGTGATGGCCTGACCGCTACCGCCGCGGCCTGATCGCTACCGGCCTTCGCGGACGGTCTCGGACGCGAGCCGCACGATCCACACCGACACCGTGAGGCAGTAGGTGATGACCGCGCATGCGGCGACGAGCGCCGTTGCCTTGCCGGTGGGGCCGGACAGCTCCGCGGCGATCGCGGCGAGGATGGCCCGCATGCCGAGGAAGGCGAGCAGGCCGCCGACGCCGAGGTGGATCGTCGTGCGCTTCACCTCGCGCGGACGCAGGTTCGGGTACCGGGCATCAGCCCAGATCGCGAGCGCCGCGGGGCAGAGCACGAGCACGACGGTCAGTTCCATGAGGGTCGACATGGCACCATCCTTGGGTCAGAGCTTGGAGCGGATACGGCCAACGCGAATCACCCGTACCCTGACCAGGACATCGGCAAATGTGAGTGATTCGTAAAGGGGAGATATGGAAAGTGCACCCGGGCGGGTGATTCGCGCGTACGTCGGATTCGGCGCGAACCTGGGAGATCCTGCCTCCACGCTGCGCGCCGCGGCCGCCGAGGTCGGGCGCCGGGCCGGCCGGGTGAGCGCTGCGTCGCCCGTCTACCGCTCGGCGCCGGTCGGCGTGACCGACCAGCCGCCGTTCCTGAACGCGGTCGCGGCGCTCGACACGCCGCTCCCGGCCGACGAGCTCCTGGACGTGCTCCTGGCCGTCGAGGCGGAGCACGGCCGCGTGCGCGAGGTGCGCTGGGGACCGCGCACCCTCGATCTCGACCTGATCGCCTACGGCGACGAGGTGCGCGACGATCCTCGCCTCATCCTGCCGCACCCGCGCGCGCATGAGCGCGAGTTCGTCCTGCGGCCCCTGTGCGACGTCGCGCCCGAGCTCGTGCTCGGCGGCAGGACGGCGCGCCAGTGGCTCGCGGAGCTCGATCCGCAGGGCGTCGAGCGGGCCGGGCTTTCGCTCATGTAGCGGCCCGCGCCCGCCGATGATCGAAGTGTGACCGACTACGTCTCCCGGGCCGGGCCGATCCCCGACGTCCTGACGCTGCTCGGCGCGCGCGCGATCCCGACGCTGCTCTTCAGCATCATGGTGATCGTGCAGGTCGAGGGAACGCTGCGGGCGTCGTCGGTCTCGGGCGCCGCGTTCCACGTGCTCTCCGGCGCTCTCTGGGTGATGTTCACGGTGCTGATCAACATCCGGGCCGCGCCGCTTCGGCGCGACCGGGCGCCCGTCGGCGTCGCGGTCGCCCTGCTCTCGCAGCTCACCATGATCTCCGTCGGCCTCTTCGGGGCGGACGCCGGGAGCGGCATCCGCGTCGTCGCCTCCGACGTGCTGCTCGTCGCCGGCCTGGCGTTCTCGATCGCGTCCGTCGCGTTCCTCGGCCGCTGCTTCGGGATCCTCCCGGACGTTCGCGGCCTCGTCGTGCGCGGCCCCTACCGGCTCGTCCGCCACCCGCTCTACCTGGGCGAGCTCACCGCCGCCGTCGGCGTCGTGGCCGGCTCGCGCCACCCGTGGGCGGCCGCCGGCGCCTGGGTCACCTGCCTGGCCCTGCAGATCGCGCGGACGCACTTCGAGGAGTCCAACCTGCG
>DATAEI010000090.1:0-1970 GCA_036258075.1 Gaiellales bacterium
CCGCCCCGCCCGCGACCTGCTCGACCGGCGGCGCGCCGAGGATGATGGCGTTCCCATGCTCGCCGAGGTGGGGTCGGCCGTCGACCACGAGGCACATCGCCGCGCCCGTGCCCACCACGACGTGCACGAACGTCCCGAGCCCCGCCCCCGCCCCGAACCGGGCCTCCGCGAGCGCCGCCGCCCGCACGTCCGACTCGACCGTGAGCGCCGCGCCGGCGAACGCGGCGGGGACGTCGAGATCGCGCCACTCGATGGTCTCTGCGGTCGTCGGCCGGCCGTCGCGACCGACGACCTCGCAGATGCCGACGCCGACGGGAGCTCCGTCGCCGCCCAGCCGCGCCGCCAGGGCCGCGCAGTCGGCCAGCACCGCCGCGCCCCCGCGCTCCGGCCTGGTTGCGATCCGCTCGGAGCGGAGCACCTCGCCGTGCTCGATGTCCACGAGCCCGCCCGCGATCTTGGTGCCGCCGACGTCGATCCCGACAGCCCGCGTCACGGCAGGTAGGCCGGAGCGATCCCCGCGATCGCCTCGGCGAGGCCCGTGCCGTGGTTTCGGTACTCATGCCTGTCGCCCATCGGGATGTAGCACGCGTCGCCCGGCTCGAGCTCGAACACGTGCGCCGCGTCGCCGTGCCAGGCGCGCACCCACAGCGTGCCCGAGAGCACGTAGAGGAGCTCGTCGCCGGCGTGAGCGTGCACGGCTGCCGCCTCGCCCGCGTTCACCTCGTGGGTGACGACGGTCAGGTGCTCGGTGCTCGCCACGATGCCGGTGAGGACGCCGAGATCGCGCCGCCAGACGATGTCGGACGGCTCGAGCACGCGCATCGTCCCGGCGGGCCGGTCACCGGGCGTCGACCCGAGCGCGTCGTCGTCGGCGTAGAGGGGCTCCTCGAGGTAGGGCCGGGTCTTGGCGTAGGCGCCCGAGGTGCCCGTCGACGGCGGCGGTGCGAAGAGCTCGAGCACCTCGAGGGCTTCGTCGCCGTGGGCGAACGCGTGGTGCCAGGTGCCCGGGCCGAACACGAGCCGCCGGCCGGGGCCGATCTTGTGCACCTCGCCGGTCTCGGGATTCGCCGCGACCATCGTCCCCGAGAGCACGTGCAGCACCTCGTCGGCGCCGAAGACCGTGCGGTACTCGCGCGAGTGCCGGAACGACCCGCCGCGCGGCAGGCAGAAGACGAGCGCATGGATCCGCTCCGTCGACGCGTAGATGCGATCAGCCACCTCGCCCGCCTCCGCATCGCCCCAGATGTGGCGGGTGGCATCCGCGCCGCGGATCGCCGTCGGCCGGTCGAAGGTCGGGCGCGGCGACGGCGAGTAACCCCCGGCGCTCACGGCGGGCGATGGTACCAGAGCATCCTGCCCCCTCGCCTGACCGCTTGGTAGAGTCAGCCGGCCGAGCCCAACCGACGGGGGGATAGATGAAGCGGCACCTGGCCAAGAAGCACCTCGCGATCGTGGCGGCGATCGCGACCATGATCACGGCAGCCGGATGCGGAGGCACCCCCGGCTCGTCGCCTGGCTCGGGCGGGGCGAAGCAGTCCGGCGCCGTCACGACGTCGGGCTTCGACAAGCTCGGGCCGGTGCACCTCACCATCTGGTCGTACGACAACCAGGATCCCGGCCTCGAGCCGGTGCTGAAGGAGCTCTCGGCGAACTTCGAGAAGCAGTACCCGAACGTGAAGATCGACATGGTCTTCAAGGACTTCAACAGCCTTGTGAACGTCGTCCCGCGGGCGCTGGCATCGGGCTCCGGACCCGACATCACCGAGGGCAACCAGGGCTACCAGACCGACGCCCAGCTCGTGAAGGCGAAGCTGATCGTCCCGCTCGACCCGTACATCAAGGCCTACGGCTGGCAGAAGTGGTACTCGCCGTCGACCTGGTCGATGTTCCGGTGGACCGACGACGGCAAGACGTTCGGCCAGGGCCCGACGTGGGGCGTCGCCCAGACCGGCCAGAACATCAACGTCTAC
>DATAEI010000091.1:0-10088 GCA_036258075.1 Gaiellales bacterium
TGAAGAAGTCCGTGAACCAGGACGACCCGACCGTGTATCACCTGTTCTACGCAGACGAGGCCGGGAGCGCCGGCTCAGACATCACCTTCTTCGAATACCCCGGCGCCCGGCGCGGCCGCGCGGGGCGGGGGATGGTGCACACGGTCGTCTGGCGGGTCGGCTCGACCGAGGCCGTCGACTTCTGGGAGGAGCGACTGGCGCGTGCGGGCGTCGAAACGACGCGCGACGCCGACTCGCTCACCTTCACCGACCCGGAGGGGCTGGGCCTCGAGATCCGGCTGGTCGAGACGGGTGACGAGCCGCTCGTCGCGGTTCACCCGGAGATCCCGGCGGAGGTCGCGATCCAGGGCTTCGACGGCGTGCGCGCCTACACCGGCGATGCCGACGGCAGCCGCGCGTTCCTGACCGACACGATGGGCTTCGCGCCGGAGGGCGAGACCGCGTTCGACGTGCGCGGCGACCGCCGCGGCTCGTTCTATGCGTACGACGAGATCGCGCACACCGGGTTCCCCGGGGCGGGCACCGTTCACCACGTCGCCTGGTCGTCGCTGCCGGAGGAGCACGAGGCGTGGCGCGACCGCGTCGCCCAGGGCGGAGGCCGCCCGACCGATGTGATCGACCGCTACTACTTCAAGTCGATCTACTTCCGCGAGCCGAGCGGCGTGCTCTTCGAGATCGCCACGATCGGCCCCGGGTTCACGACCGACGAGGACATCGAGCATCTCGGCGAGCGGCTGGCGCTGCCGCCCGCCTACGAGCACCTGCGCGACCAGGTGGAGAAGCTCGTGACGCCGCTTCCCAACCCGCGCGCGGACTGGGCCGTCAGGTGAGCGGCGCCTCCGGGCTCGAGCACCTCGTCCGCCCGGCGGCCGGCCGGGCGGACGGGGCGCTCGTCCTCTTCCACGGCCGCGGCGCCGACGAGCACGACCTCCATCCGCTCCTCGACATGCTCGACCCCGAGCGGCGGCTGGTCGGCGTCACGCCGCGCGGGCCGCTCTCGTTGCCGCCCGGCGGCGCGCACTGGTACGTCGTCCGCCGGGTCGGCTTCCCCGATCCGGAGACGTTCGGGCCGACGTTCGACCTCGCGGCGCACTGGCTCGACGAGCTGGCCGAGGAGACGGGCGTACCGCTCGAGAGGACCGTGCTCGGCGGCTTCTCGCAGGGCGCCGTGATGGCCCACTCGCTCGGCCTCGGCACGGGCCGGCCGCGGCCCGCCGGGATCCTGGCGCTCTCGGGGTTCATCCCGGTCGTGGACGGCTTCGAGCCGGATCTCACCCCGCCGCTCCCGCCGGTCGCGATCGGGCACGGCACGCTTGACCCGGTGATCTCGGTGGAGTTCGGCCGCCGCGCTCGGGCGATGCTCGACGCCGCCGGAGCGGACGTGCTCTACCGCGAGTCGCCCATCCCGCACACGATCGACCCGCGCTTCCTGGAGGAGCTCCAGGGCTGGGTGCGCGCCGCGATCGACCGGGCGCCCGTGGGGAAGGCCCCGTGACCGGCGAGGACTTCTGCCTCCAGTTCCAGCAGGCGGTCGAGCTGATCGGCCGCCGCTGGTGCGGCACGATCGCCCGTGCGCTCCTGCCCGGGGCGCGCCGCTACACCGAGCTTCGGCGAGCGATTCCCGAGATCTCCGACCGGGCGCTCTCGCAGCGGCTGCGCGAGCTCGAGGCGGAGGGCATCGTCATCCGGCGGGTGAGCATCGGCCCGCCTGTGGAGGTGGCCTACGAGCTCTCCGCGAAGGGGCGCGACCTGGAGCAGATCATCGCCGCAGTGGAACGCTGGGCCCACGAGTGGCTCGGTGGGTCAGCCCCGCACGACACGTACGAGCGCGCGCACCCATGACCGGCCGCGTGTGAACGCGTCGAGCAGACGGCGCAGCCGCGCCAGCGAGCGGCTGAGACGGTCGAGCGCCGCCTGCATGTCGGCCGTCCGTCCGGCGAGCTCCTCGGTCTTGGCGAGGAGGGTGGCGAGCCCGCCCTCCTCGAGTGCCCGCACGCGGCCCTCGATGTCCACCTGGGCGACCCGGGCCCGCTTGTACGTGCGGAATCCCTGGACGCCGACCACTGCCGATGTCCCACCGACGACGAGGAGCCAGGCGATGATCACGGCGAGCAGCACGGAGGCCAGTCTATGGTAGAATCCAGCGTTCCGGCGCGGGGTGGAGCAGTCCGGTAGCTCGTCGGGCTCATAACCCGAAGGTCGCAGGTTCGAATCCTGCCCCCGCTATGACAAACGGCCGCCCACGGGCGGCCGTTGTGCTTCTTCGGCCGCTCTGCGGTCACGCATGGCCGGCTGCTGCTAGTTGCGCCACGGCTCGCTCCCCACGCGCGTGTTCCCGCGGGCGTCGACGCCGGCCGAGCGGTCGTACGGGATGGTGGCCTGCTCCTCGCGGACGATGTCGTCGACCGTCTCGACCGTCCGCTGCTGGCGCAGGGCCGCAACGATCGCGAGGATGACGCCGCCGAGCCGGAGCGCGCCGATCACGACCTCCTGCCATCCGAGCGGGTACTCGGTCTCGCGGTGACCGTTCACGCGGACGACGTGGCCCGGCGTTCCCGGGATGAGGAACGACACCGCCAGGCACAGGAGGGCCGCGAGGACGAGCGCCGCGGTGAGCCGTCTGGGCCGGGTGGTGAAGAAGCGCCTCACCGTCCCAGGATAGGGCGCCGCGGCTCGACCTGCCGGCGACGGAGGGGTAGACTCCGCGCCGGGCAATGGAACGCAGGGCAGCTCTCCTCGTGTGCGCATGTGCGGTGATCCTGGCACTGGTCGCTGCGCCGGCGGCGCTGGGGGCATGCACGACCCGCCTGCACGTGGTCGCGACGCCGCATCCGGCCGGGCTCGACGGGCTTCTGACCGACGTCGCGGCCGTTCCCGGGAGCCGGGAGGCGTGGGCGGTCGGCACCGAGAACCGCAACAACCTGTCGCTGCCGTTCGCCGACCGCTTCCTGAACGGGCGCTGGCGGGTGGTGCCCGTGCCGCACTCGGATGCAAGCCAGCGACTGTTCGGCGTCGACGCGATCTCGGCCGCGGACGCGTGGGCTGTCGGCGACGACCTCTCGACGAACGGCCCGATCGCCCAGCACTGGGACGGATCGGCGTGGCACCTCGTCCCGATGCCGTCGCACCTCGGGAGCCTTACCGCGGTCGAAATGCTCTCCGGCACTGACGTCTGGGCGGTCGGTGAGGACTTCACGACGGGCGGCCCGCTGTTCGAGCATTGGAACGGGAGCGCCTGGAGCGTCTTCCCGGTGCCGAACCCGTTCCCGGCGGTCGAGGCTCCGGTCGTCGACGTCGAGCGCGTGGCCGGCACCGGGCGCCTGTGGGCGGTCGGCGAGGGCGTCGCCTTCCAGTTCGCCCACGGGACGTGGACGTTCTCGCAGATGCCGGGATTCGCGGCGGTCGACTCGCTCGCGATCCCGGCGCAGCGCGACGTGTGGGCGGTCGGCTCGTCCGCCGGCGGCGGCATCACCGAGCACTTCGACGGGTCCCGGTGGACGAAGTTCTTCACGCGCGGGCTCTATCTCGGCGTCGTCGGTTCGGTCTCGCCCGGCGACATCTGGGCGACCGCCACGGATGCCCGGTTCAGCGGCCCGTTGCGGCTCGCCCATCTGAACGCGGCGCGGACGGCGTGGGTCAGGGTGGGCCCGGGCCACGCGGGGATCGCCGACGTCGGCGCGATCGCGCTTCGGCCCGACGGAACCGGCTGGCTCGCGGGCGACAGCGACGGAACCCCCGACGCGCAGCCCCGGCTCGCAGCGCTCTGCGGCCTCTGACTCAGGCCTCGGCAGCCCGGTCGCGCTCCCGGCGGCGCTCGGCCCGGAAGGCGGCGACGGCCCGGCGCAGGTAGTCGATGTCCGGCTCGATCCGCAGCATCGCCACGTCCTGCAGGTGGCGAGCCAGGCGGCCGACGGCCCGCTCGGGCGTATCGACCCGCGCGAGCACCTCGACCTCGGCGTCGGCCGGCAGCACCGGGTCGAACGGCACGCCGCGGCCGGCGGCCGGCCAGACGCTCAGCTCCGGCACGTCTGCTGCCGTCTCGACGTAGGCCATCCACGCGAACAGCCACCCCTTGCGGTCGATCGAGACGCCGCCGATCGCGGCGTGCAGCGCGGGCAGGCCAGGCGCGCCGCGCCTGCCGGCGTTCAGCCGGACGGGCGCAGTGAGGTAGAGGTGCGAGAGCTCGAGCCGGCGGGCGTCGTCACCCGAGGGCAGCGGGCTCGCGCTCACTCGCGCAGCGCCCGCTTCGGCGCCGCCCGGCGCGCCAGGCCCGCGAGCCCGCGCCCCGTGCGCGCGAGGAGGTCGAGCCCCTGGACGAGGCCGATGAACGCCAGCGCCGTGATCAAGCCGCCGCCGTCGAGGTACGGAAGGAGGGCCAGGCTGGTGAGCAGGACGGCGCTCACCACGGCCCCGTCGATCAGGACGACGCGCGCGTCCTCGTAGGCGTCATCGAGCCAGTCGAGCGCGGTGGCGAGCGCGTCGAGCGCGCCCTCCGCCCGGGAGATCACAGTCCCCACCGCCACCTCCGCCGCGTGACGCGCGTGCGCTGGAGCTCCGCGATCCGGTGCTCGAGCACCCGCACCTTCTCGGACGCGTCCGTGACCTGCGTGCGCATCTGGTCTGCGGTCTCGCTCAGGCCCTTCTCGGTGCGCGCCACGGCCTCCGACGCCTCGCGCAGGTCGCCCGCGGCGCTCGACGCGAGATCGACCGCCTGGCCGAGGGCCTGGATCCGGGCGGGAAGCGCGCCCTCGAGCACCAGGTAGCCCACGTAGAAGTTGATGAGCGAGGCCACCGCCAGGGTCGCCAGGCCCAGCACCGTCCGCGCCATCCACTCGGATCCGAACGCCGAGTCGATGAGCTCCTGGGGCACGGGAGCGAGGAGCGCCACCGCCGGTGCCGCCGCCAGGCCGAGAAGTGCGACCACGTGAACGACCCTGTACGTCCAGGAGCCCAATAGGGGTTTGATCATAGTCGCGGTCGCGGAGGAATCCCTGGAATTTGCGGAGAACGGCAAGTCCGATCTCCGGTCGGGGAAGGGCATGCAAGCGGCTCGCCCGGTATCGTGTCCGAACGCATGTTCGGGACGAAGGTCGGAATCGAGGAGGCGCGCCGGATCGCCGTGCGAGCCCAGCTCCTGGACGGGTCGGCGAGCGGCGTCCTCGAGACGATCCGCCGGCTCGGATTCCTGCAGCTCGACCCGATCGCCACCGTGGCCGTGCCCCAGCATCTCGTCCTCTGGAGCAGGCTCGGCGCCTACGACCGAGCGGAGCTCGACCGGCTCCTGTGGGACGAGCGCAAGCTCATCGAGTGGAACGCCTTCATCTGGCCGGTCGAGACGCTGCCGCTGCTCCGCGCGCGGATGCGCCGCCGGCGAGGCGACTCGGCCTACGAGCGGCGCCACACCGAGCTTCTGGCGTCGAACCGCGCCTTCCGCCGCTACGTGCTGCGCGAGCTCGCCGCGCGTGGGCCGCTGCTCTCGCGCGATCTGGAGGATCGCTCCGGCCAGCCCTCGCGCGACCACCGCTGGTACGGGAGCCGCAAGGTGGGCGAGCTCCTGCATGCGCTCCATGACCGCGGCGAGATCGCGATCGTCGGCCGGCGCGGCGGCCAGCGGGTGTGGGATCTGGCCGAGCGCTGGTATCCCGAGACCGAGCGCATCCCGCTGCGCGAGGCCGAGAGGCGGCTGGCCGAGCTCCGCTTCCGGGCCCGCGGGGTGCGCCTGGAGCGCGACGGCTGGCACGCCCACCCCGACGCCGGCGACGGGCCGGTGCCGGATCGCGTGACCGTGCTCTCGCCGTTCGACCAGCTCGTCGCCGACCGGGCCCGGGCCGAGGCCCTCTTCGGCTTCCGCTACCGCCTCGAGATGTACGTGCCGCGGGCGAAGCGCGAGTACGGCTACTACGTGCTCCCGGTCCTCGCCGGCGACCGGCTGGTCGGGCGGGTCGAGCCCCGCTACGACCGCGCCTCCGGGACGCTCGAGGTGCTGGGCGCGTGGGGCGACACGTCGCGGCTCGACGAGCCGCTCGACCGGCTCGCGGCCTGGCTCGGCGCGCGCCGCGTGTGACACCATCCGGGAATGGCGCAGGCCCCGGCCACGAGCAACGTCGTCCGGATCGCGCGGGCGAAGCCGTCGGGCGACGTCGCCGCGGCGCTCGCAGCCCTCGCCGGCGACGACACGATCCGCGTGCTCTACCGGGTCGACGACGAGTCGCCCGGGTGGGTCGGCGCGGACGGAGCCCGCACCGAGCCGGTGGCGCCGTCCGCCGAGCGCGCCGTCACGGCGGTCGAGCTCGGCGGCGTCCCGGTCGCGATCGTCGAGCACGCCGCCGGGATGCCTCCTGAGGCGATCTCGGCCGCGTGCACGGCCCTCGCCGCAGAGATCGAGCGTGAGAGCCGCACCGCCGGGCTGTGCGCCCGGGTGCGCGGGCTCGAGACGACCGAGCAGCGCCTGCGCGAGGTGTTCGAGGCGGTCGAGCTGATGGTCATCGCGATGGACCTCGACGCGACCATGACGTACGTCAACCCGTTCACCGAGCGCCTGTCGGGCTGGACGCGCGACGAGCTGATCGGCGGCAACTGGTTCGAGATGTTCCGAAGCGGCCGCGAGACCTTCCTCGAGCGCGTCCGCGAAGGCGAGTTCCCGCCCCGCGACCACAGCACCATCGTCGTGAAGAACGACGAGCGGCGCCAGGTCGACTGGTACAACGTGGCGTTGCGCGACGAGCACGGCCGGATCGAGGGGGTGCTCGGGATCGGCCGCGACACCACCGAGGAGGTGCGCACGCAGCGCTCCCTCGAGGCGGCCCACCGGCGGATGCACGACGTCCTCGAGACCGTCGAGCTGGTGGCCGTCCAGCTCGACCTGGGCGGCCGGATCACCTACGTCAACGAGTACGTGATCCGCCTCAGCGGATGGACGCGCGACGAGCTCATCGGCCGGAGGTGGCTCGAGGTCTTCCAGACAGGCGACCGCGACTTCATGGAGCTCGTGCGCGGTGGCGACTTCCCGGCGCACGACACGAGCAGCATCCTGCTCCGGTCGGGCGAGCGGCGCGACATCGAGTGGGCGAACGTCGGCCTCTACGACGACCACGGGCACCTGACCGGGCTCGTCGGGATCGGGCGCGACATGACCGACCAGCGCCGGATCGAGCGCGAGCTGCGGGAGCTGGCGGCCGAGCACGAGGCGCTCGAGCGGGTGGCGACAGAGGTGGCGCGCGGGCTCGACGAGGACGCCGTGTTCGCGCTCGTCGCCGAGCAGGCCGGCCGGCTGGTCGGCGCGGACGGGTGCACGCTCGTCCGCGTCGAGCCCGAGGAGCAGGTGCGCATCCTGTCGAACTGGAGCGAGGTCGCCGCCGATCGCGTCACCGCCGAGGGCATGGTGGTGCCGATGGAGGCGGGGCCGGCGATGGCCGCCACGTTCCGAACGGGGCGGCCGGCGCGCTCGGATCAGGCTCCGCACGAGCCGGGCCGCCCGAACCCCATCGGCGACGATGACCCGATCCGCTCGGCTGTCGCGGCGCCGATCACGGTGACGGGC
Source organism: Gaiellales bacterium (assembly GCA_036258075.1). Taxonomy (GTDB): domain Bacteria; phylum Actinomycetota; class Thermoleophilia; order Gaiellales; family JAICJC01; genus JAICJC01. The sequence goes on from DATAEI010000091.1 coordinate 7,541, forward strand.
GAGATGTGGGGTGCGCTGGTCGCCTGGCGGGTGACCGAGGAGCCGCTCTCGCCCGACACCGAGCGCCGGCTGGGAGCGTTCGCCTCGCTGGCCGGAACGGCAATCGCGAATGCCGATGCGGGGACGGCGCTCGCCGCGTCGCGAAAGCGCATCGTGACGGCGGCCGACGAGGCCCGCCGGCGGTTGGAGCGAAACCTCCACGACGGCGCCCAGCAGCGGTTCGTGTCGCTCTCGCTCGCCCTGCGGCTCACCCAGTCGCTGCTTGAGTCGGACACTGAGAAGGCGGCGGAGCACCTTCGCGGCGCCCAGCGCGAGCTGACCCAGGGGCTGGAGGAGCTGCGCGAGCTGGCCCGCGGCATCCACCCGGCGATCCTGACCGAGCGCGGGCTCCGCGCCGCCGTCGACAGCCTCGTGCTGCGCGCCCAGGTGCCGGTGGACGTGACCGACATGCCCGAGGGGCGCCTCCCGCCCGAGGTGGAGGCGGCCGCGTACTACGTGGTCTCCGAGTGCGTCGCGAACGTCACGCGATACGCGGGCGCCGAGCGGGCTTCCGTGGCGGTCTCGCTCACCGGCGCGACGGCCGTGGTCGAGGTGGCGGACGACGGCGCCGGCGGGGCCGACCCGTCGCTCGGGTCGGGCCTGCGCGGCCTGGCCGACCGGGTCGAGGCGATCGGAGGCCGGCTCGAGATCGTAAGCCCTCCGGGCGCCGGGACGCGCGTTCGTGCCGTCCTCCCCTGTGCGGCGCCTGATCCGTAGAAACCACGGATCGAGACGCCGGGTAGGCCGATCGCAGATTCGGGCCGCTCCCCGATGCTCGGCGGGCTCTGTGGCGCCGATCATGCGGGAAGTCGATCTGGAGGGCTGTCATGGCCGCGCGTACAACCGAGGCGACCCGGAATCTCGTTCTCGCAACCATCGCATTTACGATCTGTTTCACGAGCTGGGGACTCGTCGCGCCGCTGGCCAAGCACCTCCAGGAGTCGAAGGGCTGGTCCGACACGCAGGTGCTCCTGCTCGCTGCGGTGCCGGTGCTGTGCGGCTCGATCCTGCGGATCCCAGCCGGGTGGCTGGCCGACCGCTTCGGCGGGCGCCGGATCTTCACGTTCACGATGCTCGCCTCGATCGTCCCTGCGGTGCTCCTCGGCTACACGTCCGGCTTCAACGCGCTCCTCGTCGTCGGCTTCTTCATGGGCGCTGCAGGCTCGGCATTCGCGGTGGGCGTCCCGTTCGTCGTCGGCTGGTATGACCGCTCCCGGCAGGGGTTCGCGGTCGGCGTCTATGCGGTCGGCACGATCGGCCCGGCGATCGCCCTCTTGGTCGTCCCGCGCACGCTCGAGAACTACGGCCAGGCGTACCTGGGCTGGGGCATGGCGGCGGCGCTCGTGGCCGGTGCCGCGCTGATCTGGTTCTTCGGCGCCGATGCGCCGAACCCGCCGAAGCCGACCCGTTACCGCGAGATCCTGAGCGCCGGCTGGCGGCTGCACCGGCTCTCGCTGCTCTACTTCGTCACGTTCGGCGGGTTCGTCGCGATGTTCACGTTCCTCCAGAAGCTGCTCACCAAGTGGTTCGAACTGTCAAACGTCGACGCCGGCGCTCGGGCGGCCGGCTTCGCCGCCCTCGCTGTCGCGGCGCGCCCGGTCGGCGGCTGGCTGGCCGACCGCTACGGCGGCCCGGCCGTCCTGACGGCAGCCTTCGCCGGCATCGCCGTCGACGGCGCCGCGCTGGCGGCGGTCGCCGCCCATCCGACGATGCTCACGGTCTCGATCGCGTGCCTGTCGATGGCCGTCTTCCTCGGCCTTGGAAACGGCGCTGTCTTCAAGCTGGTGCCGCACGAGTTCCCGGAGAACCCGGGCGCCGCCACCGGCATCGTCGGCGCGATCGGCGGGTTCGGCGGCTTCTTCCCGCCCGTCGTGATGGGGCTCATCAAGAGCTGGACGGGCAGCTTCGCGCTCGGGTTCGTCGGTCTGCTCGTCTTCTGCGTCGTCTGCTTCGCCGTCGTCCTCAGGCTGCTCATGGCCGAGGGCAGCGGCCGGGCCCCGGCCACGAGCGGCAGACTCCGCGGCGTGTAGTTCGCTCCCGGCGGATCCGGCTCAGGCGTGGCCGGTGCCTTTGCGCGTCACGTGCCTCTGAGGGCGGTACTGACGACCGGGCACGCGTGACATGAGCGCCACAGGAAACGCCGCGTGTCGTTTCCCTCGACCGCCAACGGTGGCGGCCCTGGCCCTCGCCCGATTCCGCGATCCCGCTCTCGTCGCCCGCGCGGGACCGGGCCGCAGCGGCCGCGAGCTGCCATAAGCGCTCAGGTCGGCAGCTCGTGCCGATCATGCCGAACTTTCGCCTTCCGTGGGCAGGGAGTAGCATCTCGCGCGTGGTGCGCCAGAAGACCGTCGGGCGGTCTGGAGGAACGCTCCTTCGTGCCCACGAGTTCTTTCGGCGAGGGCCGGCGAGTCCCGAGGGCTGGAGCCAGCTCACAGCGAAGAATCGCGATTGGGAGACCTTCTACCGGGAGCGCTGGCAGCACGACAAGGTGGTGCGCTCGACGCACGGC
>DATAEI010000092.1:0-7048 GCA_036258075.1 Gaiellales bacterium
CAGGAGATCGCCGAGGGCCGCGACCCGCTGGTCGCCGACGCTCCGGCGCCGGCCGCGTCGATCGAGGCGGCCTCTGCGGAGCAGCCCGCAGCGACTGCGGACGATGCGGACGCCCGCGCGCGCCAGCGCGACGGCGAGGGCGGCTCCGACGCGGGCTCCAGCTCGACCCCCGGCGCCCCGGCCGGCTCGAGCCCGGCTCCGGCCCCCGCCAGCGCTCCGGCTCCGGCTCCTACTCCTACTCCCGCTCCGGCCTCCGCTTCGAGCTCCAGCCCCGGCGGCGACCAGACCAACGGACCGGCTCCCACGCCGTCGACGCCCACGCCCGCCGCGCAACCCGCGGCGGCCGCCGCGCCGGCCGTCGAGCCCGACCAGGCGAACGGCGCGCCGCCGGTCGACCCCGTGGTCGCCGACGGCTAGCACCGGGCGGCCGTACGATCCGCGGGCATGCGGATCGGGATCATCACCGGCTCGGGCACGTACGCCCTGCCCGAGCTCGAGGCGGGCGCTCCCAGCCGCGTGGCCACGCCGTTCGGCGACGCCCTGGTCTCCGAGGGACGCTTCGCGCAGGCCGACGTCGTGCACGTCGCGCGCCATGGCGACGGGCACCGGCGCCTGAGCAGCTCGGTCACCCATCAGGCCAACATCTGGGCCCTGCGCGAGCGCGGAGCGCAGGCGATCCTGGCCGTCACCGTCTGCGGTTCGCTCGATCCCGAGCTCGAGCTCGGCACGCTGATCGTCTTCGACGACCTGCACTTCCTGGCCAACCGGCTGCCCGACGGGTCACTGTGCACGCTGCACACCGAACCGGGCGCGCCGGGGCGCGGGCACTGGATCTTCGACCGGCCGTTCAACGCCGCGCTGCGCCGAGCCTTGCTCGACGGCGCGCGCGAGGCCGGCTGCGCTGCGCGCGACGGCGGCTGTTACGGCCACGTCGACGGCCCGCGCTTCAACACGCAGACCGAGATCCGGATGCTCATGCAGGCCGGCGTCACTGCGGTCTCCCAGACCGCCGGGCCCGAGACGGTCCTCGCCGGCGAGGCCAAGCTGCCCTACGCGCTGCTCGGGTACGCCACCGACTACGCCAACGGCGTCAAACCCGAGGCGCCGACGCCGGTCGAGGAGCTCGTCCGCCTCGTCGAGGCCAGCACCGCGACCTTCGCCCGCACGCTCGCGGCCGCGGTGCCGCGCGTGAGGGCCGCGCCCGAGCCGGTGGGGACGCATTTCTCCTGGGACTGACGAGCCCGCCCGCGCGGCCGCGGTGATCGTCGGCTCGCTGGCGGCGCCGCACGACCCGGGTCTCGACGAGCTCCTCGGCGCCGACGGCGCGCAGGCCGTGCGCGCGGAGCTCGCGGCCCGTGCGCGCCGCTGGGCGGCGGAGGTCGCGCCCGGCCTGGCCTTCGAGGCGACGACGCTGGGCGCCGTCGAGGCGGCGCTCGTCGGTCACGAGGGGCCGGTCCTGCTCGCCGCGCCGGACGTGCCGGCGCTCGACGCGCGCCTCGCGCGCACCGCGCTCGAAGACCTGTCTGCCGGCTGCGACCTCGCTCTCGGCGCGGCCCACGACGCGCGGCCCTACATCCTCGCCATCCCGCGCCCGGACCCGGAGCTGATGGCGATCGTCGAGCGCTCGCTCGACGGCGGCGTCCTCGGCGCCTTCGCCGAGCGCGGCGTGACGCTCGGCATGCTGCGCCACGAGCGCCGGCTGGCCAGCGCCGCCGACGCCCGGGCGCTCGCAATCGACCCGTCCGCGCCGGCCGACCTCGCGGCGCTGGTGCGCGGGCGTCTGACGGAGCCGCCACGCCGGTGGCCCGGCGTTCGCCGCTCCCGCGGCACCGGTAGCCTCGGCGGCATGGAGTACGAACGCGAACAGGAAGAGGCGGCGGCCGAAGAGGCCGCGCACATCGGCGGCGACCGCGACGACGACCTCGACTACATCGAGCTCGACTCACGCCCGGCCGGCATCAGCGAGGAGGCCTGGCGCCCGGTCGAGGAGGCCGGCGGCGGCGAGTCCGAGGGCTTCGAGGAGGCCGAGGCCGAGCTCATCGAGCGAGCCGAGAACCCCCACGGCCCGTCCCCGATCGCCGACGCGGGCGAGTACGACGAGGAAGCCGGGGCGCTGGACTCCGAGTACGGCGAGGCCGATGAGGAGTACACCTCGGAGGACGAGGCGGACGCCAGCGACCGCTGAGCTGGCACTACCCTTCAGGACATCATTTGGGGAGTCGTCTAAGGGCAAGACTCGGGCCTTTGAAGCCCGCTATCCCGGTTCAAATCCGGGCTCCCCAGTAGCTTCATCGTCCGGCGATCATGCGAACATGCGTTCGTATGATCCCTACGCTTCCCCCGACTGAGCTGCACTGGCTCGCAGGCCTGCTCGAGGGTGAGGGAAGCTTCATGACGGGCCCACCGAGCAGTCCCGGACTGCCGGTCATCGCCGTGAACATGACGGACCACGACGTGATGGCCCGGCTCGGTCGGATCTTCGGGCGCAAGGTGCATGCGCTGAAGCCCCGAAACACGCGCTGGCGAACCAGCTACCAGGTCCGCGTCAAGGCGGCGCGGCGGTGCACTGGATGACGCTGCTGAGGCCGCTGATGGGCTCGCGTCGCCAGGGGCAAATCGATCGTGCCCTAGCGTCCTACGCACCCCGCCCCGTGGCGCTGCTGACCGACGAAGCCGCGCGCGCGGCACTCGACGCCCTCGTTGGAGGGGCGAGCGTCAAGTCCGTGGCAGAGCGCTTCGGGGTCAGCATCTGGTGCATCTACGACCTCCGGCTGGGGCGCACCTTCAAGCACCTGGCCCACGAGCGGATCGCGGCGACCGGCGGCGACCAGCCGCCATAAGGGCGAATGGGGATCGGGCCATGAACAGCCGGGCGAGGTCGAGCGCGCGCCTCCGCTGGCGGCCTAGGATCCGCGGTCATGGCCGAGGACGACGACGATGTGGGACGCGGCGATGCCGACGGGCGTGTCCCGTTCGCGGTGGGGCCTGGGAAGGGCCTGACAGTCCAGGGACCCGCCGGCGGGCCGCTCACGTTCAAGGCGCGCGGGGACGAGACGGATGCGGCGTTGACCGTGTTCGAGAACGTCATCGCTCCGGGCGACGGTCCTCCGTTTCACACGCACGCCGGCGAGGACGAGTCGTGGTACGTGCTCGACGGTGAGCTGCGCTTCCGGCTGGGCGACGACGTCGCAAGGGCGCCCGCGGGCTCCTTCGTGTTCGTCCCGCGTGGGACACCGCACTGCTTTCAGAACGTCGGTGCGCGGCCAGCGAGGATCATCGTGATCTTCACGCCGTCCGGGATGGAGCGGTTCTTCGATCGCTTCGCGGCGCTGCCGGCCGGCCCGGTGGATCCGGACGCCTTTCGGAGCATCGGCGCCGAGGTCGGCATGGACGTCATCGGACCGCCCATGGCCGTCACGCATCCGGCGTAGCGCGCCGGCGCTCTACCAGCCGCCGTAGGCGAGCCAGCCGCCGTCGACGGCGACCTCGCTGCCGGTGATGAACGAGGCGGCCTCGGAGGCCAGGAAGGCGACGACGCGGGCGACCTCGGCGGGCTCGGCGTAGCGACCCATCGGCGTGCGCCGGGCGATGTCGGCCTCGCTGTATCCGCCGTCACGCTGGTCGGTGTCGTCGAGGGTGGTACGCACGTAGGCGGGGTCGACGGCGACGACGCGCAGGCCGCGGCCCGCCCACTCGGTCGCGAGGACCTTTGTGAGCCCCACGACGCCGTGCTTGCTGGCGGCGTAGGCCGCGCGCAACGGCATGCCGGTGGCGGCGAAGAGCGAGCCGATGTTGACGATCACGCCGCGGCCGGCGGGGAGCATGTGGCGGGCGGCGGCCTGGGCGCACAGAAAGGTGCCCGTGAGGTTGACCGCGAGCGTGCGCGACCAGACGGCGAAGTCGAGCTGCTCCGAGGGCCCGATCGCACCGATGCCGGCGTTGTTGACGAGGACGTCGAGGCGGCCGTGCTCGGCGGCGACGGCATCGAACAGCTGGGTGACCTGCTCGGCGTCGGAGACGTCCGCCACCCGCGGCGTGGCCGCCCGCCCCGCTGCGCTCAGGCGCTCGGCGGTGATCGCCGCGAGCTCGGCGTCGAGGTCCGCGATCACGACGCTCGCCCCCTGGGCGGCGAGCTCGTCGGCGACCGCCGCGCCGAGGCCGCGTCCCGCTCCCGTGATCACCGCGACCCGCCCGTCGAGCATCGGCCGGACTTCTAGCGCACCGGCGCGGGCGGCGCCCGTCGAGCATGGGCGCCGGGCCGGCCCGGGCTGCACGCCGAGCGGCCTCTAGCATCCGCCCGGTGACCGCACCGACCGTCATCATCCTCGCCGCCGGCCAGGGCACCCGCATGCGCTCGCGCACGCCGAAGGTCCTGCACGATCTCTGCGGCCAGCCCATGATCGCGTGGCCCGTGGCGGCCGCGCTGGCGGCCGGCGCCGGCAAGGTCGTCGTCGTCGACGGACCCGAGCGGCCGCTCGAGGGCCGCCTGCCCGACGGCGTCGAGCTCGCCATCCAGTCCGCGGCCAACGGCACCGGCGGCGCCGTGCAGGCCGCCGCCGAGCACATCTCCGACGAGCCGGTGCTCGTCCTCAACGGCGACGTCCCGCTCGTGACCGCCGAGGCGCTCGCCGACCTCATCGACGCGCACGGGCGAGCGGGCGCGCAGGCGACGGTCGCCTCCATGGAGCTCGACGACCCCACCGGCTACGGGCGGGTCGTGCGCAACGCCGACGGCACGGTCGCACGCGTGGTCGAGACCAAGGTCGCCGGCGACGCGACCGACGAGGAGCTCGCCATCCGCGAGGTCAACGCCGGCGTCTACGCGTTCGACGGCGCCGCCCTGAAGGCCGCACTCGAACGCCTGACGCCCGACAACGCCCAGGGCGAGCTCTACCTGCCCTCGACGCTGCCGCTGCTCGACCGCGTCGCCGCCCACGAGCTCCACGACCCGACCCTGCTGCTCGGCGTCAACGACCGCGTCGAGCTGGCCCGCGTCCGCGCCCTCGCGCAGGCTCGCGTGCACGCGAGGCACATGCTCGCCGGCGTCACCATCGTCGACCCGGCGAGCACGCTCATCGACGCCACCGTCGAGATCGGCGCGGACACGGTCGTCGAGCCGTCGTCGTTCATGCGCGGTGCGACGACCGTCGGCGAGCGCTGCGCCGTCGGCCCGCTCACGACCCTCATCGACGCCAAGCTCGGCGACGAGGTCCGGGTCCCGCACTCCTACCTCGCCGAGTGCGAGGTGCGCGCCGGAGCGACCGTCGGGCCCTTCGCGTACCTGCGCCCCGGCGCCCTGCTGCGCGAGCGCGCGAAAGCGGGCACCTTCGTCGAGATCAAGAACTCCGACATCGGGGAGGGCACGAAGGTCCCGCACCTCAGCTACATCGGCGACGCCGACGTCGGGCCGAACACCAACCTCGGCGCCGCGACCATCACCGCCAACTACGACGGCACCCGCAAGCACCGCACGACCATCGGCGCGGGCGTCCGCACCTCGGTCGACACGACCCTCGTTGCCCCGGTGACCATCGGGGACGGGGCCACCGTCGGCGCGAACTCCGCGATCACCGAGGACGTGCCGCCCGGCGCCCTCGGCATAGCCCGCGAGCGTCAGACCAACATCGAGGGCTACGCCGAGCGCAGGAAGCAGCGCGAGGCGCCGGACACACCGTCGTGACCCCCGCGTAGACTGAGCATCGTCGTGAGCGTCCAGGTGCAGCCGGCCATGGCCACGAGCCTCCCGATCGACTACGACAAGCGGCTCATGCTCTTCTCGGGGCGCGCCAACCCCGAGCTGGCTTCGAGAATCGCCGACAAGCTGGGCGTCGACCTCGGTCCCGTGACCCTGAAGACGTTCACCAACGGCGAGGTCTACTGCCGCTACGAGGAGTCGATCCGCGGGGCCGACGTCTTCATCATCCAGCCGACGTGCGCCAACCCCGAGCGCGGCCTGAGCGCCAACGACGCGCTCATGGAGCTGCTGCTCATGATCGACGCGGCGGTGGGGGCCAGCGCGCACCGCGTGATCGCGGTGACGCCGTGGTTCGGCTACAGCCGCCAGGACAAGAAGTCGGCGCCTCGCGAGCCGATCTCCGCGCGCCTGGTGGCACGGATGATCGAGTCGGCCGGCGCGGACCGCGTGCTGACCATGGACCTCCACGCCGGGCAGACCCAGGGCTTCTTCCGCAACCCGGTCGACCACATGACCGCGCTCTTCATGCTCACGCAGTACTTCGACGACCTCGGCCTCACCGACCTCGTGGTCGTCGCGCCCGACGCGGGCCGCGTCAAGCTGAACAAGAACTTCGCCTCGAAGGTCGGTGCCGAGCTGGCCATCCTCGACAAGGAGCGCCCCGCCCAGCAGGTGGCCGAGATCGGCTACGTCATCGGCGACGTGAAGGGCAAGACGGCCGTCCTCGTCGACGACATGATCGACACCGCCGGGACGCTGCGGGCCGCGGCGCAGACCGTCCTGGACGAGGGCGCGTCGCGCGTCTACGCCGCCGCCACCCACCCGATCCTGAGCGGGAACGCCTACGAGAACCTCGCCGCCGCGGGCTTCGAGCAGATCGTCGTGACCGACACGATCCCGGTCCGCGCGGGTGCGCCCGACAATTTGCGCGTCCTCAGCTGCGCGGAGCTGCTGACCGACTCGATCCGCCGGATCTTCACCGACGACAGCGTCAGCGAAGTCTTCGGCGGCGAGAACCAGCTCTTCTGAGCGGCCCCGCCCGCAGCGGCCGGCCGCTCGTCGCCCGACCATGACCTCGACCGCCGCCGCTCTGCTCATGGATCGCCTCGGCCTCACCGAGGACGAGCTGTGCGCCGCGCTCGACGTCGACCCGCTGAGCGTCATCTCGGGCGAGCTCGACCACAAGCCGCAGCTGCCCATCCTCCTCACGCTCACTCAGGAGGCCGCCGAGCGCGTGGCGAGCGGCGTCCTGCCGCGCTGGTTGCGCTCGACGGGCCCGAGCGGCCGCCCGCTCGACCATCTGCTCGCGCGCGACTACGCCGCCTTCGAGGAGGACCTGCAATCGCTGGCCGA
>DATAEI010000093.1:0-11248 GCA_036258075.1 Gaiellales bacterium
ACCGAGAGCGCACCCATGAGGGCGATGGAGAGCGCAGATCCGAACGGCCAGTTCTGGGCGGTGCCGAACGTGTCGCCGATGATGTTTCCAACGAACTCGTACTTCCCGCCGCCCAGGATGTCGGGGATGATGTACTCGCCGCACATCGGGATGAACACCAGGAGGCCGCCGGTGACGACGCCCGGCAGCGTCAGCCGCAGCGTGATCTCCCAGAACGCCTTGAACGGCCGCGCGCCGAGGTCGGTCGCCGCCTCGACCAGCGTCCAGTCCATCCGCTCGAGCGATGCGAACACCGGCAGGATGAAGAGCGGCAGGTAGTTGTAGACGAGCCCGATGCCGACCGCGTACTTGGTGTACAGGATGTCGATGCCGAAGTCCTTGGCCAGATAGCCGTGCGGATCGAGGATGATCTTGAGCGCATACGTGCGGATCAGAAACGACGTCCAGAACGGCACGATGACGATGAGGAGCGCGAGCATCTTGTAGGTCGACAGGTACCGCGCCATCCAGTACGCGAGCGGATAGCCGACCGCGATGGTGAGGAGCGACCCCATCGCCGCCATGAGCAGCGTGCGCTCGAAGACCGTGATGTAGAGCGAGTCGTTGACCTGTGAGAACTGCTCCGAGCTGAACGTGTAGGTGACGCTCCCGAAGCCGCTCTGGAGCGACACCGAGAAGACGGCGAGGATCGCCATCGGCCCCAGGAAGAAGATCGCGTAATAGAGCAGCGAGGGCAGCGTGAGCCACGCCGGGTAGCGCGGCGCGAATGACCTTCCACGCTTTGTCGGTTTGGCGGCTACGGCCGCCGCGGCCGGGCCCGGCTCTTCGGCGATCGCCATGTCAGGCGGCCTTGAACTCCTGATAGATCTTGGTGCGGGCGTTCACGAGCTGCGGGTTCGGGTTCAGGATGTACTGGTAGCCGTCCGTGTAGCTCGACGGCACGTTGAAGAGCGGGTCGTTCTTGAATTCGGCCGGCATCTGGTCGAGCGCGGCCGGGATCGGGATCGGGTAGTTGTGGTAGTTCATCTCGGTCACGGCCGTCTGCGGCTCGAGCAGGTAGTTGATCCACGCATGCGCCGCGACCGGGTGCGGTGCTGTCGCGGGAACGCACCAGCTGTCGGCCCACACCTCGGACTTCCCGGTGGGCAGGACGGCGGTGATGTCGCCCTGCTTCTTGCGCGCCTTCAGGATGCGGCGCACGTCGCCGTTCCAGCCCTGGCTCAGGATGATCTTGCCGGCCGACGCGTCGTTGATGTAGCCGAACGAGCTGATCGTGGTCACGCCCTTGCGGATCGAGAGCAGGAACTGCTTCGTCTGGTCGAGCTCACCCTGATCGTCGGTGTTGGCGTCGAATCCGAGGGCCATCGCCGCGAGCGGCACGACCTCCTCGGCGCCGTCGAGGACGTTCGTGCGGCCCTTGGACGCGTTGGCGTTCAGGAGGTCGTAGAAGTCCTTCATCGTCTTCGGCTCGCTCGAGGGCTTCACGACGGTGTTCTGGTAGAAGAACATCGTGATCCCGAAGTCCTTGATGACGTGGAACTCGCCCGTCGGGTCGAAGCTCGCCTTCCGGAACTTCGGATCGAGGTTCTTGATGTTCGGGATGAGGTTGAAGTCGAGCTTCATGAGCCCGCCCTCCTGGATCAGCTCGCCCACCGCGTTCTGGCTGGGAACGACGATGTCGTAGCCCGTGCCGCCGGCGTGCAGCTTCGCCAGGAGCTCGTCGTTCGACGAGTAGTACGTCTCGTGGATCTTGAGGCCGGCCTTCGACTCGTCGGGCAGGGCCTCGAAGTTCTTGTACGTCGACGGGTCGTCGTACTGCGACCAGTTGTAGATGACGAGCGAGTCCTCGACCGGCTTGCCCTTGAGCGCGTCGGCCGGCTGGCTGTTCCCGCCGCCTCCGCCGCCGGCGTTCGTGCTGCCGCCGCACCCGGCAGCCGCCAGGATGGCGAGGCCGCCGAGGCCGAGCGCCGCACGCCGGCTCATCCGCATGCCGGCGAGATCCTGCACCTCGCGGTGCAGGTAGTCGAACTTGGGCCGCATGGACTGCGGCGCGAGGAGCTTCAGGTGGTCGCGCGGTTCGTCGGTCACGACGGTTCCTCCGTGGTATCTGCGTCGCCGAGCATGTGTGGGGCTGCTTCGTCCCAGCCGACGGCGATCTGGTCTCCTGGATGGATGGTGTCGAGCGCGGGGTCCGCGCTCGCTCGCTGCTCACGAACGACGACGCTCGTCCCGTTCGCGAGGGTTGCGACGACCTGTACCTGGTCGCCGAGGTACATCTTGGTCACGACCTCGCCCGCAGCCTTGTTGGCCGTGCCGTCGGGCTGGCCGGGGTGGGCGGCCATCCGCTCGGGGCGGATGCCGATGCGCACGCGCTTGCCGCGCTGCGTCTCGCCGCGGCCGCGGATCACGACTCCCGAGCCGGCGTCGACGGCGAACCCACCGTCGGCCGCCTCGACCACGTCGCCGTCGATGAAGTTCATGTCGCCGATGAAGTCGGCGACGAACGGCGTGAGCGGGCGGTCGTAGATCGTGCGCGGCTCGTCGAGCTGCTCGATGACGCCGTTCGACATGACCGCGACCCGGTCGGACATCGAGAGCGCCTCCTCCTGGTCGTGGGTCACGTAGATGAACGTGATCCCGACCTGCGACTGGATCCGCTTGAGCTCGATCTGCATCTCCTTGCGGAGCTTCAGGTCGAGCGCGCCGAGCGGCTCGTCGAGCAGGAGGACGCGCGGGTTCATGACGAGCGCGCGCGCCAGGGCGACGCGCTGCTGCTGGCCGCCGGAGAGCATCGCGGGGCGGTGCTTGTCGCGGCCGGTGAGCTGGACGAGCTCGAGCGCCTCGCCGGCGCGCTGGTGGCGCTCGCGCTTTCCCACCTTGCGCTGCTTCAGCCCGTAGCACACGTTGTCGAGGATCGACATGTGCGGGAAGAGCGCGTACTGCTGGAAGACCGTGTTCACGTCGCGCTTGTAGGGCGGCGTGCCGGCGACGTCGCTGCCGCCGATCAGGATCTCGCCCTCGTCCGGCTGCTCGAAGCCCGCGATCATCCGAAGCGAGGTCGTCTTGCCGCAGCCGCTCGGGCCGAGCAGCGACAGGAACTCGCCCTTGTGGACTCGCAGGTTGACGGCGTTCACCGCAACGAGGGAGCCGAACCGCTTTGTGACCGCGCGGAACTCGACATCGCTCTCGCCGGCGTCCGCTGCTGCGGCGCCCGGCTGCGATGTCGTCGTGGCGGAGCTCATGGCGGAAGGGCCTTCACGAGACGGTAACCAGCGTATATCGTTCGCGGCGGGCATGTCAACTTCGGATATCGCACCTGAGGGGCATCGCAACGAAGGAATCCGAGTCTCGCCGCCGCCGCTGGACGAGGCCAACCGTCGCATCATCGAGATCCTGCAGCGCGACGGCCGAGCCGGCTTCAGCGCGATCGGCCGCGAGCTCGCCCTCTCCGAGACGGCGGTGCGGACGAGAGTACACCGGCTGATGGACGCCGGGGTGCTCGATGTGGTTGCCGTCACCAACCCGCTCAAGGTCGGGTTCGACGTGATGGCGCTCGTGGGGGTGCAGGCCCAGGCCGACCTCGACCGGGTCGCCCGCGAGGTGTCGGAGTGGCGCGAGACGAGCTACGTCGTCATCACGTCCGGAAGCTTCGACATGCTCGTCGAGGTTGTCTGCGAGGACAACCGCCACCTCCTGGACATCGTCCAGCGCATGCGCGAGATCGACGGCGTGAAGTCGACGGAGACGTTCATGTATCTCGACATGGTCAAGATGACCTACGCGTGGGGCACGCGGCCGTAACGGTGCCGTAACCCCGGGCGGCGTACGATCGCAGCATGCCCGGATCCCGTTCGGCGGCGATGATTACGTGGTGCGTGGCGGCGGCGATGGTCGCCGCCGGTCTCGTCCTGAACGTCATGAACCTGGACTCGAACGCCGGCATCTCGCCGCCGCTCGACCACGACATCGTGTTCTCGCTGTGGGCGGCGACGTACGCAACGGCCGGCGCCGTGGTCGCGATCCGCCGTCCGGGCAACGTCGTTGGATGGCTGCTCCTCTCCGCCGGATTCCTCTTCGCGCTGGGCTCGGTCTGCTTCGAGTACGCCAACTGGGCGCTCGGTCCCGGCTCATCGGCGCTCGGGGCCGAGGCGCTGTGGGTCGCGGAGGCGCCGCCCGCGCTTCCGCTCATCCTGATCCCGCTGGCGCTTCTCGTGTTTCCGGACGGGCGGCTGCTGAGCGCCCGGTGGCGCGCGCTGGTCTGGCTCTCAGTGCTGACGGCCGTCTGCCTGGTCGCAGGGATCGGGCTCGCCCCCGGACGGCTCGACGCGAACGCGCCGGTTCGCAACCCGTTCGGGATCGACGGGGCCGGGACGGCGCTGACCGTCGTCGGGGTGCTGGGCTGGGCGCTCGCGATCGTGCTCTTCGCGGCGGCCGGCGCCGCGACCGTCATCCGTCTGCGCAGGACGACGGGCGCCACCCACCAGCAGATGAAATGGGTGTCCTACGCCGCCGCGGTCCTCGGCGTCGTCTGGGCGCAGTGGACACTGCTGTACCTCGCGGACGTGATGGGCGACGCCATGTTCGCGATCGAGCTCTCGATCCTTGCGGCCGCGATGGCCGGCGTGCCGGTCGCGATGGGCATCGCCATCCTTCGTTACCGCCTCTACGGCATCGACGTCATCATCCGAAAGACGCTCGTCTATGCGGCCGTGATCGCGACCCTGGCTGCGGCCTACATCGGCGGCGTCGTGCTTCTGAGCGAGGCGCTCCGGTCGGTCACCGGCGGCACCGGCGCGGTCGCCGTCACACTCTCGACGCTCGGCGTCGCCGCCATGTTCCAGCCCCTCCGCCGCCGCATCCAGCACGGCGTCGACCGCCGCTTCTACCGCGACCGGTACGACTCCGCCCGCATCGTCAGCCTCTTCAACCACCGCATGCGCGACGAGATCGACCTCGGCGCCCTCGAGACCGAGCTGCTCGCCGTCGTCACCGCGGCACTCCAGCCCGCCTCCGTCGGCCTCTGGCTCCGCGACGACGTGATGGGCAATCCGGGGGGTTGAGCTACCGGACGATCACGCCATCGAGCCCGAAGTCGCCTCCTCCAAGTGTGAATGTGAAGGTGTGCGGTTGAAGCGCATCGAGCGAGTCGGCTGCGAAGACGATCGCGCGGTGCTCGTTATCGCAGAGCTGCGTCACCTGGCCGGTATTGACGCCGTCGATGCTGGTCATGCCCCACCCGCAGGAGCCCCGGGCCACGATCCGAATCGACGTGCCCTGGAACGTGATCGAGAACGTCGCCGGCGCGGCGAAGTCGGACGTCGAGTGCAGGGTCGTGAGGTAGTCGTCTGCATCTCCAGCAGTCGTCCAGCTACCGGTGTAGGTGAGCTGCGCGTTGGCGTCGTCGATCGGGAAGGAGAGGCGCCGAACCCGGCTCACGCTGGTGTTCCCGCCCCGGTCCGTGGCCACGACGCGGTACTCGAGGTTGTCGCCTTCCGTCTTCGTGACGGAGACCGCTTGCGAGCCGGAGGTGGCGCCGGTACCGATCGTCGTCCACAGCGTCTGGCCGAACGTTCGCTCCTGGAGTCGCCACGAGCGGATGTGCGATCCTCCCTTGTCCGCCACGCTGAAAGGGATCGTGGTGCTTGTCGCCCCGGGCACGCCCAGCGCACCGAAGGCGATGCTCGGCGGTGTGATGTCGTGAAGCACGGTGCCTCGGTTCGGCGCGCGGTCGAGGCAGCCGTGCGAACAGTTCGGTGACGCGGTGAATTCGGATGCAGCGATCCAGCGGTAGCCGAGTGGGTTTCCCAGTAGCCGGCGGGGGATCCGCACGGTCACCGCGCGCGATCCGCGTCGAATGGCTGTCGCCCACCCAACGAATCGGCCGCGTCCGGACAACACCGCGGTCCTGAGCTTTCGTCGGTAGAAGAACACGACCGCGATCCTGTCCGCGCGGGGCCCCGCTTTCGTATCGAAGTCGATGAACAGGAACCGCGATTCCTGAAAGCGCAGCAGCCGGCCCGACCAGGGCCGATAGGTCGAGATCGTATGCACCACAGACCGGCGGCGGATCGCTTGCGTCGCCGAGCGGATGTCGAGGCGGCCGCGCACGTCGTTGCCGTCCGTGATCGTGCTCGTCTCGGCTGCCGCTACGACGGGTTCGGCGAGTCCGATCGTCAGCGTCGCAGGTACGGGGAAGACCATGCGTTCCCCGTCGGCGCTCGCGTTACCGGCCGCAACCGGGGCAGCCACGAAGCCGGCGCAGACGATGGCGAAGAGTGCAGGGCCGATGCCGCGCACGGATGTCAAACGTTGCTGCATGCTCGTGAACCTCCTGGGATGGCCGGCCGCGTCATGCGGACTGCGTTCTGTGCGAGCACCGCCGGGCGCCGGGGCGGCCGATGCTCCGCCGTCTCCGCAGGCGAGAGCAGGGCCGCCCGGGCGCACCTGACCGGCGTGCCCACCGTCATCAATGGTCGAGATCCGATCCACGAGGCGAAGTCTTCTGCCGGCTCACCGGCTTCGCATCGGGGGGATCCCTACGAATCACCCTGGAACGCTGGTCCGCACAACGCCGCTGGCTTACCACCCGCCAGCCGCCCTAACGCCCCGGAATCCGCTCCGCCAGCCGCTCGTCGCCGATCTCGCGTGCGTAGGCGGTGCCTCGGTCGACGTCGAGCGTGTTGTCGGCGGCCCGCGTGACCGGCGCCGTGCGATCCATCGTCGCCACGCGCCTGAACAGGTCGAGCCGCTCGTCCCGCACCGCCTCGGCCTGCCTGGGCGAGAGCGCATCCGCCGCCTCGCGGATCCCCTCCAACGTCCCGTAGCGGAGCAGCAGCTCCGCCGCACCCTTCGCGCCGATCCCCTTCGCGCCGGGGATCCGGTCCGACGGATCGCCGCGCAGGGCGATGAAGTCGGGCACCTGCTCGGGCAGCACGCCGTACCGCTCGACGACGGCCGCCCGGTCGATCCGATCCGGCGCGTAGCCACCCGTCCGCGGCGCGAGCACCGTCACCGAGTCGGACACCAGCTGGTAGGCGTCCCGATCCGACGTCACGACCAGGGCGCGGCTCCCCGCCTCGGTCTCGAGCCGCGCCGCCGTCGCCAGGAGGTCGTCGGCCTCGTACCCGGCACCCTTGGCCCATGCGAACCCGAGCGCCTCGCACAGCTCCGGCATCCGGTCGAGCTGCTCGACGATCTCCGGGTCGAACTCCCGGCCGGCCTGGTAGGCCGGCCACAGCGCGTGCCGGTAGGTCGGCACCGTCAGCGTGTCCCAGCACGCCAGCACCGCGCGCGGCTTCTCGGCCCGCCACAGGCCCATCGCCATGATCGCGAAGCCGTGCAGCGCGTTGATCGGCCGCCCGCCCGCGCCGGCCAGCGGCCGCGAGCCGTGGTAGGCGCGATGCGCGAGCGAGTCGCCGTCGAGCACGAGGAGCGGTCGCGGAGCCACGGCGCCCGACGGTATACGATCGGCCTCGTGCACCGGCTCACGCTTCGTACCGGGCGGCGCGAGGAGATGGTCGACATCACGGCGGAGGTGGCGGACGCCGTGGTCGAGCTCGGCCTGGGCGACGGGGCGGTGCTCGTGCACGTCCCGCACACGACCGCCGCCGTCACGATCAACGAGGGCTACGACCCCGACGTGGCCGCTGACGTGGTCGCCGACCTGAATCGCCGCGTCCCGCGCGATGCCGGCTACGCGCACGCCGAGGGAAACAGCGACTCGCACATCAAGGCGGTCCTCGTCGGCAGCTCGCAGCTCGTCCCGGTGGAGGGCGGGCGGCCGGCGCTCGGCCGCTGGCAGCGGATCTTCTTCTGCGAGTTTGACGGACCTCGGTCGCGCGAGGTCTGGATCTCGCCGCTTCCGGGCTAGAGCTCTTGCATATCAAGGTTTTTGCTCGGAATGCCGACATGAGAAGCGGAGTTCCTACTTCCCCCCAAGTGGAGCTCGGTTCTCAGTGCCTCGATTCCATCCTCGTACGCCCGCAGCGCTGGCCGCCCTGGCGGCGGCTGCTGCATTCCTGCATCCGGCGTCCGCTCTGGCGCACCCCGTCGGCAGCCCGTCGCTCTCGTCGGTCGGCGTCCTCCTCACCAGGAAGCCCGCCAACCCGACGAACCGGACCACCGCGCGGTTTGCGTGGAAGCTGATCGGCCACGCCACCCGGGCGGCGTGCCGGCTCGACGCGCTGCCGTGGAAGGCGTGCACGTCGAAGGTCGCCTACACGAACCTTCTCCCCGGCACCCACACCGTCCGCGTGAAGGTGAGCGGCCGGGTCGGCGGGCGGCTGCTGTCGGCGACGAAGCGGGTGCGCTGGACGATCGACGTCACGCCGCCCTCCGCCCCGAACGTGGCCGGTGGCTCGGCCACGTGGAGCGCAGGCCCGGTGACGATCGGCGCGTCGGGCTCGACCGACCCGGGCGGCGCGGTCGCCCGCTACGAGCACCGCTCGTCGCCTGACGGGACGACCTGGGGCGCTGCCGCCGCCGGCGCTTCGGTCGGCGTCACGACGCCGGGCCAGAGCTTCCTCCAGTTCCGCGCCGTCGACACGGCCGGCAACGTCTCGGCCTGGGCGCCCGCCGTCACCGGCGCGGCGAACACCGCGATGGTCGACGCCACCGCGCCGACCGCTCCGACGCTCGCCGGCGCGCTCGCCGGCTGGCAGCAGCTCCCGTCGGAGAGCGTGTCCGCGTCGGCGTCCACCGATGGCGAGTCCGGCGTGGCCGGCTACCAGTACCGCACGTCCGACGACGCCGGCGCGACCTGGTCGGCCGTCCAGAGCGGAGCGCTCCTCACCGTCTCGGCGGAGGGGCGAACCGATGTCGCGTTCCGCGCGGTCGACGGGGTCGGGAACCACTCGGCGTGGGCGCAGGCGACCGTCCGGCTCGACAACGTGGCGCCCACCGCCCCGGCGGTCTCGGGCGACTCGGCGGCCTGGCGCAGCCTCGCCTCCGTCCTCACGGCGGCGACCGGCTCGACCGATACCGGCGGATCGGGCGTGGCCGGGTACGAATACGAGATCTCGACGACGGGCGGGCTCCTCTGGTCCGCGCCTGCCGCGAGCGCGTCGCTCGCGGTGAGCGCCGAGGGCGAGACGCTCGTCCGGTACGCGGCGGTCGACGGCGTCGGCAACGTCTCACCGTGGACGCAGGCGACCGTGCGGCTCGACCGCACCGCTCCGTCCGCGCCGGTGGTGGCGGGAGGCGACCCCGCGTGGCTCAACCTCTCGCTGGTGAGCGTGACGGCGGCCGCGTCGATCGACACCGGCGGGTCCGGGCTCGACCACTACCGATTCGAGACCTCGACCAACGGCGGCGCCACGTGGTCGGCGGCGGTCACAGGCGTGCAGGTCGACGTCGCGGCACAGGGTGAGACGCTCGTCCGCTTCTCGGCGGTCGACGGCGCCGGGAACGCCTCCCCCTGGGTGCAGGCGACGGTCCGGCTCGACACGGATCCGCCCACCGACCCGTCCGTGAGCGGCGGCTCGACCGCGTGGAAGAACGCGGCGTCGGTCACCGTGTCGGCCTCCGCGTCGACCGACGCGCCCGGCTCCGGGGTCGCCGGCTACGAGTACGAGACCTCGACCGACGGCGGGACGAGCTGGTCGCTCGTGCCGACCGCAGGCGCCACGCTCGCGGTCAGCGCCGAAGGCGAGACGCTGGTGCGGTTCCGCGCGATCGACGGCGCAGGGTTCGTGTCGGGCTGGAAGCAGGCCACGGTTCGCATCGACCGCACGGCGCCGTCCACGCCGGCGGCGGCGGGCGGGTCGCTCAGCTGGCAGTCGGTCAGCAACATCACGATGACCGCGGGCGGCTCGACCGACGCGCCGGGATCGGGCGTCGCGGGCTACCAGTACCGCACGTCGACCGACGGCGGCGCGTCGTGGTCGAGCGCGGTTGCGGGCGCGTCGGTCGACGTGACCGCGAACGGCGAGACGCTCGTCCAGTGGAGGGCGGTCGATGTTTCCGGCCTGCGCTCCGCCTGGACGCCGGCTGCGGGTACGGCGGCTGCGACGGCCCGCATCGACCGCGGCCTCCCCAGCGCGCCGGCGGTGAGCGGCGGCTCGAACTCCTGGAAGTCGGTCGCCCAGACGATCGTCACGGCGTCCGGGTCGACGGATGCGCTCTCCGGCCTGGCCGGCTACGAGCACCGCGAGTCGACCGACGGCGGGGCGACCTGGGGCAGCGCCTCCGCCGGCGCATCCGACACCGTGTCGGCCGAGGGCGAGACGCTCGTCCAGTTCCGGAGCATCGACGCCGCCGGCAACGTGTCCGCGTGGGCGCCCTCGGCGCCCGCCGGGTCGAGCACCGTTCGGCTCGATCGCAGCGACCCGAGCGCCCCGACGGTCGCGGGTGGTTCGCTCGCGTGGCAGAGCGTCACCTCGGTGTCGATCACCGCGTCGGGATCCACCGACGCCGGTGGCTCGGGCCCAGCCGCCTACGAGCACCGCACCTCCACGAACGGGGGCGCCACCTGGTCCTCGGCCGCCGCCGGCGCGCCGGTCACCGTCTCCGCCCAGGGCGAGACGCTGGTCGAGCTGCGGGCCGTCGACGGCGCCGGCAACACCTCGGCGTGGGTCCCCGCCACCGTGCGGATCGATCGCACCGCGCCGTCGGCGCCGAGCGTGGCAGGCGGCTCGTCGAGCTGGCAGGCATCCGGGCCCGTGGGCATCTCCGCCTCCGGGTCCACGGACACCGGCGGGTCGGGCCTCGCGCAGTACGAGTACCGCACGAGCCTGAACGGCGGGGCGTGGTCGGCGGCGACGGCCGGCGCGTCGGTGAACGTCGCGGCCGAGGGCACGACCCAGGTGCAGTTCCGAAGCGTCGACGGCGCGGGCAACGCGTCGGCCTGGACGCCGGGCTCGGCGACCGCCGCCAGCACGGCCAAGCTCGACCTGACCGCGCCCACCGACCCGACGGTGTCCGGCGGCTCCGCGTCATGGCAGAACGTGGCCTCGATCGTGCTCACCGCTGCGGCCTCGGCCGACGGTGCGAGCGGCGTCGCGGGCTACGAGTACGAGCAGTCCACGAACGGCGGTGCGACCTGGTCGCTCACCCCGGCGGCGGGCGCGTCGGTCACGGTCAGCGCCGAGGGCGAGACGCTCGTCCGTTTCCGCGCGGTGGACGGCGTCGGCCGGACGTCTGGCTGGGTGCAGGGCACGGCCCGTGTCGACCGCACGGCCCCGTCCACCCCCGCGGTGAGTGGCGGCTCGCTCAGCTGGCAGAACGTCGCCTCGGTGACCGTGACCGGCTC
>DATAEI010000094.1:0-10882 GCA_036258075.1 Gaiellales bacterium
GGAACGGGACGTGAGCTTGCGGCGTATTCGCCGCGCTCCCCGGACCGGTTCGGAGGCTAACGACTTCAGCGCCGTCGGGCGGGCGGTCTGAGCGCTGCCGGGCGGGTGGACCCGACGGGCAGACCTCGTCGGTTCACGGCGTGGCGCCGGGTAGGTGCAACGGCGGTGTCACGAAAGGCAATTGACACTCACCGCGCGGCACATTGACCGCCCCACGCCAAACTGGCCACGCCGACCCCCGGCCCGCAGCTTCCTACCCAGAAACCCGTCCCGGAAGGCGGCGCGGCCCCGACACGACCCGGCGGGTGGGTCAAGCGGGCAGCTTTCGCCGGCCCACGGCCCGCAGGCGTAACGGCGGCGTCACGAAAGGCAATTGACACACCCCGCGCGGCACATTGACCACCCCACGCCAAACTGGCCGCGCCAGCCACCCCGGCCCGCATCCCCCTGGGGGCCGCGGACGGACCTGGCCTAGCCGTTTGATGCGGCGTACCAGATGCTGGCAACGTGACGGTCCGCGCCTCGCAGCCCCCGCCGCGCGGGGTACCCTGAAGGTCTCGATGCGCCGACCCGCCGCGCTCCTCACCCTGCTCCTTGCCCTGCCGGCGCTCGCCTCGTGCGGCTCGCAGAGCGCGACCGGCCCGGCGCCCGCTGCGTCGCAGAGGCCCGCCGCGACCTGCCCGGCCGACTGGGCCTCGGGCTGGCAGCGGCTCGCCGACCGGGTCGGAGCGCCGATCTACTGCCCGCGCTGGGTGCCCTCGCCGCTCACGCCGAAGCTCGGAGAGGCGTACGCCGGCCAGGGCGGAACGGCCGTCACGGTGAACAAGGGCTCCTACCTGGTGAGCCTCATCTGGTCGGACGCGTCGGGCGAGGTGCACGTGAACCTCGGCGGCTACCTGCACCGCACGTCGGTCCCGCGCTGCGACAACGTCGAGACGACGAACGGCGACACGGTGCGCACCAAGGTGCCCTGCTTCAGCGACCCCGGCGGCACGTTCCGGGCGGGCGGCATCACCGCGACCCTCTACACCGTGAACCGCGGGCCCGACCAGTGGCACCTGCTCTACGCGTGGAAGCACCAGGGCTCGCTCTACACCGTCTCCCAGCACGTGGCCGCGCCGCTCACCTACCCGCAGGTCGCGGGCGACCTGAAGCGCATGCTGCGGGAGCTCGTGCTGCTCGACCCGGCGGGCTGACATGCCCCTGACCCGAAGGCAGGTCATCGCCGGCACGGCGGCCGCCGCCCTCGCCGGAGGGGGTGTCTACGAGCTGGTCGACCGCCTGACCGGCGGCTCGGGCCGGCCGGCGGCGGCGACCGCCGCCCGGCGCGAGCAGCACCTGCTGGACGGCCTCCGGGTCGTGCGCTCGAACGACGTCGAGGTGATCGTCCCGCCGCTCCACATGCAGGTCGTCACGCTGGAGCTGACGGCCGGAGAGAGCCGAGCGGACCTGCGCGCGGCCCGGGCCGCGCTTGAGGACGCGATCGCCGCCGTCGAGCGCCGGTACGCCCCGACGCCGGCGGGCGTGGGCGTCACGCTCGCCTGGGGCCTCCCGTACTTCGACCGCTTCGTCCCCGACCTGGCGCGAACCCACCTCCCGGTCGACAGGCGCGCCTCGAAGGCGGCCGGCCGCAAGGTCGGCGCCCTCCTGGATGCGATCCGGTTCCCCAGCGATCCCGGCGCGACCATACTCGAGCGAAACGACGCGGCCCTCCTGCTTCGCTCCGACAGCCTCGACCGCATCGCCGACGCCTCTCACACGCTCGTGAAGGGGCTCGACCTGTGGCGCCCGACGAGCATCCGGCGCGGCTTCGCCGGGGGCGGCTTCGACGGGGCCACAGCGCTGCCGCGGCGGATGGCGCTCGCCGCCGGCGTGCCCGGCGCCCAGCTCATCCCCGAGCAGGCCGAGCTCTTCCTGGGATTCACCTCCACCCAGAAGGCCGGGCTCGGGCCGGGCCGGATCGCCAACCTCGAGACGCTCGGCTACTCCGACGGCGGCCCCGCCGGCTACTTCACCGGCGGGACGACGATGCACCTCTCGCACATCTTCGAGGACCTCGAGGCGTGGTATCTCGGGCTCGACTTCAACCAGCGGGTGGCGACGCTGTTCCAGCCGGACAAGAAGACGCCGCCGGGGACGCTCACGGTGCGGCAGGGCCCGGACGACGTCGCGACGATCGCCGAGAACCGGCGCGACTACCGGCGCTTCCGCGGCATCGGCCACTCGGCCGCGATCCAGACCGCCTCACGCCTTCGTGACGACGTGCACGGCGCCGACGGGACGGTCTACCGCGCCGGGACAGCCGTGCCGCAGCGGGCCGACGCCAACACGCTCGACAACCCGTTCTTTTGGAGCGCCCGCCCGGAGATCGACGGGATGGCGTCCGGCGCCGCAGCCGGAGTGCACTTCGTCGTCTTCCACCCCACGAGCGACGACTTCGCCCGCACGCGCAGGGCGATGGACGGCGTCTTCACCGACGGCACGCGCATCCCGCTGGAGCGCGGCGACCCCGGCCAGGGCATCAACTCGGTGCTGACGACCACGCACCGGCAGAACTTCCTCGTGCCGCCGCGCCCGCACCGGGCGCTGCCGCTGGTCGACCTGATCACGTAGCGGCTGCGCGGGCCTCCACGGAGGACAGGAACTCCTCGACGGTCCTCGCATAGGCCTCCGGCTCCTCCAGGTGCGCGACGTGTGCGCTCTGCTCGAAGACGACCATCCGTGCGTCCGGGATCCCGGCCGTGATCGTCTCGGAGCAGTCGGGTGTGATCTCGTCGTAGCGGCCGCAGGTGACAAGCGTCGGCACGTCGATCCCGGGCAGGTCGGCCGTGCGGTCCCACGTGCGCAGGCTCCCGATCACGTCGAACTCGGTCGGCCCGTTCATGGTCGCGTAGACCTGGTTTCCCTCCATCTGCTCCGAGCTCCGGTTGAGCGCCTCGGGCCACGGGTCGAGCCGGCACAGGTGACGGCGGTAGAACTCGTGCTCGGCGGCGCGGTAGTCGGGATGGTCGTACTCGCCGCGCGCGCCGAGGTCGTTGAGCGCCGTGCGGTGCGGCTCCGGCAACGCGTCGATCAGCCGGCGGGCGCCGGCGACGAACTGGGCGATGCTGGCCGAGGTGCTCGCCAGCACGAGGCCGGCGATGCCCTCGGGGCCGCGCGCCATGTAGTCGATGGCGAGCCAGCCGCCCCATGACTGGCCGAGCAGGTGGCACCGGTCGAGCCCGAGCGCGGCCCGCACCTGGTCGACCTCGGTCACCGACCGGTCGACGGTCCAGAGCGACGTGTCGTCGGGCTTGTCGGACCGGCCGCAGCCGAGCTGGTCGTAGACGATCGCCGGCCGGTGCTCGGAGAGCCGCTCGGCCAGCGGCAGCATGTAGTCGTGCGCCGCTCCCGGGCCGCCGTGGAGGAGCAGCACGGGAAGCGCGTCGCCCTCCCCCAGCCTCCGGTACCACACGCGCCCGCCCTCGACCTCGACGTATCCCTCGGATTCCATGCTCTCCCTCCGTCCGGTGTCCGGCGGAGATCATGCCAGGGATCCCTCGGCCGGGTGAGTGGATGGTTCATGGCCCGGAAGGGTGGCGAGCGGCGGACGGCTGTTGACGATGTTGAACGTGCAGGTCTCTCTGCGTCGTCTTCTCAATTTGAGGTGGCAATGACCCCGTACGCTCCAACCCGGCGTGCGCGCCCCCCGCGCGCCGCACGCGTCGCGTCGCTCGTCCTCGCAGCCGCAGCGGTCCTGGCCGTCGCAGTTGCGCCGGCCGGCGCCGCCACGTACCCGATCACGCCCGGCGGCCCCTCGGTCGTCGTCGCGGTCGGCTCGGCGGGCGGCACGTCCCGCGCGACGTTCAGCGGCACCGCCGGCCAGCGCGTCGCCGTCCGTGCCACCAACACGACGATCCTGGCGGGCAAGTTCACGCTTCAGGACTCGTCCGGCACCGTCCTTCGGACGTCGGGGCTCAATACCGGCGGTGCGTGGCTCGACATGGTCACGCTCCCCGCCGACGACACGTACTCGATCGTCGTCGACGCCGGCAGCACCTACACCGGCCAGACCACGGTGACGCTCTACAACGTGCCGGCCGACCCGACCGCCGCCCTGACATCGGGCAACCCCGGGACGCTGATGACGACGACCCCGGGGCAGAACGCCTCGTTCATGTTCAGCGGCACCGCGGGATGGAACCTCAGCCTCAAGCTGACCAACGTCTCGACGCCGATCCTGAACGTCATCGTCAAGAACCCCGACGGCACAACGCTCATGCCCGCGCTCGGCGTGGTCGGGAGCAAGTGGATCGAGCCCCTCGACCTGACGCAGACCGGCACGTACACGATCAAGGTCGACCCGCAGTCGTTCGCGAAGGGCACCCAGACCCTGACGGCCTGGACGTTCCACGGCGACCAGTCGGCGAGCACCTCCGCCGACGGGTCGACGCACACGTTCAACCTCGCGACGCCCGGCCAGAACGGCTCGCTGTACGTCTCAGCGACGAACGGCGACAAGCTGTCGTTCACCTTCACCGGCATCACGGTGCCGGCGGGCAAGATGTGGATCAAGAACCCCGACGGCACGGTGCTCGTCGCGTCGCAGTCGCTCTCGGGCAGCGGGATCATGGTCGAGCCGATCGTGGTCACCCAGACCGGCGACTATCACGTCTTCCTGAACCCCGACACGTTCACCACGGGGTCGGTGACGGTGCGCGCCTACACGGTGCCGCCGGACATGGTTCACGACGTTGCCGTCGACGGCACGCCCGACTCGATGGTGTTCGCGATCCCGGGCCAGAACGGCAAGATCCGGTTCAGCGGCACGACCGGCCAGGTGGTCAGCATCAACCTGGGCTCGTCGGTCGCCGCCACCGGCTACCAGCTTCTGAAGCCGAACGGCACCGTGCTCGTCTCGGGCTCGTTCGACGCCTCGGGCGGCTTCATCGACCCGCTCACGCTCCCGGCCGACGGGACGTACAGGCTCGTGCTCGATCCGCAGAGCTTCTCGCTCGGGACGGTCACGACCACGCTCTACAACGTCCCGGCCGACGCCACGGCCGCGGGGGCACTCGGCTCGACGACCGTGAACACGGTCTCGACGCCCGGCCAGAACGCGGCGATGACCTTCGCGGGCACGACCGGCCAGCGGGTGAGCCTCACCGCCTCCGCGGTCACGATCCCGAACAGCGTCGTGTGGATCGAGCGGCCGAACGGCGTGTCGCTCGCGCAGTTCTCGACCGGCACGAGCGGGCACTACATGAGCCCGGTCACGCTGCCGCAGACCGGCACGTACACGGTGCACATCGACCCGCAGGGGTCGGGGACCGGGCAGATGTCGCTCGACCCCGAGGTGGTGCCCGGCGACCCGGTGTATCCGATCCTCGCAAACGGCGTCCTCGTCAGCGGAACCAACGGCGGCGCCGGCCAGAACGCGCTCTTCACATTCACGGGCTCGGCCGGCCAGAAGATCAGCCTGGTGGTGTCGAACTCGACGATGGGCTCCGCCGGCGTGTCGATCCTGAAGCCTGACGGCACGACGCTCGTCTCGAGCTTCTCGATCGGCTCGGGCAGCGGCTACGTCGATACGACGAGCCTCCCGGTGAACGGCACGTACACGATCAAGGCCGACCCCTCGGGGACGAACGTCGGCTCGGTGGACATGCGCCTCTACACGGTGCCCGCCGTGGCGACGGGCACGCTCACGCCGAACGGCCCGACCGCGAACGTCGCGACGACGGCCCCGGGCCAGAGCGCGAAGCTCACGTTCACCGGGAGCGCCGGCTGGAACGCCGTGCTCAAGATGGCGGCGGGATCCGCCTGCACGGCCACGGTGTCGATGACGGCGCCGAACGGCTCGACCAAGCTCGCGGCGACGACGTTCTCGCCCAACGCGCAAGTGTCGGTGTCGCTCGCAGCCAACGGCACCTACACGGTCACGATCGACCCGCAGGGCAGCTGCTTCGGCACCCACCAGTTCACGCTGACACACTGAGCGACGCCCGATTGCGATGATGCGGCGGTGGCCACCGCCACCGCCGCATCCTTCTCCGACCTCCGCCCCACGCTGGCCGGGCGGACGGTGCGGATCGAGCCGCTGGCGGCCGCCCACGAGGCGGGCCTTCGGGCGGCGGCGTCCGACCCGCGCGTGTGGCGATGGATGCCGATGGACCCGACCCGATCGGACGAGACGTTCCACGCCTGGATGACCGACGCCCTGGCACGAGCTGCCGCGGGGCTCGACGCGCCGTTCTGCATCCTGCGGGCGGCGGACGGCGAGTCGCTCGGGAGCTCGCGCTACCTCGCGCTTCGGCCCGAGCACCGCGGGCTCGAGATCGGCTGGACGTGGCTCTCGCCGGCGGCCTGGGGGACGGCGGCCAACGCCGAGACGAAGCTGCTCCTCATGGAGCACGCCTTCGAGCGGCTGGGATGCATCCGGGTCGAGTTCAAGACGGACGCGCTGAACGAGCGCTCGCGCGCGGCGCTGGAGTCGATCGGCGCCCGGTTCGAGGGCATCCACCGCAGGCACATGCTCGTGCGAGAGGGCGAGCTGCGCGACTCGGCCTGGTACAGCGTGATCGATGTCGACTGGCCCGCGACGAAGGCGGCGCTCGCCGAGCGCGTGGCCGAGAAGGAGGCGGGATGAGCGAGCGGCGGCACCACTCGAGCGGCACGGAATTCGAGGCGCGGATCGGGTACGCCCGGGCGATCCGGGTCGGGGACACGATCCACGTCTCGGGCACCCTCGGGATCGGGCCCGATGGCCGCCCGCCCGACGGCGCCTACGCCCAGGCGGTCGCCTCGCTCGAGCGGATCACGGGGGCGCTCGAGGCGCTGGGCTCGTCGCTCGCGGACGTCGTTCGGACGCGGATGTACGTCGTCGACATGGAGGCGAACCAGCTCGACGTGGGTCGCGCGCACAGCGAGTTCTTCGCCGACGTCCGCCCGGCCTCGACGATGCTCGGCGTGGCCGGCTTCGTCGGCCCCGAATACCTCGTCGAGATCGAAGCCGAGGCGATCACCTCCACCTGACGCAACAACGGGGTCAGACCCCAATGTTGCGCGGCGCGAAAAAATCGGTGCCAGGCACCGATCTTTCACCGGGCGCCGGCGGAGGGCGTTCGGCTAAACTCCCGCCCGCCTTTGGGCGCGCGCCGCATTCGTCTAGGGGCCTAGGACGCCGCCCTCTCACGGCGGTAACACCGGTTCGAATCCGGTATGCGGTACTCGGCGAAAACCCCTGGTAATCCGGGGGTTTTCGACGTTCTGCAGCACTCAACGTAGGACGTCACGACCGCCTGGCGTAGGGATGCGCTTCTGGGCGGCGCGCGAGCGCCCGGTCAGTGAGCGGGTCGTCGACGATGATCGACGAACTGCTCGATGACGAACAGCGCCGCGCCGACGGCGATCAGCGAGAACGCGAGCGCCTCGCTCCCGATGAAGATGATCACCGCACCGACGATCATCAGGAGTGCGGCGATAATGCGCGCTCCCAGGTCCAGAGTCGTTGCCTTCACGGCGTGCACCCCCTTTCTGACCGAAGCGTGTCACGACCGTCGCGACTGCACATCGGCGACACCCCTCAACCTGTTCGCTCGAAACTACGCATCGGGCTCGCTGCCTTCGTCGTGGCGCAGTCGCGACCAACGTCGTGCGACGGCGTTCCGTGGACGCAGAACTTCTCCTAGGGTCCGGCCGTCTGAGCAGATGTGCTGACTAGCCGACGCATCGCCATTGTGGGCGTGATCGTGCTCGCCATAGCCCTCTGGTTCGTGGCAATCCGGGACCGCGCCTCGGAGCGCCAGGTTCGCGCGGCCGCGATGGCGGCGACGCACGATCGGGCGATGACATGCAGCGCGCAGGATTCTGCGGCCGCTGTGTGGTTCTGCTTCAGCGAGTCTGGCGGCGAAGACTGTGTGCGGGTGTCCGTGTCACTGACACGGACGATTCACGTTGGCCGACCCGTCGGCGTGTGCGAGGGTCCGTAACAGGCGAAGGCCGGCCACCTACCCACGGCCACGTCACGGCGAACTATGGGTTTTCGCAGATCCCGTGATGCCATTCTTCAAGCTTGTGATCGCTTACCGCGGCGTACCAGTGGCCGTCCTCCTTGACGACATAGCGGGCGAGAGTCTTCTGCTGGTCGCCGAGAGTGATCTTCAACGTCACCGCCTTGGCTCGGTGGCTAACACCGCCGACCGTGATCGAGGCATCATGGACGTCGGCGACTTCCACCGTGTCCATGTGCAAAGTGCCCATGACGTCCTCGGTACACCCCCAGAAGGCGTCCAGCACGTCCTGACTTCGCTGATCCGGCAACAACGACTCGTAGACCTTGTCGCGATCGCCGTTGCTCATCCGCTCGTACTGCTGCCTCGCGAACTCACCGGCGCCGCCCGAGGCGGCTGACGACGACCCGCAACCGCACAGCGACATCGCACCGACAACGAGACCAGCCAGCAGCAGCCTCCGCCTCACGACCCGATGGTACATGCCTCTCTAGCCCACACGGCGGTAACACCGGTTCGAGTCCCGTATGCGGTACCTCTCCGGGAGCCCTCGCCAGAGCGGGGGCTTCCGGCCTGCCGCGACCCGGTGCTACGGTGGCTCGATGCCACCACACAGCGTGCACGGGAAGATCTGCTACGTCCAGATCCCGGCGACCGACATCGAGCGCTCGGCCGCCTTCTACCAGCAGGTGTTCGGGTGGAACATCCGCCACCGGGACGACGGGGCGGTCGCATTCGACGACGGCCTCGGCGAGGTGAGCGGCCAGTGGGTCACCGGCCGTCCGCCGGCCGCCGAGCCCGGGCTGCTCTTCTACATCATGGTTGACGACGCGCAGCAGTCGGTCGCAGCCGTGACGGCGGCGGGCGGCGAGATCGTCCAGCCGATCGGCGGCGACGCGCCCGAGATCACCGCCCGGTTCCGCGACCCCGGCGGCAACGTCATCGGGCTCTATCAGGAGCCGTCGTAGCCGTGGAGCGGCGCCCACCGAGACGGCCATCGCGGTGGCAGCGGCTGCTCGCGCGGCTTCGGATCCGGCAGCTCCCGCAGGAGCCCGAACCGCCGGAGGATCCGCACGACTACGCGATGGCGCCGTCGGGGCCGCCGCGCAGGCCCCGGCCCGCCGGCGCCGAATCGCTGCCGCTCCCGGACGACGAGCCGCCGCCCGCCGGCGCGGTCGGCCGCGAGGACTAGCGGCGAATGGCCGGCTACGCCGTCTCGGCGCTCAGCGACATGCCCGACGTCCCGACCTTCACGGATCCGGGCGATCCGGCCTGGAAGCCGATCCAGCACTACCTCGGCCTGACCGCGTTCGGCATCAACGCGTTCATCGCCAAGGCGGCCGGCCACACGATCGCCCCGCCGCACGACGAGGCCGACTTCGGCCAGGAGGAGGTCTACCTCGTGATGGCCGGGCACGCGCGCGTGACGGTCGACGGAGAGGAGGTCGACGCTCCGGCCGGAACGGTCGTCGCGGTGCGCGATCCGGCGCTCACACGCTCGGTGGTCGCCGTCGACGTCGGCACGACGGTGCTCGCGGTCGGCTGCGCGCCGGGCTGCTTCCACACCAGCTGGCGTCCGGCGCACTTCGAGAACCTCGCGCGGCATCCCGCCGCGGAGGGCTAGCGAGCGGCGACGGCGGCCCGAAGGGCCGCGGGATCGGGCGGGAGGACGAGCCCGGCGCGGGTCGGCCGATGGCCGTTCGCGCAGATCATCGCGTCGGCGGCAAGCTCGAGCGCCTCCACGACGGTGGCGCTGGAGTCGGCGATGCAGATGTCCGCCAGGCCTCCCAGGTCGAACCCGGCGGCCTCGAGCTCGGCGCTCGCCAGCGCCAGCGCCTCGGACTCGTCCACCGTCGGCAGGACGAGCGTCGTGTCGTCGCCCGCCGTGAACGCCTCGGCATAGGCCCGAAGCGGGCCCGCCCACGTCTCCCGCCTCGCCCATTCGACGGGCACGACGAACACGAAGCCGCGCCGGTCGGGGATCGTGGTCGGCGCGATCCGGCGGATCGGCGTGCGGCCGCGAAGGATCTCGAGCCGCTCGGCGGCGGCGTGCCCGGCGTGCTCCCAGGTGAAGCGCTAGGCCTGGGCCCGCGCGTTTGCGGCTCGGGCGGCCCGCTCGGCGGGATCGGCGGCGGCCCGCAGGGCGGCGACCAGCGCGTCATGGTCGGGCTCGAGCAGGAAGCCTTCGCCCGCCAGGTCGTAGTCGGGCGGCAGCGCACCGGCGGGGAGCGGCACCCGCCGCGACGGCACCCGCCACCCGCACACGGCCGGCACGAAGTCGTCGGTCGAGCCGCCGTCGGTCACGATCACGGGCCGCCCGCACGCCAGCGCCTCGAGCGCGGGCAGGCAGAAGCCCTCGCCGCGGTAGGGCTGCACGAGGACGTCGCAGGCCCGGTAGAGCGCCGGGATCTCGTCGAACGCCAAGTCATCGTCGACCAGCACGAGCTCGGGAGCGCCCGGAACCGCCTGGAACGCCCGCACGGCGTCCTCCGCCGTCTGGCCCTTGTAGAACGTCCGCGAGCCGAACGCCTTGAGGACGAGGCACACGTCGTCGGCGCTCGTGAACGCGCGGCCGTAGGCCTCCAGCAGGAGGTCGATGCCCTTCCGATAGGTCATCCCGCCGACGAAGAGCAGCACCGTCGACCTCTGCGTCGGAAGCTCCCTGCGCGGCCCGTCCGGCGAGAAGCGCTCCGGGTCGATGCCGTTCGGGACGACGTGGACGAGATCGGGGGCGACGCCCGAGGCGATGAACGCCTCCCGTGCGGCCTGCGACGGCGCCCACACCTCGTCGACTGTGCGGCGCACCTCCTCCACCCACCGCCTCGGCACGGCGCCGAACTCCCACGGCTGGTAGAGGACGAACGGGCCGGCACTGGGTGGATCGAAGCTCG
>DATAEI010000095.1:0-18873 GCA_036258075.1 Gaiellales bacterium
GCCGGTCTCGCGCCGGAACTCGTCCAGGCGGTCGCGCATCATCTCGCGGCTGATCACGCCCGGCCGGGTGCCGCGACGGTTGCCCCTCGCCTTCGACCTGCTCATCACCCGCCCGGCGCCGTGCACGGTCGAGCGAAGCGCACGCTCGGCGAGCGCCGTGTCGACGCCCTCGACGACGACCGCCCAGTCGCCCATCGAGCCGCCGACGAATCCGGTCTGCCCGGGGAATGCCGGCGTCGCGCCCTTGCGGACGACGTGCACGGTCTCGCCGCCGTGCTCCTCGTTCCAGGCGTAGTTGTGGTGGTTGTGGACGGTCTCGATCGCCTCCGCACCGAGGATGCGGAGCACCTCACCCGCCACGTGCTCGCGGCCGGCGTAGGCGTACTCGCCCGCCAGCCGCATCGCCGCCTCGTACCGGCGGCCGACGTCGGCGGCGGCAGCCGGGTCGGCGGATCCCAGCTCGACGGCCGCCGCCTCGGTGAGCGGCAGGAGCGACGGCTCGGCGTGCATCGACTCGCCGGTGATCTGGCCGGCGTGGAACGCCCGGCCCGCGGCCAGGTTCAGGAAGCCGGTTGCGACGCCGTGGCCGAACCCGCGGCTGCCGAAGTGGCAGGCAACCCAGAGCGATCCGTCGGCCGGCTCGACCAGGAGGTCGACGTAGTGGTTTCCGGAGCCGACCGTCCCGAGCTGCTCTTCGGCACGCGAGCGCAGCGACCACGGGCCCTTTCGCCCTCGCACCTGCTCCGTCAGGTCGGGCACCTCGTGCCAGGTCGGCGAGTCGAAGAGGGCGTTGTCGACCGGCGTCGGATTCTTGCGGCCGATGCCGAAGCTGATCCGGGCGGCGATCTCGTCGGCCAGACGCGGCAGGTCGGCGCGGACGTCGTCGAGCCGGAGCGTCGTCCTGACCGCCATGACCCCGCAGCCGATGTCGTAGCCCACGCCGCTCGGCGAGACCATCTCGCGGTACGCGGCGACGCCGCCGATCGGCATGGAGTAGCCGAGGTGGTTGTCGGCCATGAGCGCCGTCCCGGCGACCCAGCCGTGCGCGGCGACCGTCCGGATCTGCTGCACGGCCTGCGGGTCGTACGAGTAGCCGTAGACGTGGATGCGGCCTCCGTCGAGCTCGCGGTACGGCCCTTCCTCGACGACCATCGATCGATCGCTCATGGCCCCATGCTGGCACACGCACCGGGGTTCGGGGCGCCGGCGGGACGAAGGCCGCCGCCGGTCGCATCGGACGGCGATCTCTCGGAAGGCGATGGAGATGGCCGGGCGGGGACACGTAGGATGTGCTCCGATGCGTAGCCAGGTGCCTCCTGCCCCGGCTCGGGACATGCCAGACGCTCCAATCTCACGCACCGAGGTGCAGGACGCGGCCGAGCTCCGGCGGCGCCTGCGGCGCTTCCTCGCCCACGGCGACGCCACCGTGCGCAGGCACGGGCTCACGCCCCAGCGCTATCTGCTCCTCCTGGCCGTGAAGGGCGCCCCGGACGGCAGCGAGACGCGCACCATCGGCGGCGTCGCCGACGACCTTCAGCTCGCGCAGAGCTCGGCCACCGAGCTCGTCGACCGGGCGGAGGCGGCGGGCCTGATCGTGCGCAGCGTCGGGGCGCACGACGGCCGTGTCGTGACGATCTCGCTGAGCCCGGAGGGCGAGCAGCGCTTCGCCGCGGCGTTCGCCGCGCTCGGCGGCGACCGGGCGGAGCTTCTGGCCCACCTCGACCACGCCCGCCGGCACCTGATCCGGGGCTAGGCGGCGCGGCGCTTGCCGCGCTCGAGGAGCTGCTGGAGCTCGAACGCCGGAACCGGCATCGCGAGCAGGTACCCCTGCGCCTCGTCGCAGCCGAGCTCGGCCAGGCGCTCCCACTGCGCCTCGTGCTCGATGCCCTCGGCGACGACGTTCAGACCGAGGTCGTGCGCCAGGTGGATGGTGCTGCGGACGATGGCGGCGCGGCCGGGGTCGGTCGTCATGCCGGCCACGAACGAGCGGTCGATCTTGAGCTCGGTCACGGGCAGGCGTGCGAGCCGGTCGAGCGAGGAGTACCCGGTCCCGAAGTCGTCGAGCGCGATCGCGATGCCCTCGCCGGCGATCGCTTCGAGCACCGCCTGGGCCCGGTCGGGGTCGGACATCACGACCTCCTCGGTCACCTCGACGCGGAGGTTCCGCGCGGGGACGCCGTGCTCGGCGAGCCGCTCCGCGACGTCGCCGGCCAGACCGGGGTCGAGCAGGTCGATCGTCGACAGGTTGACCGCCACGCTCAGGTCGTGCCCGGCCGCCAGCCAGCAGCTGCAGTCCGAGAGCGCCCGGTCGAGGACGAAGCGCGTCAGCGCGCGGAACGTCCCGGTGCGCTCCGCAGCCGAGAGGAACGCGGCCGGCGTCAGCAGCCCGCGGGTGGGATGGCGCCAGCGCACGAGCGCCTCGACGCCGGTGATCGCGCCGGTCGCAAGCGACGCCTTCGGCTGGTAGTGCACCTCGAGCTCGCCGTTCGAGACGGCGTGCCGAAGCTCCTCGACGAGCATGAGCCGGTCGCGCGTGAGCGCCTGCTCGGCCTCGCCGCGGTACACCCGGTAGGCGTTGCCGTGAGCCTTGGCGTCGTACATCGCGATGTCCGCGTGCCGCAGCAGCGTTCCGGTGTCCTCGCCGTGCTCCGGGTGAAGCGCGGCTCCGATGCTCGCGGCGACGTGGAGCTGCATCCCGTCGATGTGAAACGACCGGTCGAGCGCCGCCAGGATGCGGGCCGCCGCTGCGCGCGCCGTTGCCGCGTCTGAGGGCGCCTCGAGCAGCACGGCGAACTCGTCACCTCCCATGCGGACGATGACGTCGCCGGCGCGGGTGATCTCCTTCAGCCGGCCGGCCACCTCGACGAGCAGGACATCGCCCATCTCATGGCCGAGGACGTCGTTCAGATCCTTGAACGAGTCGAGGTCGAGCAGGAGGACGGCGAGCGGCTGCGTGTCGTCCGCGCCGAGCCGGCGCTCGACCTCCTCGTAGAGCGAGCGGCGGTTCCCGAGGCCGGTGAGATCGTCCCGGAGCGCCGCCGCGTGGGCGTGCGAGAGGGTCTGGATCTCGCGAACGGTGATCCACGTCCGGCACACGACGCCGACCAGGGCCGCGAGCGCGAGCACGACGGCGAGGAGCGGCACGTGGCGGATGGCGGCGTAGCCGAGCACGGACGCTGCCAGGAGCGCGAGGACGCTCGGCAGGATCATCACGCGGACGCTTCGCATGTCCACCTCGGCCACGTCGTCGGTCGTCTGCCAGGCCGCGAGCCCCAGGAGCAGGAGGCTGAGCGTGTAGATCGGCCGCAGCTCGACGTCGGCCGCGGCCATGGTCGGCTCGGTCAGGAACATGACGTCGGCAACGGCCAGGAGCGCGAACCCGGCGCCGTAGACGATCCACAGCCGCCCGGGGCGCCACCCCGTCAGCGCGAACACCGCCACGAGCGCGGCGAGCAGCGACAGGTCGAGCATCGGGTAGGTGAAGTTCACGGCCACGGCCTGTGTCGTGCTCCCGGCGAAGCCGAGGCCGCCCGCCAGGATCGCGGGCAGCCCCACCGCCGCGACGACGAGGCCGCCGATGGCGGCGTCGAGCCACAGGGTTCGCTGGCTCAGGTGCACGTGGCCGCGCACGAGGACCGCGGTGCCGGCGATGACCAGGAGGTAGAACAGGAGCCAGAACCCGTCGGCGATCGACGGGAAGGGAGGCAGCGAGTCCCCGTAGGCGGTGAACCAGATGGTTTCACCGATCGTGTACGCGCCGATGCCGGCCCCGACGAGGAGCCACGCGGCTCGGTCGAGGGGAGTGAGCCGGGCGCGCCAGAGGCAGAGCGCCGCCCCCAGCGCCTTGAGGACGGTGTGGGGCGTGTCGGACGACAGCCAGGCCGTTCCGGGCAGCGCGGGCCCGACCGCGCCGTCCGCCAGGTGCAGCGTGAGTGCGGCGAGCGCGGCGACGGCGACCGCACGGAGCGCCCATGCCACGGCGTGACCCGGGCCGGAGCTACGCGGCCAGGCCATGCGGCCCCTCCCGATTCCGGCCGCCATGTGCCTCGACGATCCGGGCGAGCGCTGCCACGACAGCGGGGTCGAGCTCGCGGCCGGAGCGCGCCCGCACCCGCTGCATCGCATCCGGGACGGCGATGCCGCCGGCCGTGCACCACGCTTCGGCGACGGCGATGATGCGGGCCTCGATGCTGATGGCCGTGGCGGCGAGCCCGGCGGGGTATCCGCTCCCGTCGAACCGCTCGTGGTGCTCGGCGACGACCGGCGCCAGCTCCCTCGTCTCGGGCAGCGCCGCGAGGAGCTCGGCGCCGATCCGCACGTGATCCTGCACGATGCGTCGCTCGGCGACGGTGAGCGGCGCTGTCTTGGCGAGGAGCTCAGGCGGAACGCCGATCGTGCCTAAGTCGCGCAGGCGGGCGGCGCCGAGGCAGCGGCGCCGCTCGGCGACGCTCACGCCCAGCTCGCCGCACAGCCTGTTCGCGACCTCGACGATGACGCAGTCCGGCGCCCCGCGGACGGCGTAGCGGTCGGCGAGCAGCTCGAGGCTCCCCACGACGCCGGTCTCGGGAATCGGAAGCGCTGTCTGAGGCGCCCCGCCCGAGCCGACGTGGACGCGGTTTCGGCCCGCGTCCTTGGCCTGGTAGAGCGCGCGGTCCGCGATCCGCACGAGCTCCTCGCCGTCGCCCGTGTCGTCCGGCATGCAGGCTCCGCCGATCGAGACCGTGATGGCCACGGCGGCCCCGTCGACGCTGACCGGTTCGGCGGCCACCGCGCGGCGGCACCGCTCCGCGACGTCCTCGAGCTGTGAGGGCCCGACGCCGGGGGACAGGATCCCGAACTCCTCACCGCCGAGCCGCGCGAGCACGTCGCGCGGGCGCAGGCACGCCGCCAGCCGACGGGTCACCTCGACGAGCGCCTGGTCGCCGAACGGGTGCCCGTAGCCGTCGTTCACGACCTTGAAGTGATCGATGTCGACGACCAGGAGCCCGAAGGGGGCGGCGCGCTCGGCGGCGTTCCGGGCGGCCACCGCCAGGCGCTGCTCGAACGCTCGCCGGTTGGGGACGCCGGTCAGCACGTCGGTCTCGGCGAGCTTGTGCATCTCGGCGGCGAGGCGGCCGCGGTCACGGACGGTGAGCTGGAGCCGCAGCAGGAGCAGCGCCAGCCCGATGAGCGCGGCGTACACGCGGACGGGCGCAGTCCGGATGGCCGTCGAGTCGGCGACCGTGACGACGATGAGGCCCGTGACAACGCCGGTGCCGACCCAGGTGCTGGTCGACCAGAGCCGCGAGGTCCGCTGCCGCTCGATGCCCAGGAGCAGCGCGACGCACCCGACGATCATGACGGCCCAGCTCGACTGCCAGCCGGTGTAGAGCCAGCTTCCGTCCTCGACGCCGCGCACCGTGACCGCATACGCATAGATCAGCCAGGAAGCGGCCTGCATGAAGACGCCGGCCACGAGGATCCGCACGCCGAACGGCAGCGGCCGGTCGACGGTCAGCGCGGCGAACACGGCCCACACGCCGGCGATCAGGACGAGCAGCGTCTCGGCGTCGGCCACGATCGCCGCAGGGCTCAGGCCGCCGTCCATCTGCGGGCGCAGGACGAAGGCGAACGCGATGTAGACGAAGAGCAGCACGACCATCGACGAGTCGAGCGTCTGGCGCCAGCGGCGAAGCGGCGAGCCGAACTGCGCCCAGAGGGCCGGGAAGATCGACGCCACGCTCGCCAGGTAGAACGCGTCGGCGAGCGACGGCGCCGGCGGCGAATGCATGACGAGCACCAGCACGGCCCAGGTCACGTCGCCGCACAGCCCGCAGAACGTCGAGAACGCCATGAACCAGCAGAACCGCCTGGTCGGCCCGGACGCCCGTCGCCCGGCCCAGAACAGCATCACGGCGGCGAACGCCTCGACCTGGGGGTAGACGATGTCGCCGAGGATGGCGCCGCTCGTCCCGGACGGGTCCACGAGCCGGGTCGCGACCAGGTAGGCCGTGACCCACAGAACGGCGCCGGCGCACGCGGCCGCGAACCACCGCGATGTGCGGGGCGAGCCTGCCTCGGATCTCTGGGGTTGGGCCATCGTCGTGCCGGGGTACGGGGTCCTGCCCCTGTGGTCGGCCCGCGCGCTGCCCGCCGTAGGCCGTTTCTACGTATCTGGCCTCCGGGAAACTCCGCAAATCTCGGCGGCAGGCTGCGAGCCCGGCCGGGTGAGACCTGATTCGTAGGCGAAGATCACGGCCTGGATCCGGTCGCGCACGCCGAGCTTCATCAGGATCCGCTTGACGTGGGTCTTCACGGTGGACTCTTCGATGACGAGCGCGGCGCCGATCTCCCCGTTCGAGAGGCCGCGGGCGATGAGCTCAAGCACCTCGCGCTCGCGTCGAGTCAGCTCGCCCAGCCGGCGGTCGGAAGCCTCGCCCGGCACCGGCTGTCCCGCCATGCGGTCGACGACGATCCGCGTCACCGACGGCGAGAGCAGCGAGTCGCCGGCGGCGACGGCGTGGATCGCGGCCAGAAGCTCCTCCGGGCTCGTGCGCTTGAGCAGGAACCCCGACGCTCCGGCGGAGAGCGCGCCGAAGATGTAGTCGTCCTGCTCGAACGTTGTCAGGATCACGACCCGGACGTCGGGCGAGACCGCGAGGACCTCGCGCGTGGCGGCGATCCCGTCGAGATCCGGCATGCGCACGTCCATCAGGACGACGTCGGGCCCGTGCAGGCGAGTCGCGCTCACGGCCGTACGGCCGGTGGCCGCCTCGCCGACGACCTCGACGCCGGGGTCGCTGCGCAGGACAGCGCGCAGGCCGGCGCGCATGAGGTCGTCGTCGTCGACGAGGAGCACCCGCACGCGGCCGCCGCTCATGGCGCATACCGTTTCGGCGCGTGCGGCAGCTGCGCGTGCACCCGAAACGTCCCGCCGGCCACGCCGGCCTCGAACGTCCCGCCGAGGAGCGCCGCCCGCTCGCGCATGCCGAGGATCCCATGGCCGTCTGAGCCGGCGCCGGGCGCGTCCGGGCGTAGCGGGTTCGTGACGGTGAGCTCCACGCCTGCAGCGCCGTGGGCCACGACGACCTTCGCGCCTCCCGCCCCGTGCCGCGCGGCGTTGGTCAGCGACTCCTGGACGATGCGGAAGGCGGCCTGGTCGACCCGCGGCGCCAGGGCTCGGCGCTCGCCCTCGAGGCGGATGTCGACCTCGAGGCCCGCCGCCCGGTGGCGCGCCGCCAGCGTGGCGAGCGCCGCGAGGCCGGCAGGCGCCGGGATCGGCTCGCCGGCGGCGTCCTCGCGCAGCCCGCGGATGAGGTTGTCGATGTCGCCGATCGTCTCGCGGGCGACGTCCTCGATGGTCGTGAGCGCCTCGCGAACGGCGGCGGGGTCGCGCTCCTGGAGCAGCCGGGCAGCCCCGGCCTGCACGAGGATGACGTTGATCGCGTGGGCGGCCGAGTCATGCAGGTCGCGGGCGATCCGCGTGCGTTCCTCGGCAGCGGCGAGGCGCGCCTCGCGGTGCGTGTCGCGCTCGGCCCGGTCCGCCCGCTCGGCGAGGTCTGCCAGCCGCTGGCGGCGCTGGGCGATCTGGTCGCCGATCACCCACGCGCCGCCCCAGACGACGACGCCGAACAGGATCGGCGACGTCGGGAACCCGCCGTCGGAGAGTGCGGTCGCCCCGAGGTGGACTGCGAACATGCCGAGCACGACCGCGGCGGTCTCTCGGATGCGCGAGCGGGTGCGAGGGTCGGCGGCGACGAAGTAGAGCGCGATGGTGGGGCCGAACGGCGGCCCAAGCACCGGCCCGAGCGCGTTCAGGCCGGCGCTTGCGGCGGTCGTGGCCGCGAAGACGCCGAGCGGCGCTCGACGGCGCGCGACCAGCGGCAGTGAGGCGGCGGCGGCGAGGACGACGTCGACCGCGTCGACCCCGTGGCCCGAGCTGCGGCGGCCGGCGAGGAGCGCGAGCGTCAGGCCGAGCGCGACGGCGGCAACGACGATATCGAGGGCTCGCGGCGGGAGCCGGAGGCGGGCGCCGGGAGTGCCCGGCACGGCCTGCGGAACGGACGTCACGCCTCGCAGGGTACCGGCGCCCGGGCCGGATGGAGTCCCGCCCCGGGAGGATCTGCGTCCCCCCGCGGGAGGAGCCGGAAGTTCCTTCCGTGGGGCGTTTCGCGGGCCGCCGGCCGCTCCTACCGTGGCTGCATGACTCCGAACCTCACACGCTTCGTGATCCGCCATCGCCGGCTGGTGGTGGCCTTCTGGCTTCTGGTCGCAGTGGCCGGCGTCGTCTCGGCCGGCCGCGCGACCTCCGCGTTCTCCGATCAGTACTCCGTGCCCGGGAAGGAGGGGTACGAGACGAACGCCGCCATCTCCCGCACCTTCGGCAACGGTGGCGACGGCCCGCCGCTGGTGCCGGTGGTGGCGCTGCCCCGCGGCGCCGACGCCGCCTCGCCGCGAGTGACGGCCGGCCTCGAGGACGTCGCCCGCCGTATCCGGCACGCCGTGCCGGGCGCGCGCGTGGCCTCCTATGCGTCGACGGGCGATCGCGCATTCGTCTCGCACGACGGCCGAACGACGTTCCTCCTGGCGTACACGCCGCCGAAGCCCGGCAGCTTCGGCGAGAACCCGGATGCGCTGAACGCCGTTCGCGCGGCGCTGCGTGACGAGACCGTGGCGGGCGCGCCCGTGCACCTGACCGGGATCGAGGCGCTCGAGGCGTCGAG
This sequence comes from Gaiellales bacterium, assembly GCA_036258075.1. GTDB lineage: Bacteria > Actinomycetota > Thermoleophilia > Gaiellales > JAICJC01 > JAICJC01. Next base: position 8,703 of record DATAEI010000095.1, read on the forward strand.
CGGGCAGGGCGGCGGCGGGCTCGGCCTCCTCGCCGAGACGCTCGTGGGCGGGCTCGGGGCGCTGCTCGTGCTGGCGTTCGTCTTCGCCTCGCTCATGGCGTTCGTCCCGCTTGTCGTGGCTGCGGTGGCGATCGTGACCAGCCTGCTCCTTGTCTGGGCGCTCACCACGGTGACCCCGGTGTCGGCGATCGTCGGCTTCCTGATCGCCCTGGTTGGCCTGGGCGTGGCGATCGACTACTCGCTTCTCATCGTCGTTCGCTGGCGCGAGGAGCGGGCGCACGGCGCCGTCGGCGACGAGGCCGTCGTCCGCGCGATGGCGACGGCCGGCCGGGCGGTCGTCTTCAGCGGCACGACGGTGGCGATCGGCCTCCTGGCGCTCGTGGCCCTTCCGGTGCCGTTCCTGCGCAGCGTCGGCTACGCCGGCATGGCGATCCCGCTCGTGAGCGTGGCCGTCGCGCTCACCCTCCTGCCGGTCATCCTCGCCACGCTCGGCTCGCGGCTCGACTGGCCGCACCTCCGAACCGACGACCGCGCCAGCCGCGCCTGGACGCGGTGGGCGACGATGGTCGTCCGCCGGCGCTGGATCGCCGCGGCGGCGGCGGTGGCCGTCCTCGCCGTGCTGGTGGGCGGTGCCGTCACGATCGACCTCGGGCCGCCGCAGGGCAGCCCCGACACGATCACGAGCGCCGGCGACGCTCGCCGCGGACTCGATGCGCTCGAGCGCTCGGGCATCGGCTCGGGCGCGCTGACGCCGGTCGAGATCATGGCCCCGGCCGGCGGCGCGGAGGATCTCGCCCGCTCGCTGGCCGGCGTTCCGGGCGTCCACGGCGCGACGGCCCCGGCGGCGGGTGACTGGCGGCGCGGCCGCTCGGCGGTCGTCGACGTGATCGCGCACACCGACTCCGGCGGAACCGTCTCGGATGTCCGCGACGTGGCACACCGGGTCGCGCCCGCCGCAGGTGTCGGCGGCATCGTCGCCCAGAACGGGGACTTCGTCTCGGCGGTCTACGGCAGCTTCCCGCTGATGGTCGCGCTCATCGCGAGCCTCACGTTCCTGCTCCTGGCCCGGGCGTTCCGCTCGCTGGTGCTTCCCGCCAAGGCGGTGCTCCTGAACGTGGTGAGCGTGGCGGCGGCATGGGGCGTCGTCACGCTCGTCTGGCAGCACGGCTACGGGTCGGAGGCGCTGTGGGCCATCCCGGCCGGGCCGATCCCGTCGTGGCTGCCGCTCATGGTGTTCGCGTTCCTGTTCGGGCTCTCGATGGACTACGAGGTCTTCATCCTCGCGCGGATGCGGGAGGAGTACGACCGCACGGGCTCCACCGAGGAGGCCGTCGTGCGCGGGATCGGCCGCACGGGCCGGCTCGTCACGAGCGCGGCGCTCATCCTGTTCCTGGCGTTCGTCGCCATGGCATCCGCCCCGGACACAAGCGTCAAGATGATCGCCACCGGGCTCGGCGCCGGGATCCTGCTGGACGCGACGGTCGTCCGAGCGCTCCTGGTGCCCGCCGCCGTCGCCCTCTTCGGGCGCTGGAACTGGTGGCTTCCCCGTCCGGTCGCCCGCGTGCTGCGGGCGCCGGCTCACCCTGAGCCCGAAGGAGGCAACGGATGATCGTCCTCGCCCAATGGCATCACCACGGCTGGTTCCTGCTGTGGCCGCTCGTGCCGCTCTTCTGGATCACGGCCGTCCTCTTGCTCGTGCGGTTCGTGCTCTGGCGCCGCGGCCCGTGGGGAAGCAGGCGCGGGCCTGACCCGCGGGCGATCCTCGCCGAGCGGTATGCGCGCGGCGAGATCACCCACGAGGAGTACCGCGAGCGACTCGGCCACCTTCAGGAGGCCTAGCCGGACAGGGGGCGGGGCTCACCACGAGCCTCGCCCCCGCGTGCTCTCCTTCAACCCTGGGCACCATTCGCCGAGAAGAAGGAGGAGGTGACGCTCACGGCGACCATCAGGAGGCTGCATCCGGCGATCCAGCGCGGCGTCGCCGACGTGCGCGTCCGCGCCGCGGTCAGGCTGGGCGCGATCACGCTCTGCGTCGCGGCCTTCGCCCTCGCCGGGATGGGCATCGCGCTGCGGGCGTTCTCGGCCTCCACCTACCAGGTCGGCCCGGCGCGGATGTCGATCTCGGCCAGCTTTGCGACCCACGGCAGCGTCGATGTGTACGTCCCGATCGTCGACTGGGGCGTCCGGGCCGAGCCGTACACCGCGCCGATCCGCATGTCGGCCACGCTGGTGTCGGTCGACCGGCGGGCGGCGCTGCGGACGCTCGAGACGCCGGACGACGCCCGTGCCCGCCTGAACGCCGTGGAGGCCGGCGCGCCGGCCGCGGTGCGGGAGGCGCTGCGCCGGGCTGCGTTCCTCATCCTGCTCGGTGGGATCGTGGGCGGGCTCGTGGGCGGGCTCGTGCTGCACGCGATCGGCTCACGCCGGCGGGTGCTCGCCCTGGGCGCCGCCGCCGGTCTCACAGCCGCCGCCTGCACGATCGGCGTGTGCGCGCTCACCCTCCGCTCGCCCGACTACGGCGTCTTCCGGCAGCCGACGTTCTACGCCCACGGCGGCGACCTGCCGCGCCTGCTCGAGCTCTCCGACCGGCTGACGAGCGCCGGCGACTCCTACCAGTCGAGCTACCAGCAGGCGCTGTCGGGGCTCGACACCCTGGTGGCCGCGGCGGCCGGCGACCGGACGCCGACGGTGCGGAGGTCGTTCATGGTGGCCTCCGACATCCACGGCAACTGGCTGACGCTGCCCGCGTTCGCGCGCTACGCCGACCACCGGCCGGTGTTCCTCGTGGGCGACTTCACACTCCAGGGAACGCCGATCGAGGCCTCGCTCGCCCGCCGCGCTGCCCGGATCGGCCACCCGACGGTCGTCGTCTCGGGCAACCATGACTCGCCGGTCGTCATGCGCCGCCTGGCCCAGGCCGGGGCGATCGTCCTCACCCACGCGGGGCGGATGGCGGGCGACGGGAGCGTGAGCGGCCCGGCGGTGATCTCGGTCGACGGGCTCACGGTGGCCGGCTACGAGGACCCCCTGGCCGCCCAGGCCGGGAGCTTCGGGCATCGCCTCGACCTGACCCAGGCCGAGCTCGACGCCGAGATCAGCCGCGTCGAGACCTGGTTCGACCTGCTGCCGGAGCGGCCCGACATCGTCCTCGTGCACGACTTCCGGGTGGCGGCGGCGCTGCGCGTCCATGCCGCCACCGAGGGCGGCAGCGTCATCGTCCTCACCGGACACGACCATCGCCAGCACGTCGACCGAAGCGGCGACGTCGTCGAGGTGGACGGCGGCACGCTCGGAGCCGGCGGCGTGTTCGCGGTCGGGCACGCGGCCGCCGGGTTCGCCCAGGTGCACCTGACCGCGGACGGCTGGCCGGCCGCGGTGGACCTGATCTCGGCCGACCCGATCACCGGCGACGCCACCGCGCGCCGGGTCGCGCTCGACCCGCCCGCCACCGGCGGCTAGACCGCCCTCAGCCCCGCGAGTGCAGCTCGCCGCGCAGGCGCTCGCCGTCGTCGTCGTTCACGACGTACGCGTCGGCGCCGTGGCTGATGGCGAGCGCGCGCCGCTCGGGATCCGCGGCAGGCGACACGAGGACGACCCGCGCCGCCGGGTAGGCGGCCCGCACGTCGCCGATGGAGTCGAGGTCGAGGCGCCCCTTCGTGTGGGCGCCCACCAGGACGACGTCCGGATGCGTGAGGGCTGCCGCACGGATCGCGTCGCCGACGGTCTCGGTGCCCCAGGCGAGGCCGACGTCAGGATGGTCATCGACGACCGCGCGGATGTCCTCCCGCACCTCCGAGTCCGCCTCGACGATGAGCACTCTCAGGCCGGGGCTGTCGGGTGACTGCGGCACTGCGCACCTCCCTGGCTCACGTGATCGTGGGAAGACTACGTGAAGACGATCTGGCCGCCGGCAGCGAGCGTGTAGAACTCGCCGACGGTGATGATCCCGTCCACCTGCTCGATGAAGTCGTCCGGGCCGAGCCCGAACAGATCGACCGACGCCTTGCAGGCGAAGAGGCCGGCGCCGGAGTCCGAGATCATCTCGACGAACTCGGGGATCGGCGGGATGTCGAGCTCCTCCATCTTCTTTCCGAGCTGGTGAGTCACGACCGACGACATGCCCGGGAAGCCGCCCAGCCATGTGGGCAGGTGCAGGCCGGGCTCGCCGACGGTCGAGACCTTCACGTGCTTGTGGCGCGAGCGGTGGATCGCGTCGAGCCCGAAGAACGTGAAGAAGAGGTTGGCCTCGATGCCCTCCATGCGGGCGCCGTTCGCCATGATCAGCCCTGGGTAGACGCCCTCCAGCGAGCCACGGGAAACGATGATGGAGACCTTGTCGATGGTGTCACTCATGGTCACTCCTCAGATACAGCCGCGCGGCTTGGGGATGCCGCCGATCTTGGCCGCCAGCTTCGCGGGGCCCTTGGGGAAGAGCTGGTAGAGCTCCTTGATCGGCACGCCCGACAGCTTGCCGAGCGAGCGGATCGACGGCGCGGAGCCGTTCTCGAGGTAGCTCGTACGCATGAACCTCACGACCTGCCAGTGGCGGTCGGTGAGGGTGTCAATGCCGTTCGTGTGGGCGATCTCCTCGGCGATGCCCTCGCTCCACTGCTTGGGGTCCTCGAGGAAGCCTTCGGGATCGACCTCGACGGGGCTGCCGGCGATGGTCTGGACGCTCATCGTTCAACCTCCTGGGTCTGCGCCGACGGCAGGGCGCTTGCCCGCCATCGACATCTGCGTCGGGATGCCCGGGATGTCGCGCCCGGGGAGCAGCACGTGCCAGTAGAACCACTGGAACATCAGCTTCCCCATGTGGTTCAGGCGTGATTCCGCGAGCAGCGGGAGCGGGCCCGCGGCTCCCGGGAAGCGGCCCGGCAGCGGCTCGGTGTCGTAGTTGAAGTCGATCAGGAGCGCCTTCTTGAACCCCGTCTCGACGAAGCAGTTGGCGTGGCCGTCGAAGCCGCCCTCGAGCGGTCGGCCGTCCATGAACCGGCCGATGTTGTCGGCCAGGACGTCGGCCTCGAAGTGCGTCACCGACCCGGCCTTGGACGTCGGCAGGTTCGTGGCGTCGCCGATCGCGAAGACGTTCGACGCGGTCTTCGACTGCAGGGTGTACGGGTCGGTCTGCACGAATCCGAGCTCGTCTCCGAGCCCGGGCGACCGGCCGACGTACGCCGGCCCGCCGTGCAGCGGGACGGTGACGAGCAGGTCGAACGGCACCTCGCGCTCGTCGTAGCTCACGAGCCGGCCGCCGGCGCCGTCGACCTCTCCCGCCGCGAACTCCGTCACGAGCTCGATCCTCTTCTCGTCGAGCAGGCTGGAGAGCCGCTGCGACGCGAGCGGCTTCGTGAACGCGCCGTCGAGCGGCGTCACGAACGTCAGCTCCACGTCCTCACGGATCCCGCGGTCGTGGAGGTACCAGTCGGCGAGGAACGCGAACTCGAGCGGCGCGACGGGGCACTTGATCGGCATGTCGACCAGGTTCACGACCAGCCGGCCGCCCGGGAACGACGCCAGTGCTGCGGCCAGGCCTTGCGCGCCGGCGGGCTCGTAGAACGTGAACACGCGCTCGCCCCAGCCCGGGCCGGTCATGCCCTCGGTGTCCTCGGGCAGGAGCTCCGCGCCGGTGGCGATCACGAGCGTGTCGTAGGCGAGCGGGGCCCCGTCGGCGAGGTGGACCGCCGCCGCGTCGAGGTCGACGCGGTCGATCTCCGAACGGCGCAGGTCGATCCCGTTGCGAAGCTGCGTCGCGCGCGGCCGGGTGATCTCGGCGGGCCGGGCGAGGCCGAACGGCACGAACAGGAGGCCGGGCTGGTAGACGTGGTCGTCGTCGCGGTCGACGACGACGATCTCGACGTCGTCGAGGGAGTGCGCCTTGCGCAGCCGGTTCGCCATCATGGTGCCACCGGTGCCGGCGCCCAGGATGACGATGCGCTGTCGCATGGTCAGAGCATGTCCCGGAGGCCGGGTGGACGCATCGGCGTCACCGCGAATTGCGCCTGCGGGGAACTACGCACGCCCGACGGCGCCCGGCGATGATGCCGTCATGCACGACGACCTGTGGTCGCGGCTCGCGCCGCTCGAGGTGGAGGTGGACGGCTACGAGCTCGAGCCGCGCGAGCACGAGACGCCGAACTTCGTCCGCAAGTCGACGACGGTCGCGCTGACCGGAGGCGGCGTCCAGGGCCGCGGCGAGGACGTCTCGTACTCGCCGGACGACCAGGAGGCCCACCGCCGCCTGGGCCCGCTTCCGCTCCGCGGCCGGCGCACGCTCGCCGAATGGAGCGCGCTCCTCGACGAGCAGGAGCTCTTCCCGCAGCCGACCGTGCAGCACGCGGCCCGCGACTATCGCCGCTGGGCGTACGAGAGCGCCCTGCTCGACCTCGCGCTGCGCCAGACGGGGACGACGCTCGGCGGGCTCGTCGGCCGCGCGTACTCGCCGGTGCGGTTCGTCGTCTCGTCGAACCTCGACCCGGCCCGCTGGATCGCGCTCTACCCGGACGTCGAGATGAAGGTCGATGCGGGCGCCGAGTGGGGGACCGCCGAGTTCGAGCGGCTTGCCGCGACGGGCGTCATCCGCGTCGTCGACATCAAGGGCCAGTACGGCTCGGACTACGACCAGGGCGAGCGCGACGAGGCCGGACTCGTGCGGATGGCCGCAGACGCGTTGCCCGACGCGATCATCGAGGACCCCTCGACGAGCCCGGAGGTGCTGCCGGAGATCCAGCGTGCCGCCGGCCGGATCTCGTTCGACGCGCCGGTGCACGCGGTCGCCGACCTCGCGGCCCTGCCGCCGATCAGGCACCTGAATGTGAAGCCGTCCCGATTCGGCACCGTCGAGCGGCTGTGCGAGTGTCTCGACCACTGCCTCCGGGAGGGGATCTCGATGTACGCGGGCGGCCAGTACGAGCTCGGCGTCGGCCGCGCCCAGATCCAGGCGCTCGCGAGCCTCTTCTACCCGGACGGGCCGAACGACTGCGCTCCCGGCGCGTACAACGCCCCTGAGCCGACGGCGGGGCTCCCGGTCAGCCCGCTCGCAGAGCCGGCCTGGCGCGACCTCACCGCCTTTTAATCCTGGGGGAACCCGGGATTCCCCCGCGGCCCCCTCCTTATGGGCTGCCGACGGTTGTGGGAGCGCCTGCGAAGAGCGCGGTCTTCGCCGGCGCGACGACCGTCTGGTGCACTGTCGCGGGCGGCGCGATGTGTCACAAGATCGTGTCGGATTCCCGCGGAGGCGAACCGGGGTCTGACCCCGGTTCGGCCGTCGGCACGGATTGTGACTGCGGCGTGACCGACGTTGCTGTTTCGACACCGATTGATGCCGCGCGCGCGGCCAGGGCGGGGGGAGGGCCGAAAGATTGGTGCCTGACCCCGATTTGCAGGGGGTCCGTCCGATCGAGTCCGTAGCATGCGACCATGGACACACGTCGCGACACGCTTGCGATGGCCATCGACCTGCGGCTGGCCGATCTCTGGGCCGAGATCTTCGACCTCGGCGATGCGCCGATCGACCACGAGCTGCTCGGGTGGCTGTTGCGGGCCGCGTACGGCCAGGGCTACACCGACGCACTGCGGGAGGCCAGGCGGGGCCAGCTCTGCCTCGACTTGGGCTACCGCGTTCCCGACCGCGCGGCGTGATCGCGTCGGCCCGGCGCTGATCGGGCCGATGGTACCCTGACCGCCATGACCGGCCGGCCTCGCCTTGTGATCGCGCTGGTCGTGGCGTCGCTTCTGGCCGTCTTCCTGGTCTACCAGGGCTTCGTGAGCACCGGCACGCTGCTCGTGAGCGTCTCGCAGCTTCAGGCCGACCGTGACGGCGCGGCGCACAAGAAGGTCAACCTCACCGGCGTGGTGATGACCGCCTCCGGCAGCGACAGCCCGCTCCACTTCGTGCTCAAGGACGACGCCACGGCGGCGACGGTGCCGGTCTCGTACACGGGGTCGGTGCCTGACGCCTTCAAGCCGACCAGGCACGTCATCGTGACCGGGGAGATGCGAGACGGCGTCTTCGTCGGCGAGCCGGACTCGCTGCTCACGAAGTGCCCCAGCAAGTACTCGTCCGGCGGCTCGGGCTGATGCGGGGGCCGGCCGGATGACGACGCTCGGAAGCGTCGCCCTCTATCTCGTCTTCGGCCTCACGGCGTACGCCGCGGTCGCGGGCGTCCTGGCCGGCAGGCGCGGCGACCGCCGGCTCATGCGCAGCTCCCGGAACGCCTTCTGGGCGGCGCTCGCCGCGACGCTCGTGGCGGTCGTGGCGGTCGAGTATGCCCTCGCGACCCACGACTTCTCGCTGTCGGTCGTCGCCGACCACACCAGCCGGCGGCTTCCGACCGGCTACACGCTGAGCTCGCTCTGGGCGAGCGAGGCGGGCTCGCTGCTCCTCTGGCTCGCGATCCTCACCGGAGCCTCGGCGCTCGCCCTGCACCAGAACCGGAAGCGCAACCGCGAGCTCATGCCCTGGGTGGCCGCGGTGCTCGGCGGCATCGCCGCCTTCTTCTCGGGCCTGGCCGCGTTCGTGTCGTCGCCGTTCGAGCACGTCTCGGGCACGGTGCCGCCCGACGGCGCCGGCCTCGACCCGTCGCTCCAGAACCCGTACATGGTCGCCCACCCGCCCATGCTCTACCTGGGCTACGTGACCCTGTCGATCCCGTTCGCGTTCGCCATGGCGGCGCTCGTCACGGGCCGCACCGACGCCCGCTGGCTCGTCTCGGTGAGGCGCTGGACGCTCGTCAGCTGGGCGGCGCTCGGCACGGGCATGCTGCTCGGCGCGCACTGGGCCTACACGGAGATCGGCTGGGGCGGCTACTGGGCCTGGGACCCGGTCGAGAACGCGGCCCTCATGCCGTGGCTCGCCGCCACCGCGTTCCTGCACTCCGTCATCGTGCAGGAGAAGAAGGGGATGCTGAAGGTCTGGAACATGGTGCTCGTGAGCGCCGCGTTCTCGCTCGCGGTGTTCGGCGACTTCCTGACCCGAAGCGGCGTCGTCCAGTCGGTGCACTCGTTCGTGCAGTCGCCGGTCGGGCCGTACCTGCTCGCGTTCGTGGCCACGGTGCTCGCGGTCTCGACGGCGCTCATCATCTGGCGGCTCCCGCTGCTGCGCGCCGAGCACCGGCTGGAGTCGGTGGTCTCGCGCGAGGCGACGTTCCTCTTCAACAACCTGCTGCTCCTGGCGCTCGCGTTCGCCGTGCTGTGGGGGGTCGTCTTCCCGATCCTGAGCGAGGCCGTGCGCGGCGTCCGCTCGACGGTCTCGACGCCGTACTACGACTTCTTCCTCGTCATCTTCGGCCTGCCGCTCCTCGCGCTCACCGGGATCGGCCCGCTCATCGCCTGGCGCAGGGCGTCGCCGGACAGCCTCGTGCGCACCTTCCGCTGGCCGGTGATCTCGGCGCTCGCCGGCGCGGCCCTGCTCTACCTGCTGGGCCTCGGCTCGAGCACGGCCGGCCTCACGGCCCTCTCCCTGTGCGTCTTCGTGACCGTCACCGTCTGCCTGGAGTTCGCCCGCGGCACGGCCGCGCGGCGCGCGCTCGCCGGCGGCAGCATCCCGCGGGCCTTCGTCGACCTCATCGGCCGCAACCGGCGCCGCTACGGCGGCTACGTCGTCCACCTCGCGATCGTGATCCTCGTCGTCGGCGTCACCGCGTCGAGCGCGTACTCGACCGTGCGCGAGGCCCACCTCGCCCCGGGCCGGTCGATGGTGGTCGACGGCTACACGCTCCGCAACACCGGCGTCTTCCAGCGCAAGGGCCCGAACTACACGTTCGAGTTCGTCCGCCTGGCGGTGACGCGCGGCGGCAGCTCGCACGGCGTGCTGGAGCCGGGCCAGCGCGTCTACGACACCGGCCAGATCGGGAACGAGGTCGACATCCGCAGCAGCCTGCCGTCGGGCACCGACCTGTACTCGATCCTCCAGGGCGTCGACCGCGACGGCGCGGGCGGCGTCACGGTGAAGGTGCTGGTCAACCCGGCCGTCGGGCTGGTGTGGCTGGCCGGCGCCGTGTTCCTCCTCGGGGCGCTGATCACGCTGTGGCCGGATCCCCGGGAGGCCCGCCAGCTGGCGCGCCGCTACGGCGAGCTTCTGGCCCGAAGCGGCGCATGACCGCAGCGGTGGCCGTCGCCGCAGCGGCGGCTCTCGTGATGCTGGCGGTGCTCATGGTCGCCTGGCCGTTCGTCT
>DATAEI010000096.1:0-6271 GCA_036258075.1 Gaiellales bacterium
CCCGGGCGTGGGTGACGGGCATCGAGGCGGTTGTCCCTCCCGGCGAGATCATGACGGCGGGCGGGCCGGTGCGGAAGGACGTCGCGGGCTACGACCTGGTGGGGCTCCTCTCCGGCTCGGAGGGCACGCTGGGGATCGTGACGGCCGTGTGGCTCCGGCTCATCCCGGCGGTCGAGTCCGCCCTCCCGCTTGCCGCCGTCTTCCCGAGCATCGAGGCGGGATGCGCGGGGATCGAGGCGCTCATGGGAAGCGGCGTCGTCCCCGCGTGCATCGAATACGCCGACGAGCCCGCCATGGCCGCCACCGCCGGTGGGTTCCCGGGCGGCGCGCCCGATCCGGGATTTCTGGTGCTGACCGAGGCCGACGGCACCGCGGCCGAGGCCGAGGCGGGTCGCGCCGCGCTGCGGCAGGCGCTCGAGGCGGCCGGCGCCACATGGATCGCGGCGCCCGAGGGCGACCGGATCGCCGCGCTCTGGGGATGGCGCGACTCCGTCTCGCCCCGCGTCACCGCCGTCCGCGGCGGCAAGCTGGCCGAGGACGTGGCCGTGCCCGTCGACCGGCTCGCAGAGGCGATCCGCGGCTCCGCGGAGATCGGGCGCCGCCACGATCTCGAGACGATGAGCTGGGGCCACGCGGGCGACGGCAACCTGCACACGAGCTTCCTGGTCGCGCCGGGCGACGCCGGCGAGCACGAGCGGGCCGAGGCGGCCTGCGAGCAGCTCTTCGCGCTGGCGCTCGAGCTGGGCGGCACGATCACCGGCGAGCACGGGATCGGCCTGCTCAAGCGCTCTCACCTGCCCGAACGGCTCGGGCCGGCCGGCCGGCGCCTGAACGCTGGGATCAAGCAGCTCTTCGACCCGAAGGGCCTGCTCAACCCCGGGAAGGGCTAGGCCGCCGGGTCGCGGCGCAGCTCCATGGTGGAGCAGTGGACGCCGCCGCCGTTCTTGTGCAGCTCGTCGTAGGGGATCGGGACGACCTCGACGCCGCGCTTGTCGAGGAGCTCCGCGGTCCGCGGCGAGTCGTCGGGCATGATCACCCGGCCGGGGCGCACCGCCAGGCAGTTGATCCCCCACTCCTCGCCGGGGTGGCACCAGATCGGCTCGATGCCGAGCTCACCCAGCCGGTCGAGGAACCAGTGCGGCAGGCCGGGCGCGTCGACCAGCGCCTTGTCGGCGTCGACCATGCCGAAGTGGGCGTCGATGTGGATCGAGAACCCGCCCATCGGCACCACGATCAGCTCGATCCCGAGCCGTGCCAGCAGGTCGCGCAGCTGCTCGGCCGCCTCGGCGTTGCAGCGGATCGACGTCCCGAACGCGGCGACCTTCGGGGTGAGCTTCACGAACGTCCCGCCCTCGAGCATCCCTGTGCCGACGATCGTCTGGAGGATCGGGATGCCGAGCGCCGCGACGGCCCGAGTCACGCTCGCCTCCTCGCCGCGGCGCATGAGCGGCGCCATGCGGCCGATCACGACGCCGCCGGGGACCGAGATGAGCGGGTCGCGGGTGTAGATCGCCTTCGTGAACCGCTCGGGCAGTGGATCGGCGTAGTGCACCGTCACGCCCTCCGCCTCGAGCGCCTCGACCAGGCCGCGGTGCTGGGCGCGGACGCGGTCGAGATCGGGCGGCGTGCGGTCGGTCCAGTACCAGCCGCCGCCGGGGTCGACCAGCGCCTGCGCGCTCTCGTCCCAGGCGTCCGCCGTGATCTGGGCCAGCTCGTCGCCCGGGCGGCGCATGAGGACGTCGTGCAGCACGCCGACCTCGTCGTGCGAGCCCCATTGCGCGCCCCACACCCGTTCGAGCTCGCCGGGATCGTGGAAGCCCGGCGCGGGCACGGGCGGGCAGAGCATCTGGTGGTACTCGACCGGCGCGCGTGCTGCCTCGTCCCGGAGCATGCCGCGATGGTACAACCCGGATCGAGATGCGCGCAGCCGTCCTGCACGACTACCGCCGGCCCTTCGCGATCGAGGAGCTCGATCTGGCGCCGCCCGGCCCGGGCGAGGTCGAGGTGCGCCTGCACGCGAGCGGCGTCTGCCGGAGCGACTGGAACACGGTGATCGGCGACACGCCGAGCCCGCTTCCGGCGGTGCTCGGGCACGAGGGCGCGGGGGTCGTCGCCGCGGTCGGTCCGGGCGTGACGAGCGTCAAGGAGGGCGACCACGTCGTCCTCTCGTGGCTTCCCGCATGCGGCCGCTGCCGGTACTGCACGAGCGGGCGCCCGACGCTCTGCGACGTCGCCGCTCCCGCGCTGCTGGCGGGCACGCTGCTCGACGGCACGACCCGGCTCTCGCTGAACGGCCGGCGCGTCCACCACTACTCGTTCCTCTCGACGTTCGCGGAGCGGACGGTCGTGCCGGAGGCGAGCTGCGTGCGCATCCGCCCCGAAGCCCCGTTCCCGGTCGCGGCGCTCGTCGGCTGCGCGATCACGACGGGCGCCGGCGCGGTGCTGAACCGGGCCCGGGTCGAGGCGGGCAGCTCGGTGGCCGTGTTCGGGGCCGGCGGCGTCGGGTTGTCGGCGATCCTGGCCGCCAGGCTGGCCGGCGCTGCCGCGATCGTGGCCGTCGACCCGGCCGCACCGCGGCGCGGGATCGCCACCGAGCTCGGCGCCACGCACGCCGTCGACCCCGCCGAGGCCGCGACCGCGATCGCCGACCTGACGGGCGCAGGCGTGGACTACGCGATCGAATCGAGCGGCGCCCCCGGCGTCGTCGCCGCGGCCTACGCCGCGGTCCGCCCCGGCGGCACGCTGGTCTGCGTCGGCATCCCGCCGGAGGACGCCGTCGTCGAGCTGCCCGGCGCGGCCCTCGTGCGCGAGGAGAAGATCGTGACCGGGTGCCTCTACGGCTCCTGCCGCCCGCACACGGACATGCCGATGCTGCTCGACCTCTTCCTCGACGGCAGGCTGCCGCTCGACCGGCTCGTCGGGGCCACCTACCCGCTCGACGAGATCGACCGGGCGTTCGCCGACATGCGCGAGGGCGGCGGCGTCCGCACGCTGATCGATCTCACGTAGGCCGCCACTTCGATACCGTGTCCGCGATGGACGGCCGCGACCCGATCGACGGACGGTTCGGCGAGGCCTGGTCGGGCACCGTGCCCGACGGCAGCCACGTGAACGTGGTGATCGCGCGGCGGGGATCGCCCACCGCCGCGGCGGCCGCCTCCGCGTTCGCGACGCCGGGCCCGGGCCACGCTCCGGTGATGGCCTGCCTCGGCGCGGGAAACGCCGTCCGGCCCGCGACGATCGTGCTCAACAAGCAGACGGTCAGCACCGACCTCCATGGCCGCATCACGTGGGGTGCGGCCCAGCTCGGCATCGCGGCGGGCGTCATGGACTGCGTCGCCGATGGCCTGCTCTCGGAGGAGGACGCGGCCGAGCTCGTCGTGCTGGTCGCGGTCTGGGTCGATCCCGCCGCCGCCGACGAGACCGCCGTGCGTGCCGCAAACCGCGACGCCGTCCGGCGGGCGATCGCCGACGCGCTCTCGAACGATCGCTCGGCCCGGGTCCGCGAGCTCATCGATCTCCGCGACAGCGCGACCAACGCGTTCTACTCGGGCCAGTAACCCGTTGCGGCTGGCCTCGATCGAGACGCGCGCCTACCGGCTCCCGCTCGACCCGCCCTTCTTCGCGGCCTGGGATCCCGAGCCGCGGACTGAGCTCTACGCGACGCTCACGATCGTGACCGCCGACGACGGCTCCGTGGGCTATGCGAGCGGCGACGCGCTCCCGGACCGCGCCGCCCTCGAGCGCCACCTGCGCGGGGTCGACCTGCGCGACGCCGAGGCCGTGAACGACATCTGCCGCACGGTCGACTTCCACGGCGGGCGCACGTGGACGTGCGAGGTGGCCGTGTGGGATCTCGTCGGACGGGCCGCCGGCGAGCCGCTGTGGCGCATGCTCGGCGCGCGCAACGACTCGCTCACCGCCTACGCCTCGAGCGGCGAGCGGGTCGAGACCGGCGAGCGGGTGCGGCGCTGCCTGGCGCTGCGCGAGGCGGGCTGGCGCGCGCTGAAGCTGCGGGTCGGCTCGGACGGGCCGGCCGCGGCCGCCGAGACGGTGGCGGCTGTTCGCGAGGCGGTCGGGCCCGGCATGGCGATCATGGTCGACGTCAACCAGGGCTGGCGGATGCCCGGCGACCGCACGCCGGCCTGGGACGTCGGCACCGCGACGGAGCTCGCCCGGGCGCTCGAGCCGCTCGACGTCCACTGGCTGGAGGAGCCCCTGCCCTGTGCCGACGTCGAGGCCTACGCCGAGCTGAAGCGCGCGACCGGCATCCGCATCGCGGCCGGCGAGATGGTGCGGACGGAGCACGAGGCCCGCGACCTGATCGTGCGCGGCGGCGTCGACGTCATCCAGTGCGACGTCGTGCTCGCCGGCGGGATTGCAGGCTGCCGGCGCATCTCGGAGGTGGCCGACGCCCATGGCAGCTCCTGGTCGCCGCACACCTGGTCGCACGGCCACGGCCTCCTGGCGAACCTGCACGCCGCGCTCGGCTTCTCCTCGAGCCCGTTCCTCGAGGTGCCCTACGATCCGCCCGGCTGGACGGCGGAGCGGCGCGACTTCCCGCTCCCGTCCGCCGTCGACGTGGTCGGCGGCGTGCTTCTGCGTCCGGACGGAGCCGGGCTCGGCGCCGACCCCGACCTCGACGCGCTCGAGCACCTGCGGGTGGCGTGAGCGACCCGCTCGTCGTCACCGGCTTCGACCTGTCGGCGCAGGGTGTCGAAGACGTGGCCCGCCGGGGCCGTCGCGTCGAGCTGGCGCCGGAGGCCGTCGAGCGGATGGCCGAAGGCCCGCGGATCGTGCAGGAGGTGGTGCGCACGGGATCGGAGGTGTACGGCCTCACGACCGGGGTCGGCGCCCACAAGCGCGTCTCGATGAGCGCCGCGGAGATGGAGCGCTTCACCCACCTGCTGCTGCCGAGTCACCGGGTGGGCCAGGGCCCGCACGCCTCGGAGGACGTGGTGCGAGCGACCCTGCTCTGGCTGGTGAACGCATTCGCGAAGGGGACGAACGCCGTTCGCCCGGAGCTGGCCCAGCGGCTGGTGGACGCCCTGAACGCGGGCGAGCAGCCGGCCGTGCGGACGCTGGGCTCGGTCGGCCAGGCCGACCTGGCGCCGATGGCCGACCTGGCCCACGCCGTCGTCGGCGACTTCGCACTCACGCGAAGCGAGACGCTCTCGCTCGTCAGCTCGAACGCGTTTGCGACCGCCATCGCGACCCTGGCGCTGGCCGACTGCCGCGTGCTGCTCGAGTCGCTCGAGGTCTGCGGGGCACTCGACCTCGAGGCGTTCGCCGCGAACCTGACCATCATCCACCCGGCGGTCGCGCGGGCCCGCCCGTATCCCGGCCTCGCTGCGGCCGTCGACCGGCTGCGGGAGCTGCTCGACGGCAGCTACCTGTGGGACGAGGGCGCCGCCCGGAACCTCCAGGATCCACTCACGTTCCGCACCCTTCCCCAGGTGCACGGCGCGGCCCGAGAGGCGCTCGGCCATGCCGAGGCCATGATGGCGATCGAGCTCAATGCCTCGCAGCAGAACCCGCTGCTCGTCGCCGAGGAACGGCGCTTCATCTCGGTCGCGAACTTCGACGTCCTGCCGCTGGCCGCCGCGCTCGACCTGGTCCGGATCGCGCTCGCCCCGGCCCTAACGTCCGCCTGCGAGCGGTCGCTGAAGCTGCTCGCGAGCCAGTTCTCGGGCCTGGCGCTCGGCCTGTCGGCGGACCCGTCGTCCCCCGAGGACGCCCTGTCGAAGTTCGGAGTCGCCACCGCGGCGCTCACCGCCGAGGCCCGACTGCTCGCGCAGCCGGTCTCGTTCGAGGTCGCCACGAC
The DNA here is from genome assembly GCA_036258075.1 of Gaiellales bacterium. GTDB lineage: Bacteria > Actinomycetota > Thermoleophilia > Gaiellales > JAICJC01 > JAICJC01. Next base: position 5,825 of record DATAEI010000096.1, read on the forward strand.
GAGCATCGCCGAGGGGATCGAGGACCGGATCACGATGGCACCGCTCGGTGCGCGCCGCCTCGACGAGATGGTGGGGCTCGGCCGGCGCATCGCGGCGATCGAGCTCGTCATCGCCGCCCAGGCCGTCGACCTGCGCCGGCCACGCGCGCTCGGGCGCGCGACCACGAAGCTCCACCGGCTGGTGCGGGACACGATTCCCTTCACAGGCGCCGGCGACGAGCCGCCGCAGGATCTCGAACCGCTGGTGGCGCTGCTTCGCTCGGGCGCCGTCGCGGCGTGCGGCCGCTCCGCCGGCTGATCCCTGCGCCCGGCGGGGGCGGTGCGAGCGACGGGTCTGGGCGAGAGGTCACGCGACGGTCACAGAAGCGGCCGATTGTCGTTTCAGGCCACGACACTGGTCACCGCCTGACCACGGCCGGCGCCGGCTGCCTCTAGACTGAGCCTCCG
>DATAEI010000097.1:0-13327 GCA_036258075.1 Gaiellales bacterium
CCGACTTCGAGCGGCTTCTCGAGGACGTCCAGCGGGCAGATTGACGGGACGCGCCGCCGCTGCGGCGCGCCCCGTCGAAGCTTCGACTACTCGGCCGGAATCTCCGAGTGCACCATCCGCATGTCGATGCCCTGGTTCCGCCGGTAGAGGCGGGAGCCGAAGTAGATGACGAGCGCCAGCACGTAGAAGCTGCCCATGTAGATGAGCGTGTTGCGGTCGTTGACCGCGTAGAGGTCGTTCGTGAACCACTCGTAGAGCGCGAAGCCGAGGATCACGAGAAACGCGAACGCGGCGACGCTGATGAGCGGCAGGCCGGCGACCTTGTACCGCGCGATCGGCGAAGCGTTGTAGACGTCTGGCCGCCGCCACGGGAAGATCAACGCGGCGATCGCGGAGCCCGCGAACGTGATCGCAATGACCTGCGTCGCCGCGAGTGTCCAGCTGTAGAAGTCAGTGTTGTATGCGTAGAAGTATGCGATCGGGATCGAGGGGATCAGCATGAGCATGATCGCGACGATGGGAACGCCGTTCCTCGTCACCTTGGCCGCGGCTTCCGGGAGCACGCGGTCGAACGCCGCGGCGAACACCACCCGCGTCGAGGAGAGGAAGACGGTCCCGACCCAGCCGAAGAACCACAGTGCCAGCAGTGAGATAAGCAGGAACTGCCAGAACGCGCCGTCCATCAGGAAAGCGGTCAGGAGACCCGGGTACGGGAAGATGCCGAGCGGCCCCTCCCCGCTCCAGTAGCCGTTGTTCGAGGCGTTGTAGAAGTCCCAGCCGAACGTCTTGGCGAAGAGCGAGAGCATGATCACCGCGGCGATCGTCGTCGCGATCAGAGCTCCGCCCATCGCATAGATGTTCTTGCGGAAGTCAGAGGCGCCCCGGACCTCGCCGTAGAGCGTCGCGCCCCAGTTCGGCCACAGGTTGTAGAAGACCATGAAGGGCAGGAGCAGGAACGTCTCCTTGAACGGGAAGGAGCTGAAGCCGGGATAGCTGGACGTCCCGGCCTTGTCGCTCGCCGAGATCAGCCCGTGGTAGGCGTCGCCGTGGACGCCGTAGAGGTTGTGGGCGCTCGTGTTGTAGGCGGTGATGAAGTCGGACTTCGAGTGCGTGAGGAAGATCCCGAGCATGATCACGAGCCCGAGCATGCCGCCGTAGAAGCACCACTTCTGGACGCGCGCGTACGTGCGCATGCCCATCGCCACGACCGCGGTCGCGATTCCGGCCGTGACGAGCGAGGCGACGAAGATCCCGTTGCCGTCGGTGGTGGAGTACGGCCACCAGTCGGCGTGGAAGGCGCTCGTCCCGGTGAACCCGAGGATCGTGAGCACCGGCTGGAGCACCTCGATGGCGAGGATCTGGGCGTAGATCGGGACCCAGTGCCACAGGATGAACCACCAGCCGGTGGCGGCGAGGACGAATCCGACGCCGCCGCCGAACACGCGCGTCTGCCAGACGTAATCGCCGCCCGCGCGGGGCATGACGGCGATCATCGAGGCGTAGACGAGCACCTCGAAGACGATGAACAGGCCGGAGAGGATGATGGCCGCGATCAGGGCGCCCTTGGGGAGAAACGCCGTCGTCGTGAACGCGTATCCGAAGCCGAGCGCCATCAGGTTGATGGCGAACGCCGAGTAGATGAAGGCGTCGAAGACCGACCACCCCTTCACAAGGCCCGTGGCCTTCCGCACGAACATCGTGCGCTCCACAGGCATGTCTGCACTTGCCAAGGCCCCTCCCTTCTCTCGATGACTAGCCGGACGTGAGCACGAAGCTCTTGACCTTCTTGCCGTTCAGCTCGATCAGCGCGCCGAGCAGCTCTCCCTGCTCGTAGGCGCTCCCGGGGTTGATGCAGAGGGTGTTCCCGATGCGGGCGTGGCCGCGCGCCTCGTGGATATGGCCGTGCAGCGCGAGCGCCGGCTTCGTCTCCTCGATCGCCGTGCGCACCGCCTTCGAGCCGACGGGCTCGGGCGCATGGCCGCCGTGCTTGGGCGTCAGGTCCTCCTTCAGGCCGGGCGCGTCGTCGAGGCCGGACGCGTAGGGCGGGCAGTGCAGGTTGAAGATGACCCGCTCGGGCGGGTTGGTGAGGTGCCGGGTCACGCCGCGGATGCGCTCGAGGAGCACGTCCTCGGGCTCCTCCCGGTAGGTCGCCCACGGCGTGACGTTCGACCAGCCGGTCGAGGCCATCTGGTAGTCGCCGACCTCGACGACCCGGCCCTCCGCCAGCTCGACCCGCTTGGCCGCGGCGAGGATGTCGTCGACCTCGAACTGGTCGTCGTTCCCCGGACAGACGAAGACGCGCTGCGGGTGCCCGGCCAGCTTCTCCTCGGCCATCGCCATCCAGCGCTCGACCGTCCCGAGCATCTCCTTGTGGAAGAGGTCGTCGAGCCGGTCGGGGTCGGACTCGAGCTCGGCGAGCTCATCAGGGGTCGTGCGGAACGGGTAGTAGCCGCGCCTGATCACGTCGAGCTCGAACGCGGCGACCGCGTCCTCGCCGGCGAGATCGCGGCGCTGCTCCTGGAGCGTTCCGTGCCAGCGCTCGCCGCCGTCGTGGATCACCGGCACGAGCGCCTTGCCCGTCATGTCGCCGCCCAGGATCATCACATCGGCCTCGTAGTGCGTGCCGGAGTTCAGAAACTTGCGCCAGCACGTCTCGGACCCATGGATGTCCGTCGCGAAGAAGACCCTCACGGTGCCCGGGATTGTCGGTCACGGGGAGGACGGAATCAAGGAGCCTCGCCGCGCGCAGCTGCGAGGAGCTCCGACCCGTGGAACGGGACCGACGTGCCGTCGACGGCCGTCGCGCCGCCGTCGACGGCGATGGTCGCGCCGTTCACGTAGCTCGCGTCCGGACCGGCGAGAAACGTGACGACGGCGGCGATCTCGGCCGGCTCGGCGGGGCGGCGGAGGGGCGTGGAGGAGCTCGTGAGGCGGTAGGCGCCGTCGCGATCCGTGCCCCAGCGTGCGGCGACCTCGTCCATGTCGCCGTCGGCCATGGGGGTTCTCACCCAACCCGGGCAGACGCAGTTCGCGCGGACGCCGCGGGGGCCGTAGTCGTTGGCGATGCTGGCGGTCAGCATCGCGAGGCCCGCCTTCGACGCACAGTAGGAGGCCCACCCCGGCCCCGCGACCCAGGCGTTCGTCGAAGCGACGGTCACGATCGACCCGCCGCCGTCCTCGAGGTGCGGCAGCGCAGCCCGGGCGACGAGAAAGGCGCCGGTGAGGTTGATGCGGACGACCTCGTCCCAGCCCTCGGGCGTGTCCTCGGCCACCGGTGCGGAGCCGCCCACGCCGTGGGCCAGCACCAGGACATCGAGGCCGCCGAGCGCCGACACGGCGTCCGCGACCGCGCGGGCGGCCTGGGCCGGGTCGCCGGCGTCGGCGGCGAGCGGCACCGCCCGTCCGCCGGCCGCCTCGATCGCCTCCGCGGTGGCCTCGAGCGGCTCGAGCCGGCGGCCGACGAGCGCCACCGCATGCCCGCCGGCCGCGAGGCGGATCGCCGTCGCCGCGCCGATCCCGGTGCCGGCGCCGGTGACGAGGGCTCTGCGCGCGTCGCTCATGCGCGGGAGTTAACCAACTATCTTCCGGCCGTGGAGCATCCGGCGCTCACGTACACGTCCTACCTCCACCTGGACGAGCTCCTGGCGTGCCAGGAGCCGCTGTCAGACGGCCCGGAGCACGACGAGCTCCTGTTCATCGTCATCCACCAGGTGTACGAGCTCTGGTTCAAGGTGCTCCTGCACGAGGCGGAGCACCTCCAGCGGGCGCTCGAGACCGGCGACACCGCGACCGCGCTCGCGGCGATGAAGCGGATCCTCACGATCCTGAAGACGGTCGTCGCCCAGGTGGACGTGCTCGAGACGATGACGCCGCTCGCGTTCGGGAGCTTCCGCGGCCGGCTCGAGCGCGCGAGCGGCTTCCAGTCGGCCCAGTTCCGCGAGCTCGAGGCCGTGCTCGGCCGGCGCGACCGCGAGGTGCTCGCCGACCACCCGGACGGCCCGGCCCGCGACCGGATCGCCGCAGCCATGGACCGGCCGAGCCTCTACCAGTCGTTCCTGGCGTACGCCGGCCTCACCGGCCGGCCGCCGGAGGCGGTCCAGGACGGGCTGGTCGAGCTCTACCGGACCGACCCGTCCCGGGCCCAGGTGTGCGAGCGGATGGTCGACATCGACGAGGGCATCCAGGAATGGCGCTACCGGCACGTGAAGATGGTCGAGCGGACGATCGGCCGCCAGCAGGGCACCGGCGGCTCCGCCGGCGTCGACTACCTGCGCTCGACGCTCTTTCGCCCGGCCTTTCCGGATCTGTGGGCGATCCGGTCGCGGCTCTAGGCCGCCGCTAGGGCGCGTTCACGAACATGCCGCGTCCCGACCAGGTCTGACCGTCGAGGGTCGCAGGGCCGCTGACGGCCGTCTCGGTTCCGGCGACGGGCGCACCCGCCGCGAAGTCCATCGCGTAGAGCGTCCCGGCCCGGACGTAGTAGACCTTTCCCGAGGCCGCGGTGACGCCGCGGGCGGTGCTCCAGTCCAGGCCGTCGCCGTTGCCCGAGGCGACGAACCGCTGCGCGCCGACGATCCGGCTCTGCGGCTCGAACCAGCGCCAGAAGAGCCTGCGGTCGCCGTTCACGGTGTAGTACAGGCGGCCGTCGGCGAAGAACATGCCCGTGAGCTTCGCCACCGGGAAGGCGCTCGCGGTGAGGCCGTTCAGGTCGATCGCCTTCGCGGTCCCCGCGGTCGTGCCGTCGAACGGGCGCACGTCCAGGCGCCCGTCCCGCCAGGCCAGGTACAGGTGCCCGGAGAGCATGAAGGCGCCGCGGATGTCTGCCGACGCCAGCCCGGCGCCCGTGACCGGCGTGGGGGCCCCGGCGGTCGTCCCGTCGAACGACCGCTTCACGGAGGTCACGCCGCCGCCGACGGTATACAGCTCGCCCGGCAGCGCGCCGGATACGGCCGGCGGCACGTTCTTGCCGCCGGCGACCGGGAGGAAGGCGAGCCTGGGCCGGTAGGCGAAGTCGACGTAGTCCGTGTCGCTTCCGACCCACAGGCCGTCGGCCGTGCCGAGGAACGCCCACACGCCGGAGCCACGCGGGTAGCGGCCGGGGTTCCACGTATACGGGAGGCCGTTCACCGGATCGAGCGCGGCGATGCCCATGCGCTGCACGGCGCCCGCGCCGGGGGCGTCGGCGAGGAACGGGTTGTTGAGATAGCGCTGATGGCCGCCGACGTAGACGGCCGAGCCCGTGGCGGCGACCTGGGTCAGGCTGTCGCCGCCCGTGTAGTCGACCCAGGTCGGCTGCTGGCCGGGGCCGGACGCCCCTGACTCCCACCGCTGCACCGAGTCGCAGATGACGCCGGCGCTCGGCCCCCCGAAGTACGCGCCGGTGTTGGCGACGACGAAGTACGAGCCGTCGGGCGCGAAGCTGACGTCGCGGACGTAGGTGTCGAACCGGGTCGCGCACATCGGCGCGAACGCGTCGGTCTGCCAGGACGACACCGACGCCGGCGTCGTCGAGAGGTCGATCATCGCGATCTGCGGCCGGTCGAGCCCGTCGACCTTGGTGAAGGTGCCCGTGGCGACGAGCTTCGTGCCGTCGGGGCTGATGTCGAAGTGCGCCACGCGCAGCTTGCCCAGGCGCTTGTCGGTGAAGTCGAGCGCGACGTTCGGATCGACCGCGCCGGTGGTCGCGTTGACCGCCGCGAAGCGGCCGCGGGTGACGCCGTTCACCGACGTGAAGGCCCCGCCGATGTAGAGCGTGTTCCCGCGGACGTCGGAGTCCTCGACCCAGCTCCCGCTCAGCACGGCCTGGAAGCCGGGGACGATCGAGCCGTCCGCCAGGCTGAGCTTGACGAGCCGCTTCTCCTGCTGGCCGTTCACGGTGTCGAACGTCCCGCCGGCGAAGACCGACCCGCCGTCGGGGCCGGCCGCGAGCGTGCTCACGATCCCGTTTGCGAGCGTCGGGTCGAACGCCGGGTCGACGAGGCCGGTGGCGGGGTCGAACGCGAAGATGCCGGTGCGCTGGAAGACGTGGCCGCTCGGCTCCATCACGCGTGTGAAGCTGCCTCCGACGACAATCCTGCCGCCGATCTGGGCGACCGCGTTCACGACGCCGTCGAGCACGGCCGGCGTGCCCGTGGCGGGCTCGTTCGCGACGATGCCCGGCTGCGCGGAGTTCACCGCGGCGGCCGGCGGAGCGCCGATGAGCAGCGCCAGCGCGGCGATGGCGATCACCCGGCGGGCCGTCCCGCGGTTCCTGAGAGTGGCGTCCAGCACTCTCGTTCGAGCGTACTTGTGGTTTGACTAGTACGCTAGGGGCTTACGAGGCGCTCGGGCGGTCGTCGAAGAAGCGTGCAACAATCCGCCGATGAGCATCCTCGAGGGGCCGCTCAGGGGCGCGACCCGGACGGAGGTCGGCGGCCTCACGGTGGACGACGTGGCCGTGGGGGCCGGCGGGCACCTGAAGCGGATCGTCTACCCGCCCGGATGGCGCTGGTCGACGGACATGCGCCCGGTGACGGGAAGCGACCTGTGCATGCACGCCCACGTGGGCATGCTCGTGCAGGGGCGGATCGCGGTGGAGTACGCCGACGGCTGCCGGGAGGAGTTCGACGCTCCGGCGGCGGTCGTCGTCGCGCCCGGCCATGACGGCTGGGTCGTCGGCGACGAGGCGGCCGTGCTCGTCCAGTACGACTGCGGCGCAGACACGGTCGAGCGCCTCGGCCTCGCCGCGTCGCACGGCCACGACGCCGACCCGGCGTAGCGAATCCGGAGACGCTGCGTGCGCGGATCCCTCGTTCGGGGGAGCGACGACCGGCCGCGCCGCGGCCGATAGGGGACGGCAGAGCGGCCCCCCAACCGCCTACTCGTCGTTCCACCCCAGGAGACATCATGAACCGTCGTCCCGGCTGGGCGTCCGCCCAGCGCCGCAAGCTGCTCGTGTCGCTTGCGATCGTCGCCGCCGCGGCCAGCATCGCCGGCCTCGGCACGTTCGCGACGTTCACCAGCTCGACCAGCGCCAGCCAGAGCGTCTCGTCCGGCACCGTCACCATCGCGCTCGGTGCGACCGGCGCGGCGACGAACCGCCTGACCGTCGGCGCCTCGAACATCGCGCCCGGCGACACCATCCAGCGCAGCGTCGACCTCATCAACTCGGGCTCGATCGACCTGTCCGCGATCACGCTGACCACCGCCGCGACGACCACCTCGCTGCTGGACACGGACGCGACCAACGGCCTGCAGATGGTCATCGACCGCTGCTCGAACGCGTGGACGGAGGGCGGCACCGCGCCGGCCTACACGTACACGTGCTCCGGCACGACGTCGACCGTCCTCGCCAGCCGGCCGGTCGTCGGCTCGAACCTGACGCTGAGCAACCTGACGGCGCTCACCAACGGCGTGACCGATCACCTGCGGGTCACGCTGAGCTTCCCGTCGGCGGCCGGCAACACGTTCCAGAACCAGTCGTCGACGATCCAGTACACGTTCACCGGCACGCAGCGCGCCGGCACGAACAAGTAGGCAGGTAGCACCGCATCGAGGCGTGCGGCCCCGGCCGCCACGCCTCCCCGGTGAGCCACGCGCCGTGCACACCGACTCCCCCCGCACCCATTCAGGCACCCCTGCCGCCGTCGTCATCGACGTGCCGGCCCCCGCCGAGAAGGCCGCCGCCGCCGAGCGGATCGGGCCCGTGCGGCGGGCCCTCCGCGGCGCCGTCGCCGTCGCGATGTGGCTCGTCCTCGCCCTGGCGGTCGCCGGGCTCGCGGCCGTCACGCTCGGCCCCCGGCTCGGCCTCTTCCAGGTCGAGACCGTGCTCTCAGGCTCGATGGAGCCGGTGTTCGAGCCGGGCGACCTGCTCGTCGTCGTCCCCGAGCCCCTCACCGCCGTCCGCGCCGGCCAGGTGCTGAGCTTCCACGCGCCGATCCCCGGCGACCGCGTCGAGACCCACCGGGTCGTCCGCGTGATCAACCCCGGCCCGCACCCGGTGATCGTGACGAAGGGCGACGCCAACTCGGCTCCCGACCCGTGGCACGCGCGCCTTCACGGCACGACCGCATGGCGCATGGTGGGCGTCGTCCCGCACGCCGGCTCGGCGATCCGGATGCTCCGCGGGCCGTGGGTGCACGTCGTCTCCGTCCTGCTCGTCCCGGTCCTGCTCGCCGCCGCCGCGCTGCACTCGATCTGGCGGAGGCCGGAGGAGGCCGACGCGTGAGGCGGCGGGCGCGCGCGATCCTCGCCGCCGCCTGCGCCGCGCTCCTCGCCGGCTCGGCCGTCGCCTTCGCCGCGTTCTCGGGCCCGGCGACGGCATCGCAGACGCTCTCGACCCGGAGCCTCGGCGCGCCGAGCGCCCTGAACGGGGTCGCCTCCGGGCACGACGTCAACCTCTCGTGGACTGCCGGCACGAACGGCAGCGGCTACGCGATCGCCGCGGCCGCCAACGGCACATCCACGAACTGCACGGCGGCCACCTTCGCAGCCCTCACCACGACGGCCGGGACGAGCGCCACCGACACCGGCCGGTTCACGCCGCAGGGCACCATCGAGTGCTACCGCGTCACGACGACGTACGGCACCTGGTCGAGCCAGGCGGGGAACCCGACGGTCGCCGTGCGGCTCGGCGTCGTGGCCCAGTCGATCGTGCTCGCGAACGGCGGGATCGCCGGCCGGCTCGATCAGGGCGACACGATCACGATCACGTTCAACCAGGCGATCACGACAGCCAGCGGCCCCGTCGCCACGGACACCGTGTGCACGAACACCGGCGGCACGATCATGGTCGGCGTGACGGGCACCGGGACGACGTGCTCGACCGCGTCTGCGACGACGGTCGGCACGCTGACAGGCCTGTCGATCAACCGGGCCGCCCGCTACACCACGACGTTCGCCTGGTCGAGCGGGAACACGGTGCTCACGGTGACGTTCGGGTCCCGCTCGGCGGGCACCCAGGACCCGACGATCTCCGGCACCGCCGTCTACACGCCGACAACGACCGCCACCGGGCTGCTCTCGCAGACGGGCTCGTTCCACACCTGCAGCTCGAACACCGGCGGCGGAAGCTGCACGCCGTCGGCGACGGGCGGCTTCTAGCGAATCCGGCAGCCGCGGCCCGCCGTGAGCTCGATCGTGCAGACGGCCGCCGTGCCCGGCACGAGCGTGATCGTCCGCCGGCAGCGGTCGGTCGGCGGGTGCAGGTGGCCGCAGTTTCCGCGCGGCGCCGGAAGGGTTCCCGCCGCGGCTACCCCACCAGCGCGACGCTGTAGTCGCGGCCGCCCGCGACCCGCTCACCGGTCGTGATGCTCGCGACCCGCACCGGCGCCCGCCGGTCGGTGTGCGAGCCATCGCCGAGCTGGCCGAAGTCGTTGTCGCCCCAGGCCCACACGGCGCCGCCCGCGCTCACCGCGAGCGTATGGAGGCGGCCGGTGCCGATCTGGATGATGTTCGAGATCGAGCTCAGCCGGACCGGCCGGTGCCGCTCGACGCCCGTGCCGTCGCCGAGCTGGCCGAACGAGTTCTGGCCCCACGACCAGACGCGGCCGGCCGCGCTCAGCGCGACGCTGTGGTCGGCGCCGGCCGTGACGCGCACGATCCGCAGCGTCGTCGGGAGCGCAACACGCACCGGGACGGAGCGGTTCGTGGTGGACCCGTCGCCGAGCTGGCCGTAGCGGTTCCAGCCCCACGCCCAGACGCTGCCGTTGGCCTTCACGGCCAGCGAGTGGTCGCGGCCGCCCGCGATGGCGACGACGTTCTTGAGGCCGCTCACGCGCACCGGCACGTTGCTCTGCGTGTGCGAGTCGTTGCCGAGGTTTCCGAACTCGTTGTCGCCCCAGGCCCACACGGTGCCGTCGGAGCGCAGCGCCAGCGCGTGGTCGCGGGCGCCGGCGATCTGGATGACGTTCGTCAGGTCGGCCACCCGCACCGGGACGTGCCGGTTCGTGGTCGTCCCGTCGCCCAGCTGGCCGAAGTGGTTCCAGCCCCAGCTCCAGACCGTGCCGTTGGTCTTGAGCGCCATGCTGTGGTAGTGGCCGGTCGAGATCTGCTTCACGTCGGTGAGGCCCGCCACCTGCACCGGCAGGTTGCGGTTGGTCGTGGTGCCGTCTCCGACCTGCCCGTAGTTGTTGTGCCCCCAGCCCCAGACCGTGCCGTTCGTGCGGAGCGCGATCGCGTGCTCGCGACCCCCGCGGAGCTGCTTCACGTCGGTGAGGTTGTGGACGGCCTGCGGGGTGATGTGGGCCGAGAAGGTGCCGTTCCCGAGCTGCCCGTCAGCGTTGTCGCCCCAGGCGACGACAGTCCCCGGGGGCGCTGCCTGGGCCGCAGAGCCCGACAGCGCGCCGATCGCGACCACCGCTCCGCCGACGCCGAGCATCCTTCGCATCGGGCCGTACCGCATAGAGCCGCCCCCTTCCCCGCCCCCAGGCGGAATTGCACCCCAGACCAGGTTCAGGATACGAGCGGCGTCGCGAAACGCAACCGGGCGCTACCCGTGCCGGCCGGCCGGAACCACGCGCGTCGCGGTCGCCTTCCACACCGCCACGACGTCGAGCCCCGGCCGCAGCCCGAGCCGCTCGACCGACTCCGGCGTCACCTCGGCGACGACGCGGCCGAGCGTGACCCGGGCCCGGTTCCCGACCACGACGACGCGGTCGATCCGGGCCGGGATCCGGTTCAGCGCGGAGTCGGCCCCGGCGTCGGCCACGGCGAGCGTGATCTCCCACGGCGCGACCAGGACGGCTACGCGGCCCTCGGCAGGATCGGGCGTGCGGATCGTCTCGCCGCCGTCGAGGCGGACCGTCGTCCCGGCGGCCGTGCCGAGCAGGTAGTTGATCCCCGCGAACTCGGCCACGAACGCCGACGCCGGAGCCTCCACCACCTCGGCGGCGCGCCCGTGCTGGACGATCTCCCCGCGGTCCATCACGGCCACCCGGTCGGCGAACATCACCGCCTCCTCATAGGAGTGGGTGACGACGATCGTCGGCACCGCGGCGTCCTCGATCACCTGGGCGAGCTCCGCGGCGACAGTCGACCGCGTCGAGGGGTCGAGCGCCGTGAGCGGCTCGTCAAGGAGAAGCGCGCGCGGCCGGATCGCGAGCGCCCGGGCCAGCGCCACCCGCTGGCGCTCGCCGCCCGAAAGCCGCCCGGGCCGCGCGGCGGCCAGGTGGCCGATCCGGAGCCGCTCGAGCAGCCCGTCGACATCGGCCCGCGCCTCGAAGGCGACGTTCGCGTGCACCGACATGTGCGGGAAGAGGGCGTAGTCCTGGAACACGAAGCCCACCCGGCGGCCCTCGGGCGGGACCCAGGTGCCGTCGCCGAGCCAGCACTCGCCGCCGCACACGACGGTCCCGGCCTGTGGCCGCTCGAGCCCCGCGATCAGGCGCAGCAGCGTGGTCTTCCCGGCGCCGGACGGGCCGATGACGGCAAGCGTGCGCTCGACCTCGATCTCGGCGTCGAGCGCGAAGTCGCGCAGCGGATGGGTCAGCTGGGCGCGAAGCGCGGCAGCCTCCCGCGGGCGATGAGCTTGGCGGCCAGGAGCACCGCCGCGCTGATGGCGATGAGGACGGCTCCCAGGCCGTACACCTCGTCGAAGCTGCCGCGCTCGAAGCCGAGGTAGATGGCGATCGGCGCGGTCTGCGTGACGCCCTGGAGGCTGCCGGCGAACATGATGGTCGCGCCGAACTCGCCCAGCGCCCGCGCCCAGCCGAGCGCTGCGCCGGCGCCGAGCCCCGCCGACGCGAGCGGCACGGCGACCCGCAGGAACACCTTCGCGGGCCCCGCCCCGAGCGTGCGCGCGGCCGCCAGCAGGTCGCGGTCGACCGCCGAGAACGCCGCCTCGGCCTGGCGCAGGTAGAACGGGCCGGCCACGAAGGTCATGGCCATCACGACCGCGGCCGGTGTGAAGGGGATGTCGAGCCCGAGCGCGTCAAGCTCTCCGCTCAGCATGCCGGTGCGGCCGAAGGCGGCGAAGAGCCCGAGGCCGGCCACCGCCGGCGGCAGGACGAGCGGCAGCTCGAACATGGTCGCGACCACCGATTTCCCGCGGAAGTCGTGCGTCGCCATCCAGTAGCCGGCCGGCGTGCCGACCAGCACCATCGCCGCCAGCGACACCGCGGAGAGCTCGAGCGAGATCCGAAGCGCATCCGTCGCGAACGGCGAGCCGAGGCCCGAGCCCAGGTCGCCCTGGCGCACGATCCCGATCATCGGCAGCAGGAAGAAGGCCGCCGCGATGACGACCGCGGCAGCGGTTGCTACGCGGAAGGCGGAGGCCCGAAGGCGAGATGCCGCAGCACCTTCTGGCCGTCCGGTCCCGTTACGAGGTCGATCCACTGTTGCGCTGCCTCAGTCTGCGTGCTCGCGGACACGATGCCGATGGGGTAGGTCGCGGTGGCCTGGGCGGCCGCCGGGAGCTGGAGCTGCTTCACCTTGTCGCCCGCGGACAGCGCGTCGGTGACGTAGACGAACCCGGCATCGGCCTCGCCCAGCTCGACCTTCGACAGCACGCTCTTCACGTCCTGCTCCGTGCTCACGATGTTGAGGTCGGAGCCCGAGATCCCGAGGTTGGCGAGGACGGTCTCGGTGTACGAGCCGACCGGCACGGCCGGATCGCCGACCACGAGCTTCGCGCCGTTCTTCAGATCCTCGACCGATGTGATGTGAGCCGGGTTGTCGGGGGGCACGACCAGGATCAGCGAGTTGGTGGCGAAGTCGGTGGTGTCGCCCAGCAGGTGCTTGCCCTGGAGCTCCTCGGGATATTTCGGGCTCGCCGCGGCGTAGACGTCGACGGGCACGCCCTGCTCGATCTGGGCCGCGAGCTGGTCCGAGCCGGCGAAGTTGAGCTTCACGGTCCAGCCGGGGTGCGCCGCCTCGTAGGTCGTCGCGAGCTGTGTGAACGCCTCGGTCAGCGACGCCGCCGCGAACACCGTGAGGGTGCCGCCCATGGGCGCCGACGATCCGCCCGAGCCGTCCCCCGACGAGCTGCCGCCGCATCCCGTCGCGGCCAGCAGGGCTGCGAGCAGCGCACCCAGCATGGTCCGGCTTCGCATACTCACGTCCTCCCGATCATCACGGACGTTGCCTTGACGGTCGCGACGGCGGGCACGCCCGGCGTGAGGCCCAGCTCCTCGACGGCGTCGCGGGTCACGATCGAGACGACCTGATACGGGCCGGCCCGAATCACGACCTGGGCGACAACGCCCGTCACCTCCACCGACTCGACGATGCCCTCGAAGCGGTTTCGGGCCGAGAAGGCGTCGCCCGCCCGGGTCGGCATGTGGCCGCCGAGGCGCTGCACCTCGTCGACCGAGACCATCCGGCGCCCGCGGGCGTCGCGCTCCGTCTGGAG
>DATAEI010000098.1:0-35749 GCA_036258075.1 Gaiellales bacterium
GAGCCGCACGACCGACCGCAGCGACAGCTCGAAGGCGTCGGCCCAGGCGTCGTCGGCGGTCGACTCGAATGTGCCGGGCGGGGGCCCGCCGGCGTTGTTGACCACGATGTCGAGCCGGCCGCGGGCCGCGACGGTCTCGTCGACCAGCCGCTGGAGCAGCGCCGGGTCGCGGACGTCGCCGGCGATCCCGATCGCGCCGGGGATGCGGGCGGCCGCCTCCTCGAGCCGGCCCTCGCCCCGGGCGCACATCGTGACCGAGCAGCCCTCGGCCGCGAGGGCCTCGGCGATCGCGAAGCCCATCCCGGCCGAGGCGCCGCCGACGATCGCCGCGGTGCCCTCGAGGCCGAGATCCATGGGCAGCACGGTACTCCATCACCGGCGGGCCGGCGTCCGGCCGCCGGTACGATGCGCGACGTGGGAAACACCTCCGTGCGCGTCCGCCGCCGGGCCCGCCTCGCGACGGCGGGCGCCCGCCGCCTGCCCGACTTCCTCGTGATCGGCGCGCAGCGGGCGGGGTCGACGTCGCTCTTCGCCCAGCTCTGCGACCACCCGGGCGTGGCTCCACCGAGCCACAAGGAGATCCACTACTTCGACCAGCAGAGCTTCCGCAGCCTGCGCTGGTACCGAAGCCACTTCCCGCCGGTCGCCGCAGCGCGCGGACGGCTGACCGGCGAGGCGAGCCCGTACTACCTCTTCCATCCTGCCGTGCCTGCGCGCGTCGCGGAGGCGCTGCCTGACGTGCGCCTCGTCGCGCTCCTGCGCGACCCGGTCGCCCGCGCGTACTCGCACTACCAGCTCTCCGTGCGCGACGGTCACGAGCCGCTCGGGTTCGAGGAGGCCCTTCGGGCCGAGCCGGAGCGGCTGGCGCACGAGGACGGGCGCCTGCTCACCGACCGCGCGTACCGCAGCCATGCTCACCGCCACCAGTCCTACGCGGCGCGCGGCCTCTACGCCGAGCAGCTGCGGCGCTGGCACGAGCACGTCCCACCGGAGCGCCTCCTTGTGGTCTCGAGCGAGGAGCTCTTCGCAGATCCGGGCCGCGTCACGGGCACGGTGCTCGAGTTCCTCGGCCTCGAAGCGGGCGAGGTGCCGCCGTTCCCGGTGCGAAACCAGCGGCCCTACCCGCCGATGAGCGACGCCGCCCGAGGGTTCCTCGAGGCCCGCTTCGAGGGGCCCAACCGCGAGCTGGCCGAGCTCCTCGGCCGCGATTTCGGCTGGTCGGCACCGCGGCCGGTGGCGGCGCCGTGAACGTCCTTTGGGTGATCGTCGACTGCCTGCGGGCCGACGTGCTCGCCCGGCCGCGACCCGAGTGGCCGGTGGCGTCGCGCCTGGCCGAGGAGGGAGCGGCGTTCAGGGCGTGCTACTCGACCTGCCCGACGACGACGCCCGCCTTCACATCGATGTTCACCGGCCGCTACCCGACCTCGCACGGCGTGCGCGGACTGCGCGGCACCCGGCTCGCCGAGTCCATGCCGACCGTCGCCGAGCGCCTGTCGGCCGCCGGGTACGCGACCTGGTGCTCGGCCACCGGGCCGCTGCTCCAGACCGTCGGGACATTCCGCGGGTTCGAGGACGTCGAGTACCGCGAGGCGGGCGACCGGTCGGTGCACTCCGGGTTCGGCGCCCGGGCGATCGCGCAGGTGGAGCGCCTGGAGGCGGGGCAGCGGCCGTACCTCGGGGTGCTGCACATCTGGGACGTCCACATGCCGCGCCGCTACCCGGCGAGCTTCGACCGCCGCCGGTTCGGACGCGACGCCTATGAGCGGGCGTTCGCCGGGGTCGACTCCTGGCTCGGCGAGCTGCTCGAGGCGGCCGGAGACGACACGCTCGTCGTCCTCACCGGCGACCACGGCGAGAACACGCGGCTCGAGCCGCGCACGCTTCGGACGCAGGAGCTCCACCGCCGGGCCGTGCGGCGGCTGCCGGTCATCCCGTGGGCCCAGTGGACGCTCGACCGCGGAGCCCGGTCCGACTCGAAGCGGCTCCTGCACCTCGCGCCGCGGCATCTGTGGGGCCACGGCCAGACGCTCTTCGAGCCGCTGGTGCGCGTGCCGCTGGTCTTCCGCGGGCCGGGCGTGGCCGCCGGCGACCGGCGGACGCCCGTGAGCCATGTCGACCTCGCGCCGACCATCCTGGAGCTGGCCGGCGTCGATCCCGGAGCGGGGTGGCAGGGGCAGAGCCTGGCCGGCTCGGTCCGCGGCGGCGGCGAGCCCACCGCCCGACCCGTCGCCATGGAGATCGCCGGTGAGCCGAAGATGCCGCCCGTCCGCCAGCGGGCCATCCGCGACGGCCGCCACAAGCTGATCACGTCGTTCGACGATGCCCGCTGGGCCGAGGCGCTCTACGACCTCGACGCCGACCCCGGCGAGCGCACGAACCTCGCCCGGCGCAGGCCCGAGGTGGCCGACGACCTGCGCGCCAAGCTGCGCGCGCTCGTCGCCGAGGAGGCCGAGACCGTCGCGATCGCGGGCGACGAGGACGAGGAGATCGCCGACCGGCTCCGAGAATTGGGCTATCTCTAAGCACCACTTGCTGCTAGGGTGTGACGGAACCCGGAGTCGACCGAAGGAGGCGGACAGATGATGACGACCGATCGAGCAGCCTCCCGGCGCCGCCCCGCCTGACTCCGGTCCACGCACCACTCTCCCGTCGAGTCCGGCCGTGCCGGCGCTCGTAGCGCTGTCATTCCCGACTCAGGAGATCCCGCGTTGAACATCGCATCGCTCGGCTGGGGCGAGACCCACGCCGACACATTTCAGGAGCACGCAGACGCCGGCCTTCGCCCCGGCCGCGTCGCCATTCAGCACCGGGGCGCATACGTCCTTCTCACGGAGGAGGGCGAGGTGTGGGCCAGCGTTCGCGGCCGGCTGCGGCATGCCGCCGGCGACGGGGACGGCGTCCCGGCCGTCGGCGACTGGGTGGCCTACGACCGCCCCGACGGCGCCGAGCGTGCCACCATCGATGCCATCCTGCCCCGCCGTTCTGCCTTCCGGCGAAAGCAGGCGGGCCACGAGACCGCCGAGCAGGTGGTCGCCGCCAACGTCGACGTGCTCTTCCTCGTCACGTCGCTGAACCAGGATCTGAATGTGCGCCGCATCGAGCGGTACATGACGCTGGCCTGGGAGAGTGGCGCCGACCCGGTCGTCGTGCTCACGAAGGCCGATCTGTGCGCCGACGTCCAGACGGCCGTGACGCTGGTCGAGACGGTCACGTTCGGGGTGCCGGTGCACGTCACCTCGACGCTCACCGGCGAGGGCTTCGACGCGCTCGGCGCGCACCTCGAGGGTGGGAAGACCGGCGCCGCGGTCGGCTCGTCCGGCGTCGGCAAGTCGACGCTCATCAACCACCTGGCCGGCGAGGAGCGGCTCGCGACCCAGGGGCTCCGAAACGACGGCCGGGGCCGGCACACGACAACCCATCGCGAGCTGATCGTGCTCCCGGGCACGGGCTGCGTCATCGACACGCCCGGGATGCGCGAGATTCAGCTGTGGGACTCGGCGGAGGGCCTCGAGAAGGCGTTCGAGGACGTCGAGACGCTCATCCTGGAGTGCCGCTTCTCGGACTGCGCGCACGAGACGGAGCCCGGGTGCGCCATCCGCTCGGCGCTCGCCGACGGCAGCCTCGACGCGGAGCGGTTCGAGAGCTACCGCAAGCTCCAGCGCGAGCTGCGCTGGCTCGAGATCCGCCACGACGCCCGCGCCCGCTCCGACGAGCGCAAGCGCTGGCGGGCGCTGAACAAGGACGCACGCGCCCGGGCGCGGCCGTGATGAAGGACTACGACCCGGCGAAGAGCTTCCTCGGCGAGGCGGCCGAGCAGTACGACCGAAACGTGCGTGGCGACGAGGACGACGCCGTCGCGTTCCTGGCGGAGCTCGCCGGCTCCGGGCCGGCGCTCGAGCTGGCGATCGGAACCGGCCGGATCGGCCTGCCGCTCGCCGCTCGCGGCGTGGCGGTCGAGGGCATCGACCTCTCGCCCGACATGGTCGCCCAGCTTCGCCGGAAGCCGGGCGGTGAGGCCATTCCCGTGACGATCGGCGACTTCGCCGAGGTGCCTGTCGAGGGCACCTACCGGCTCGTCTACATCGTCTTCAACACGTTCTTCAACCTGCTGCACCAGGACGAGCAGGTGGGCTGCTTCGAGAACGTGGCGGCGCACCTGGCCGAGGACGGGGCCTTCGTGATCGAGGCGCGCGTGCCGGCCCACATCCACGCGCTTCCCGAGAACCAGTACGTGCACGCCGAGGAGGTCGGGGTGGACGAGGTGTGGCTCGACGTTGCCAGGTACGACCCGGTGACGCAGCGGCTCGAGGAGACGCACGTGCGGCTGCGCACCGACGGCGGGGTCGGCCTCTTCCCGATCGTCACCCGCTACTGCTACCCGAGCGAGCTCGACCTGATGGCGCGCATCGCGGGCCTTCGGCTGAAGGAGCGGTGGGGCGGCTGGAACCGTGAGCCGTTCGACGCGCGCAGCGAGCTCGCGGTGTCGGTGTACGGGCGGTGAGCCGGCGCCAAGCGGGCTACGGATCGCCGGTGGCCGCTCGTACGATCGCGGCCACCTCGGCGACCACCGCATCGAGCGGTTGGCTGCTGTCGACCGACACCGGCGGATCGCGCCAGCGCTCGTACCTGCCCGCGCGCTCCTGCACGTGCTCCCAAGACGGTTCCGACTGATGGGCGAGATGCCGTGTCCGTTCCTCCAGCCGGGCACGATGCTGCCGTTCGGGTGGTGGCGTCAAGAGCACGAAGACCACGGGAGCTGAGGCCGCGTCCGCCGCGCGACGCCACGTGTCGCGGGCCGGCTCGCTGTCGTTGACCGCGTCGACGATCACTACGTGCCCCAGGCTCAAGTTCTTCGAGGCCGCGGCGGCGACGGCTTCGTAGGCGGCGACGCCCGTCGTCCAGTCGGACGGAAGCCCGACACCGAGCAGGGCGTCCTCGATGTCGTCGACGGAGAGCCAGACGGCGCGGGTGCGCCGCGCCACGGCCTCGCCGACGGTCGTCTTGCCGGTGCCGGGCAGGCCGGAGACGACGATCAACGCCTCAGTCACACCTGCGCCTCCTCCTCCTGCTCGACCTCCAGCTCGACGGCCTCCTCGACCCGCTTGCCCTTCCGCGGGCGGCGCATGTCGGCGAACATCTGGGCGATCTTCTGGCGCTCGCCGGGGCTGAGGACGCCCGTCAGGACGAGCGCAAGCGGAAAGCCGATCATGAGCGCGAGCCGGACCGGGATTCCGACCCAGCCTGTCGCGGGGACGACCTCGGCCGACGCTGCGAGGAAGGCCGCCGCGACCGCGGCGATCCGGAAGACGCGGCTCCAGTCGTGGTTCACCGGGTAGCCGGCCTGGGCGTTGGCGAAGCCGAGCCCGGCCAGGGCGATGTAGCCGATGACGGTTGAGACGCCGGCGCCGACGATGCCCCAGGCCGGGATCAGGAGGAAGTTCAGGCCGACGTTCACCGCGGCCGCGGTCGCGTTCACGACGGGCGTCAGCTTGGTCCGCTTCGAGCGGTTGACGCCGATCGAGAGGATCATGTACGCCCCGTAGAGCGCCGACCCGGCCGTGAGGAGGGGGACGACGGGCGCCGCCCCCCACCAGTCGCGCGGCATGAGCAGGTGGATGTAGGGCGGCGCGAAGAGGCTGAGCGCCACCACCGCCCAGGCGATCAGCACCGACCAGTACGAGAAGACCGCGCGGTAGGTGCGCTTGGCCTCGGCCTCGTCGGTGAACGAGTTGGCCCACGGCACCCACGCCGTCTGGAACGCCGCGATGGGGAGCATGATGCCGAGCGAGATCTTGGACGCCGCCGAGTAGGAGCCGAGCTCCGACGGCGAGGCCAGGTTGATCACCTGGAAGCGGTCGGCGAGATTGAGCGCCCAGAGCGCCAGCCCGGCCGGCATGAGCGGCAGCGAGAAGTCGAGCATCCGGCGCAGGAGCGGCCGGTCGAGCGCGAGCCGCACCGTCTCGCGGCGGGCGTAGAGGAGCAGGACATAGGTGATGTACGTCCCCGAGAAGTTGCCGATCATGATCCCGGCGGCGCCCTGGTTGAGCGGCAGCACCAGGATGATCGAGAGCACGACCGTGATGGCGACGTTGATCAGCGAGTAGACGACGAACGCGGTCGGCCGCTGCTCGATCCGGTAGATCCCGGCCAGGATGTCGAAGTTCATCGACACCCACAGGCCGAACGCCCCGATCACGACCAGCTCGCGGCTCGAGCTGAGCACGTCCGAAAGCGGGTTGATGGCGAGCAGGCACAGGATGAGCCCGACCGTCGACATGGCCAGGACGGCGGTGAACGCCGTGCGGATCGTGTTCGCGCGCGCGTCGGGCTCGCGATGATCCCAGCAGAACCGGAACATCGCCGTCACGAGCCCCATCCGCAGGACGACGGCCGCGACGGCGACGAACGCCATCACCTGCTCGACCTCTCCGAACTGGGCCTTGTCGACCCGGTGGGTGTAGATCGGCAGCAGGAAGATGCCGACGAGCTTCGAGACGAGCCCGCCCAGGCCGTAGACGAACGAGTGGCGGGCGAGCTGGCGCAGTCGCCCGCCCGTGGTCGTCACGCGCTCGTCACCCATCTGTCACGTGGACCGTACGGGGTCTGACCCCGTCACAGCCCCATGACGGCGATCAGCTCGCGGACGGCCGATGCCGAGCGCTCGAGCTCTGAGCGCTCCTCGGACGAGAGGTCGATCTGGACGACCTCCTCGAGGCCCCCGGCGCCCAGCCGGCACGGAACGCCCATGAAGAGCCCGTCGAGCCCGTACTCGCCCGAGAGGAGCGCCGCGCACGGCAGAACGCGCTTCTGGTCGTGGACGATCGAGTCGACCATCTCGCAGATCGACGCCGACGGCGCGTAGTAGGCCGAGCCCGACTTGAGCAGCTTCACGACCTCGGCGCCGCCGTCGCGGGTGCGCTGAACGATCTCCTGCAGCCGCGCCGCGGGGATGAGGTCGGCGACCGGGATGCCCGCGACGTTGGTGAACGACACCACCGGCACCATCTGGTCGCCGTGGCCGCCGAGCACGAACCCGGTGACGTCCCGCACCGACACGCCGAGCTCCCAGGCGATGAACGTGCGGAAGCGGGCGGTGTCGAGCACCCCGGCCATGCCGAACACGCGCTCGCGCGGGAAGCCGGACTCGGCCGCCGCCACCTGGCACATGGCGTCGAGCGGGTTCGTGACGACGATCAGGATCGTGTCGGGTGAGTGCTGGACGAGGTTCTTGGTGACGTCGGCGACGATGGCCTGGTTCGTCCGCAGCAGGTCGTCGCGGCTCATGCCCGGCGTCCGCGCCCGGCCCGACGTGACGATGCAGATGCTCGAGCCGGCCGTCTCCTCGTAGCCGTTCGTCCCGACCACCGTCGGCTCGTAGCCGACCACCGGACCGGACTGGTTCAGGTCGAGCGCCTTGCCCTGCGGCAGCCCCTCGACGATGTCGACGAGGACGACGTCGGCGTAGTCGCGCTCGGCCAGCCGCTGCGCCGTCGTCGCTCCGACGTTCCCGGCGCCGACGACGGTGATCTTGGTGCGGCTCATTGTCCCCCCAGCTTCTCGATGATCGCGTCCGCCACGTGCGACGTGCCGACGGCAGTCGGATCGTCGGGCGACGGCTTCATGTCGTAGGTGACCGACCGGCCGTCCTCGATGACCGCGGCGATCGCGCGCTCCAGCCTGTCGGCGGCGTCCGCCTCCTCCAGGTGGCGCAGCATCATGACGCCGGAAAGCATCATCGCGATCGGGTTCACGCGGTTCTGGCCGGCGTACTTCGGCGCGGAGCCGTGGGTGGGCTCGAACACCGCGGCGTCGGTCCCGAAGTTCCCGCCCGGCGCGACCCCGAGCCCGCCGACGAGCCCGGCGCCCAGGTCGGAGAGGATGTCGCCGTAGAGGTTCGGCAGCACGAGGACGTCGTACAGCTCGGGCTTCTGCACGAGCTGCATGCACATGTTGTCGACGATCCGGTCCTCGAACTCGATGTCGGTGTTCTCGGCTGCCACCTGGCGCGAGACGTCCAGCCACAGGCCGTCGGTGTACTTCATGATGTTGGCCTTGTGCACCGACGTGACCTTGCGGCGGCCGGTGCTGCGGGCGTAGTCGAACGCGAACTGGACCACCCGGCGCGTGCCGGTCTCGGAGATCGGCTTGATCGAGATGCCGGTGTCCTCGCGGAGCCGCACGCCGGCGGCCCGCTCGATGGCCGCCGAGATCTGGAGGGCCCCGTCGGTGCCGCGCTCGAACTCGATCCCGGCGTAGAGGTCCTCGGTGTTCTCGCGCACGATCACGAGGTCGACCTTCGTGTCGGCGTACCGGGTGCGGACGCCCGGGTAGAGCTTGCACGGCCGCACCTGCGCGTACATGTCGAGCGACTTGCGAAGCCCGACGTTCACCGACCGGAACCCCGACCCCACCGGCGTCGTGATCGGGCCCTTGATCGCGGTGCCGTTCCGGCGGATCGAGTCGATCACGTCGTCGGGCAGCGGGTTCCCGCCGTGCCTGTCCATGACGTCGGCGCCGGCCTCCTGGACGTCCCATGCAAACCGGACGCCGGTGGCCTCGAGCACGCGCCGGGTCGCCTCGGCGATCTCCGGCCCGGTGCCGTCGCCGGGTATCAATGTGACTGCGTGCGACACAGGGGCGGAGCGTACACGGGCTAGGATTCCAGCATGGCCGACAAGGGCGGACTCGAGGGCGTCGTCGTCGCGCGCAGCCGGCTCTGCTCGATCGACGGGCAGAACGGCGTGCTCATCTACGGCGGGTACGACGTGGGCGACCTGGCCGAGCACTCCTCGTACGAGGAGGTGTGCTTCCTGACGCTCTACGGCGAGCTGCCGACGAAGGAGCAGTTCGACGCCTTCCTCTCCGACCTCTCCGACCACCGCGAGCTCTCCGAGGAGACCGCGCAGGTGGTCGACATGCTGGCCTCGCACGCCGCGCCGATGGAGATGCTCCGCACCGCGGTGTCGTCGGACAGCTTCGACGACCCCGACAAGGAGTCGAACGACCCCGAGGCCAATCGCCGAAAGGCGATGCGGCTCATCGCCAAGATGCCGACGATGGTCGCGCGCTACGCGCGCCGCCGTGCCGGCGAGGAGCCGGTCGCGCCCGACCCGGCGCTCAGCCACGCGGCCAACTTCCTTCAGATGCTGACCGGCGAGCGGCCCTCGCCGGCCGCCGCCAAGACGTTCGACGTCGCGCTCATCCTGCACGCCGACCACGAGATGAACGCCTCGACGTTCACGGCGCGCGTGATCGCCTCGACGCTCTCCGACATGCACTCCGCGATCACCGGCGCGATCGGCGCGCTCAAGGGCCCGCTGCACGGCGGCGCCAACGAGCAGGTGATGCACCTCCTCGAGGCGATCCCCGACGGCGCGTCCGTCGAGGACGACGTCCGGGCGCGGCTCGAGCGCAAGGAGCGGATCATGGGCTTCGGCCACCGGGTCTACAAGACCTGGGACCCGCGCGCGGTGATCCTCAAGCGGTTCTCGCGCCAGCTCGCCGACGAGTCGTCGGAGCCGCGCTGGTTCGAGATGTCCGAGGCGATCGAGAAGACCGTGGTCGCCGAGAAGGGGCTCTACCCGAACGTCGACTTCTACTCGGCCTCGACGTACCACTACCTCGGGATCGACACCGGCCTCTTCACCCCGATCTTTGCGATGAGCCGCGTGGTGGGCTGGGCGGCGCACGTCATCGAGCAGCACTCCGACAACCGCCTCATCCGGCCGAGCTCGGAGTACGTCGGGCCGGGCGTGCGCACGTACGAGCCGATCGAGCGCCGCTCCCAGGCGGCGTGAGCGCCGCCGGCCCGGAGGCCGACGCCGAGTTCCTGCGGGCGTTCGACGCCGGTGAGGTGCCGGGCGACGCGTTCGGCCACCGTGCGCACCTGCGGCTCGCGTGGGCCCTGATCGAGCGCGACGGCGTCGCCGCGGCGGCGCCCGGGATCGAGCGCCGGCTGCGCCGCCTGGCCGCGGCTCACGGCATGCCCGAGCGCTACAACAGCACGCTCACCCTGTTCTGGGTCAGGCTGATCGCACACGTTGCCGCCGCCCGGCCCGTCGCGACGTTCGCCGAGCTCGCCGCCGCCGAGCCGTGGCTCCTCGACACCGGCCTCGCCCGGCGCCACTACTCCCAGGAGCTTCTGGCGAGCGAGCCGGCGAGGGCCGCCCGGGTCGATCCCGACCTCATCGCGATGCCCGCCTGAGCCGCATCATCTGGCCCCGGGTGTGGCGGAAGCCGACCGCCTCGTAGGCCCGGACGGCCGGCACGTTGCGCGGGTCGACCTCGAGCATGATCTCGGCGACGTCCAGCTCCTCGAACGCGTAGCGGCAGAGGAGCGCGGTCGCCTCGCGGCCCTGGCCCGACCCGCGGTGATCCGCCTCGCCGATCAGGATCGAGAACCGCGCCCGCCCGCGGCTCAGAAGCTGGAGCCGGGCGTTCCCGATGACCGTCCCGCCGGCCCGCTCCAGGATGCCGACCACGAGCATCCACGGGTCGGCGAGCGCCCGCCGTCCCCAGGTGCGCAGCTCGCGCTCGGTCGCGGGCGCCGGCGGCGGCCCGCGCCGGCCGTACAGGTAGCGCGTCGTGTCGGGGTCGCGCAGCCAGCGCGCCCAGGTCCCGGCGTCGGACACGTCGAGCGGTGCGAGCGCAACCAGCACGCCCTCGATCCTCTCGCCGACCGTCACGCGGCGAGCATAACTGCGAGATGCTCCTAGGCGGTCTTCCGCCGCGCGCCGGCGGCCGCCTTCGGCCGCGCGCGGGACGTCGACTTCGACCCGGAGCTGCTCTTGCTCTTGGCGGCCGGCTTCTTGTCCTTGCGGGCCAGGTCGAGCGAGGCGGTGAGCGCGGCCATCAGATCCGGCGGCTTCTCCTCGGTCGAGACCGCCTTCGGCTTGGTCGTCTTGCCCTGGCGCTTGCGGTCGATCACCTCGAGGAGCCGGTCGCGGTACGTGTCCCGGTACTTCGAGATGTCGAACTCCTCGTTCGTGTACGCGCCGATCAGGTCGCGGGCCATCTCCAGCTGGCGCTTGTCCACCTTGGACTTCGCCGGGGCGATGCCGTCGGTCGAGCGCACCTCGTCGTCGAAGAACATCCGCTCGAGCGTGATGACGCCGTCGCGAACGCGCAGGCAGGCCAGGTTCTCCCGGTCGGAGCGCACGTACGTCGCGACGGCTGCCAGACCCGAGTCGGCCATCGCCTGCGCCAGGAGCGCGTAGATCGCCTCGCCGGCGCCCTCCTCGGGCCCCAGGAAGTACGTCCGCTCGAAGTAGATCGGGTCGATCTGGTCGACCGGGACGAAGTCGTGGATCGTGATGGAATGGCCGCCCTCGGCGCGGGCCGCCTCGAAGTCCTCGTCGGTCAGCGTCACGAACTCGCCCTTCGACACCTCGTAGGCCTTCACGATCTCGTCGTTGGGGACCTCCTTGCCGTCGACCTTGCAGGTCTTGACATACCCGATGCGCCCCTGGTCGGGCTCGTGCAGCAGGTTGAAGCGGATGTCCTTCTCGCTGATCGCCGTGTACATCCGGACGGGCGCGTTCACGAGCCCGAACGAGATGGAGCCGGTCCAGACAGCGCGCGGAGTGTTCGCTTGGGGCATTGGTGGCAAATCGCTTTCGGAGGGTGCGGCGGGCCTTAAGGATACCCCGTCGGGCCGAAAACCCCTCCCCGTGCGGGCATTATTCGCCGGGGAGCAGCGAGAAGATCCGCGCGTCGTGGATGCGCCACGCGCCGTGAAGCTCGAGCCACAGGAGCTCGACCACGCGGTTCTCGCCCTCGTCGAGGTCGAGCCGCAGGAGCGTCCGGTTCCCGACGGTGCCGATCAGCTCGGCGCGGGTCGTGCGCTCGAGGAGCGGCGTCAGGTCGCCGTCGCGCTCGCCGAACTCGGCCGAGAGGTGCGCCCGGCAGGCCTCGAGGTCGCCGGCGTTCAGGGACCGCTCGAAGGTGCGCGCGATGCGCTGCACCTGAAGCTTCACGGACGCCGCCTCCATGAGGCGGAAAGGTAGATCAGCGCGGCGCGCTACCTCACCGATTCGACGATCTCGGCAGACAGGCTCGCGTAGCCGGCCAGATACTCCGCCCGCTCGGCCTTGAGCCGCTGCACGCGGCCGGCGTACTCGTCGGCACGGCCCTGCTCCGCATAGAGGCGCCGCGGCTGGAGGATGTCGATGTCGGCGGCGTCGATCCCGGGGACGTGCCCGGCCACGAGGTAGCCGAAGTCCGGGTCGGCCTCCCACTCGATCGTGCCCTCGGCGATGCCCTTGACGATGGCCGACGAGTGCGGGATCAGCACCTTCTTGGAGCGCTCGTCGCCGTCGCCGCCGCCGACCCGGCCGGTGTTCATCAGGTAGACGTCGATCGGGTGCATGGCGAGCAGCTCGAGGAAGCGGTTGCCCTGAAGATCGTGCGAGAGCGGGAAGAACGGGTTCGTGCCCGGCACGCGCAGGAACTTGCCCTCCTCGTCTGCGCCGCCGGCCGCGGTGCCGGTGGTTTCGCCGAGCATGAAGAACGCCGCCGCCTGCGGGCCCTCCAGCTTGGCGACCGCCGGGATGACGTTCTCGTTCTTGTTCAGGATGAGCAGGAAGTCGGCGTTGCGGACGTCGGCGGCGTCGGCCGCCTCGATGTCGGCGAAGGCGAACACCGCGCGGCCGTTCTTGGTGTAGCCCTGGTCGAAGAAGTCGACCTCGCCCGCGTCGGACTGGCTCACGTTCTCGAGGTACGCGTTCGCCCGCGTGACGGCGCCGTAGATGGTCGGCTCGTCGGTCGGGTTGAGCGCGAAGGTCTTGGCGAAGCAGCCGGCCTCGGTCGCCGAGACCGAGCCGTCGGGCCACCAGGCGACGAAGTCGTCCTGCACCGGCAGGGAGCCGTTCTGGCGCGTGAAGGTGGTCGTCGTCTTGCCCGTGCCGGAGAGGCCCACGATCAGGCCGACCCGGTCGCCCCGCGGCGTCGGGATCACCTTGCAGCCGGCGTGGAGCGCGAGGCCGCCGCGCTCGTGCACGAGCTCGTTCCACATCCTGAGCCCGCCCTTCTTCGACTCGCCGAAGTAGTCCGAGTTGAGAACGCGGGTGACGTGGAGGTCGAGGTTGACGGCGATCAGGCGGTCGTCGGGGTAGCCGGCGGCCGCGAGGCCCGGCGTGTAGACGACGACCAGCTCGGGCTCGAACTCCGCGGCGGGATCGTGGAAGTAGAGGACGTCCTGCATCCCGGCGATGTTCGCGAAGGCCGCCTCGATGAAGAGCCGGGTCGGGACGCGGTGCTCGGGGTCGTTCCCGATGAACCCGTCGACCTGGATCATGTCGGTCTCGGCGATGTACGCGTCCTGGCGGGCGGACATCCGCTCCCACTCGTCCCGGTCGATCGCCTGGTGCGGGTAGCTCTCGGGATCGTCGGCGACGATGAACGTCGAGCCCTTCGACCGTGCGAGCACCCGCGTCTGGACGTTGACCGCGCCGTAGCCCGTCTCCCGGGCGTTCGGCATGGCCTTCGCCAGCGCATGCAGCTCCGCCTGGGTCGGGTTCTTGAGCACCGACCGGGCCGCCGGCAGTGCAAACGCCATCTTCGCCACAGAGCCTCCCTGAGTCACAAGATGCCGCGCGCGCGATGCGGCCATAGACCAGTTTACCGCATTTTTGCCACGTTCCAACCCCTCACAAGACTGTTACAAAGTGACCCCGAGGGGTGCTCTGGTACGCTGCCTCGGCATGGTTCGACACGACGTCGTTGTGGTCGGTGCCGGGGTCGCCGGGATGCGTGCTGCGATCGAGGCCTCACGCTACGGAGCCGACGTCGGCGTCGTCTCGAAGCTCCATCCCACGCGCAGCCATTCCGGGGCGGCGGAGGGCGGCATCAACGCCGCGCTCGGGAACGCCTCGGAGGACTCGCCAGAGCAGCACACCTTCTTCACCGTCAAGGGCTCCGACTACCTGGGCGACCAGGACGCGATCGCCGTCATGTGCGAGGAGGGGCCCGGCGACATCTACGAGCTCGAGCACATGGGCTGCATCTTCTCGCGCACGCCCGACGGCAAGATTGCCCAGCGCCCCTTCGGCGCCGGCGGTGCGCCGCGCACCTGCTACGCGGCCGACATCACCGGCCACGTGCTCCTGCACGTCCTCTACGAGCAGCTCGTGAAGTCGGAGGTCACGGTCTACGAGGAGTGGTTCGCGCTCGACCTCGTGATGGACGGCGAGCGCTGCGTCGGGCTCACCGCCTGGGATCTCGTCCACGGCGGCGTGCAGGGCGTCGAGGCCGGCGCCGTCGTCCTCGCGACCGGCGGCCTCGGCCGCATGTACCGCGGCACCACGAACGCCTACGCCTGCACCGGCGACGGCATGTCGATGGCCTGGCGGGCCGGCGTGCCGCTGAAGGACATGGAGTTCATGCAGTTCCACCCGACGACGCTCAAGGCCAACGGCGTCCTCATCACCGAGGGCTGCCGCGGCGAGGGCGGCTACCTGCGAAACGCCGAGGGCGACCGGTTTATGTTCAAGTACGCCCCGAACGCCGGCGAGCTGGCCTCGCGCGACGTCGTCTCGCGCTCCGAGCAGACCGAGATCGACGAGGGCCGGGGAGTCGACGGATGCGTCCTGCTCGACCTGACCCACCTGGGCGCCAAGAAGATCACCACGGTCCTTCACGGCTCCCGCGAGCTGGCGATGGATTACGCCGGCGTCGACCCGATCGAGGAGCCGATCCCCGTGCGGCCGGGGTCGCACTACCACATGGGCGGCGTCGACACCGACGTCTGGGGCCGCACGGTCATGCCGGGCCTGTACGCGGCCGGCGAGTGCGCCTGCGTCTCGGTGCACGGCGCCAACCGCCTGGGCGGGAACTCGCTCCTCGAGACGGTCGTCTTCGGCCGCCGGGCGGGCGCCGCCGCCGCCCAGGACGTGCGCTCCAACGGCTCCGGCGGGGTCTTCTCGCCGTCGGCCGTCCGCGTCGCCGAGCGCCGCATCGCCCAGCTCCTCTACAACTTCGACGGCGTCCGGCCGCACGTGATCCGCGAGCGCCTGGCCGACACGATGTACGAGAACGCCGGCATCTTCCGCACCGCCGAGAAGCTCGAGCAGTGCGCGACGGACATCGCCGAGCTCCGGGAGCGCTTCCGCGACGGGATGGGCATCGTGATCCAGGACAAGTCGCGCACGTTCAACTCCGACCTCGTGCAGGCGCTCGAGCTGGGCTCGATGCTCCAGATGGCCGACTGCCTCGTGACGGGCGCGGTCGCCCGCACCGAGAGCCGCGGCGCGCACTCGCGGCTCGACCATCCCGACCGCGACGACGAGAACTGGCTGCGCCATACGCTCACCACCTACGACGACGGCCAGGTGGCGCTCGACTACAAGCCCGTGACGATCACCGAGTTCGAGCCCGCCGTCCGCACCTACTGACCGGAGCCGCATGGAGTTCACCCTCAAGATCGAGCGCTACGACCCCGACACCGACCAGCGCCGGCTTCAGGAGTTCACGGTCGACGCCCCGGAGACGGCGACGCTGCTCGACGTCCTCGACGTGGTCAAGGACACGGTCGACGGCTCGGTCACCTACCGCAAGAGCTGCCGCATGGCCGTGTGCGGCTCGTGCGGGATGCGGATGGACGGCGCCGCGGTGCTGGCCTGCAAGACGCCGATGGCGCCCCTCGCCGAGGCCGGGCGCGTCCCGGTCATCTCGCCGATGGGGAACCTGCCGGTCATCAAGGACCTGGTCGTGGACATGGCCCCGTTCTGGGACAAGTTCAAAGCCGTGAAGCCCTGGCTCGAGGAGGACGACGCACCGCCGGTCAAGGAGTGGCGCGTCCAGCAGGAAGAGCTCGACCGGATCATGAAGGAGGCGCTCTGCATCCAGTGCGGGTGCTGCGTCTCGGAGTGCAACTCGATGGAGGCCGATCCCGACTTCCTCGGCCCGGCCGCCCTCGCCAAGGCGCAGCGGTTCGTCGGCGACGTCCGCGACCGCGACCGCACCGAGCGGCTGCGCACGCTGAACGGTCCGCACGGCGTGTGGGACTGCACCCGCTGCTACTTCTGCAACCAGCGCTGCCCGAAGGGCGTCGACCCGCGTGACGCGATCGCCAAGCTGGGCGCCGAGATCTACTCCGAGGGGATGCTCTCCGACAAGGGCGCCCGCCACGCGCAGGTGTTCGACGTCTCGACGCGCACGACCGGCTACCTGCTCGAGACCGCGCTCGTGCCCTACACCGACCCGCTGAAGGCGATGGACGTCAAGTTCGCGCTCAACCTGGCGCGGGCCGGCAAGGTGCCCAACCCGCTGAAGCCGCACCGCGCCAAGAAGCTCGACGAGGTGCGCAAGCTGCACAAGCTGTTGAAGACCCAGGAGGCCGCGGCCCGCGACGATCGCCGCGCGGGCGTCTCCATCGACCGTGAGGAGCCCACCGAGTGAAGTCGAGCTACGCCTACTACCCCGGCTGCCTCGCCAGCCTGTCGCAGAAGGAGCTCGACACCTCGACGCGGGCGATCGCCGAGAAGCTCGGGTTCGAGCTCGTCGAGATCCCGGGCTTCACGTGCTGCGGCGCCGGCGACGTCCACGAGGCGCGGCCCGAGTACTACCTGCACCTGAACGCCCGCATCCTCGGCCAGGCCGAGCAGCTCGGGCAGGACACGCTGCTCACGATCTGCAACGTCTGCACGCTCAACCTGCGCCAGGCCGACATCAAGCTGAAGACCGACGCCGACCTGCGCGAGCGGGTGAACGCAAACCTGCGCGACGTCGGCGCGGCGTCGTACGAGGGTGGCGTCGAGGTGCGCCACCTGCTGTGGGAGATCGCCGAGGGCGACGGCTACGAGAAGCTGAAGCAGATCGCCGAGAAGCCGCTCACGGGCGTGAAGATCGCCCCGTTCTACGGCTGCCAGATCCTGCGGCCGTCGAAGCTGCTCGGGTTCGAGGATCCCGACCGGCCCCAGTCGCTCGAGCGCATCATCGAGGCGTGCGGCGCCGAGCCCGTCGACTACCCGTCCAAGATCAAGTGCTGCGGCTTCCCGATCGTGCTCGCGCGCGAGGAGGTCGCGCTGGGCGAGCTGATCCAGCCGCTGGCCGAGGCCAAGGACGCCGGCGCCGACGCGATGGTGACCCCCTGCCCGCTCTGCCACCTCTCGCTCGACGCGTGGCAGGGCAAGGCGAGCCGCGAGGCCGACATGGAGTTCGACCTGCCGATCTTCCACCTCGCACAGCTGGTCGGCGCCGCGGCCGGACTCACCTACGATGAGCTCCTCTTCAAGCGCCACGTCACGAAGACGTACCCGGCAACCGACAAGATCTACGCCGCCGGGGACTAGGTGAGCGAGACCGGCCGGGGAGGGTCCCCGGACGGTCGACGTGGCAGTCCCGTAACGCCCCCCGTGACACCGAGCTACGCCGCCCTCTTCCGCGCGCCGCACACCGCGCTCATGGTCGCTGCCCTGGGGGCGACGTTCCTCGGGTCGCTGGACGCGCTCATGGTGACGACGGCGCTCCCCTCGGCAGCGCAGGACATCGGCGGTGTCGATCTGATCGCCGTGACCGTCGGTGCGACCACCGTTGCGGTCGCGATGACGTTCCCGCTCGCCGGCGCGGTGATCGACCGTGAGGGCGTCGGCCGCTCGTTCGCCGTCGCGTGCACGCTCTTCGCGGTGGCCAACGTGCTCGGCGGGCTCGCGCCGTCGATGCCTGTCGTGGCCGTGTCGCGCGCCATCCTCGGGCTCGGCGCCGGATTCATGTTTGCCGTGCCCCTCGGCCTCTTCGCCGTCTCGATCCCCGACGAGCTGCGCCCGCGCGCGTTCGGCATCAACGCCGCGATGTGGGGGGTGTCCGCGCTGATCGGCCCGGCCCTTGGGGCCGCGCTCACCGCCACGGTCGGCTGGCGGTGGGTGTTCTGGATCAACCTGCCGCTGATCGCGATCGTCGCCTGGTCGGCGACGCGGGCGCTGCGCGGCATCCATCCGCGGGAGCGGCGGGCGGCGCACGATGCCCGCCTGAACATCGTCGGCCCGGCGCTGCTGGGGCTGGTCGTGGCGGTGCTGCTCATGCTCACCAAGCACTGGCTGTCGCCGTTCCTGCTCGCGCCCCTCGCGGTCGTCCCGGCGGTGGCCTTCTACCTCCACGAACGGCGGACGGCCGCACCGGTCTTCACCCACACCGCGAACTCGATCGCCGCGAACCTGGCGGCGTTCGGTGCGGGCGTCGCATTCCTGGGTGCAGAGACCTACCTGCCGCTCCAGATCCAGGTCGGCTTCGGCGACGGCGTGCGGGTCGTCGGTGCGGCGCTCCTGCTCTGCACGCTCGGCTGGACGACCGGCTCGATGACGGCCGCCCGGGTCGCCGCGAAGCCCAAGAACCAGATCGCGCTCGGGACCACGCTGACGGTTGCGGCCACGTTCGTGATGGCCATCCCCGCCGGCGGGGCGGCGGTCCCGATCGCGGCCTACACGCTCTCGGGGCTCGGCATGGGCATCGCGAGCCCGGCCCTCTTCGCGGCGGTGCTCGCCGACGGCGCCGAGGGCCGCGAGGGGCAGTCGACTTCGAGCATCCCGCTCGCCCGCCAGGTCGGCTCCGGGATGGGCGCCGCTGTCGCGGGCATCGTGTTCGCCGCGACGCTGACGTCGGCCCAGGTGAGCGCCGCCGAGCGGGCCGGGGCGCACGTTCCGGCCGTGATCGACGCTGCCCGGCTCACCTACCTGGCTGCGGCCGCCGTCGGCCTCTGCGGCGTCGCCGCCTGCCTCTGGCTGCGGGGCGACGGGCGCACAGCCCGGGCCGAGCGCGCCATCGCCGAGCCCGAGGCCGTGGCGTAGATGAGTGATCGATGACTCCCGCGCGCCTGGACGCGCGACCGCTGGACTGCCGGCATCCGGGGCGGCGCTGCGGCTGCGAACCGTCGCATCGCGGCGTCCTCGGTCAGCCCGATATCGCCTGATATTCGGCTTCCCTGCGTCCTGGCGCTGCTCGGTTCTCGCCGCCCAGAACATCACGGGAGTCATCGATCACTCATCTGGCAGCGCAGTCCGGCGCGTCTGAGAGACTCCAGCCGTGGGCGTGGTCGAGACTGACATCGCCGCCGACCTGCGGCGGCTCTTCGGACACCCCGGTTTCCGGCCGGGCCAGCGCCAGGCCGTCGAGGCGTTCCTGGACGGCCGCGACGTGCTCGCCGTCATGCCGACCGGGTCGGGAAAGTCGCTCTGCTACCAGCTGCCCGCGCTCGTCGCGCCGGGTGT
The DNA here is from genome assembly GCA_036258075.1 of Gaiellales bacterium. Taxonomy (GTDB): domain Bacteria; phylum Actinomycetota; class Thermoleophilia; order Gaiellales; family JAICJC01; genus JAICJC01. Next base: position 19,200 of record DATAEI010000098.1, read on the forward strand.
GACGCTGGTCGTCTCGCCGCTCATCGCCCTCATGCAGGATCAGCACGGCGCGCTTCGAAACCGCGGCATCGACGGCGTCGAGATGCTCACCTCGGCGATGTCGCAGGACGCGGTCACCACCGCGCTCGGCCGCATCCGCAACGGCGAGGCCAGGCTGGTCTACGTCGCGCCGGAGCGGTTCACGAGCGCCCGGTTCCTCGACGCCATCGCCGAGGTCGGCGTGGCCCGGCTGGCGGTCGACGAGGCGCATTGCCTCTCGGAGTGGGGCCACGACTTCCGCCCCGACTACCTGCGGCTGGCCGACGTCCGCGAGCGGCTCGGCTCTCCGCCCACGATGGCGCTCACGGCCACCGCAACGCCGCGGGTCGCGTCCGACATCGCCTCGGCCCTCGAGCTTCGCGACCCGGTGATGCCGCGCACGGGGTTCGACCGCCCCAATCTCATGTTCGCCGTCGTCCCGGTCGCCGGCGACCGCGGGAAGCCGGCGGTGCTGGCGTCGCTCCTGCATGCGCCCGAGGCGCTTCCGGCGGTCGTCTACTGCGGCCGCAGGCGCACCTGCGAGGAGGTCGCCGACGCCCTCTCGGCGGGCGGCCTGCGCGCGGCCCCGTACCACGCCGGGCTCGACAGCGAGCGCCGCTCGGCGACGCTCGCGGCATTCCTGGGCGGCGAACTCGACGTGGTCTGCGCGACCACCGCGTTCGGCATGGGCATCGACAAGCCCGACGTCCGCTCGGTCGTGCACTGGGCCCTGCCGTCCTCGCCGGAGGAGTACTACCAGCAGGCGGGCCGCGCGGGCCGCGACGGGCTGCCGGCCCGGTGCACTCTGCTCTACGCACGCCGCGACAAGGGCCTCGTCGTCCACTTCATCCAGCGGGCCCGCCTGGAGGCGTCCGACCTTGCGGCCGTCCACGCGGCGGCGGCCGCCCGCGCCGACGGCGGCGGCGTCTTCCGCCTGCGCGAGGCCGAGCTTCGCATCGACGAGCCGCGCGTCGCGCTCGGCGCGCTCGAGCGGGCGGGGGCGCTCGAGCTCTTCCCGGCGCCCGCCGGGTCGTTCGCCGGCCGCGTGGCCGATCCGCGCCTCTCGAAGCGCCACCTGGCGGCCGCGGTGATCGCCGGCCGCAGGGTCGAGCGGCGCCGATGGGACCGGCTCGCCGCCATCGATGCCTACGCCAGCGGCACGGGCTGCCGGCGTTCCGCCCTCCTGCGCTACTTCTCGGGCGAGATGTCGAGCGTCCCGGCCGACCAGTGCTGCGACGTCTGCGGCGCCGCGGTCGTCCGCCTTCCCGACGCCGAGGCGCCGGCTCCCTCGCCGATCGCCGGGATCGATCCGACGACGGCCGTCCTGCACGCGGTCGACGAGACCGGCGGCCGGGTCGGCCGCACGCGCATCGTCCAGATCCTGCGCGGCTCGCGCGGCCGCGCGCTCGTCGCCGCCGGCCACGACCGGCTCGGCTCCTACGCGGCGCTCCCGGCCCACTCGGCCGAGCAGGTGCTGGCAACCGTCGACTCGCTCATCGAGTCCGGCGCCCTCGAGCTGACCGGCGGGCCGTACCCGCTCGTCCGGCGAACGGCGGGCTCGCGAGCCGCGACGGCACGCGATGCGGAGCTCCGTGAGCAGGTGCGGGCGCTCGGAACGCCGGGCGCCGAGGACGGCGTGGCGTTCCTGGCACGGGTGCTCTCGGCCGCCGACGACCCCGAGCTCAGGGCGCTGGCCGCCGAGTCGCTCGAGCGGATCGGCGGCGAGCGGGCCGCGGCCGCCCTCGCCGGGACCTAAAGCCCCGCCAACGCACTGCCGCTATGTTGGGAATGGTGCTTCGCGAGCGCAGATCGCTTCGTGTCGAGCCCCCGGTCGTGGTTGCGGCCGGGGCGCTCTTGGTCGCGTTCGTGGACATCGTGTCGGCGGTGACACCCGTGCTCACCGATCGGTTCGACCTCTTCAAGGCGATGCTTCCGATGGGCGCGGACGACGTCGCGCGCTCGCTGACGTTCGCCTCCGGGATCGCTCTCATCTGGCTCTCGGGCGGGTTGGCCCGGCGGAAGCACCGGGCGTGGCTGGCGGCGCTCGGCGTCGTCACGTTCGCGGCCGGCGCCCACCTCGTGAAGGGCTTCGACATCGAGGAGGCCGTGGGCAGCCTGGCGCTGATCTTCGCGCTGCTGCGGCTGCGGCGGTGGTTCGACGTGCCGGGCGACCCGACCAGCCTGCGGCCGCTGGTCACCGGCCTCGCCGTCGCCCTCGCCGCCTGGGCCGTGGTCGGATCGACCTCGGATGCGCACACGAACCGGATCACCGACCTCGGCTTCGAGGTGGCGATCGCGGCGGGCGCCTTCTGGGCGCTTCACCAGTGGCTGCGCGCGCACCGCGAGCCGGTGGGGCAGACCGACGCGGACCACGAGCGCGCACGCGGCCTTGTCGCCGAGCACGGCGACGACAGCCTCTCGTTCTTCGCCCTCCGCCGCGACCGCCGGTACATGTTCTCGCGGGGCGGGAACGCGTTTCTCGCCTACCGCGTGGTCGCAGGCTGCGCGCTGGTTGCCGGGGACCCGATCGGCGCCCCCGGCGAGGTGCCGAGCCTCGTCGACGACTTCCGCGCCGTCTGCCGTGAGCGCGGCTGGCGGTTCGTCGTGCTGCACGCCTCCGAGCGCTGGCTCGAGCTCTACCGCGACCGCGGGCTGCGTGCCTTCCCGAGCGGCGATGAGGCCGTGCTCGACCCGGCGTCGTTCTCGCTCGAGGGCCGCGCCATCCGCAAGGTGCGCCAGTCCGTCGCCCGGCTCGAGCGGGCCGGCTTCGCCTTCCGCGTGGCCGCGCCCGACGAGCTCTCCGAGTCTGAGCGGTCCGACATCGACGCCGTCACCCGCGAGTGGCTCGGCGGCGCCGTCGACCGCGGGTTCTCGATGGCCATGGACGACCTGCACGGCCACCCCCAGGCGCGGTTCGCGCTTGCGACCGACGGCGAGGGCCGCGTGCGCGGCTACCTCCACCTCGTGCCGTCCGTGCGCGGGTACTCGCTGTCCGCGATGCGGCGGGGCCGGTCGACGCCGAACGGGCTCATGGAGTACCTCATCGTCCACACCGCCAGCTGGGCCGCGCCCCGCGGTGTGGAGGAGCTCTCGCTCAACTTCGCCGCGTTCGCCGACGTGCTGCGCGCCGGGGACGCGGCGCCGATGCACATGCGGCTCGGCCGGCTGGCCCTCCTCCGGCTCGACAGCTTCTTCCAGCTCGAGCGGCTCTACAGCTTCAACCGCAAGTTCCACCCCGCGTGGCGCACCCGCTACATCTGCTACGAGCGTGCGATCGACGTGCCCGTGCTCAGCCTCGCAACGCTCCATGCTGAGCGGCTGATCGGGCCGCCGGCTCGGTTCGCCGCCCGTCGCCGCGCCGTTCGCTAGGCGGCGGCGACCGCTCCGATCCGGTCGAGCTGGAGCTCGATGATCGCAGCCGAGCTGGGGGCGAGGTCGACGGCGGCGCGGTCGGTGGAGAAGACGATGAGCTGGCGCTCGCCGGCAAGCTCGGCGAGGTATGCGAGCGTGCGCTGCACGCGCTCGGCGTCGACGTGCGCGAACGGATCGTCGAGGAGGACCGGCGGCGTCGCTCCGGCCGGGCACAGGAGCCGGACCATCTCGAGTCGCTCCACCAGGTAGACCTGCCGCTGCGTGCCGTGCGAGAGCGTCTCGAGGTCGACCACCTCGCCGCGCTCGGGCGTCTCGAGCCGCACCCCGAGGTCGTCGCCGACGAAGGCGGTCGAGTAGCGGCCGGACGTGAGGCGCGCGATGGGCCCCGCCAGCGCGCTCCCCAGGAGCGGGGCGATGTCGCGGTAGGTCTCGTCTGCTGCGGCCTTGAGCTCGGTCTCGGCCAGCCGGAGCACGGCGTCGGTGTGCTCGAGGCGCTCGACGAGGTCATCCGCCGCCTCGAGCGCCTCACGGAGCTCGGCGACTCCGGGCGCCGAGCGCTGCCGCTCCGCCAGCTGGGCGTCGAGGCGCTCCGCCGCAACCGAGGCACGCTCACGCTCGGCCTCGGCGTCGGCCCGCTCGCGCTCGACGGCGGCCAGATCGCGCCCCTTGGCGAGCGCGGCGTGGTCGCCAAGGCTCGCCTCGAGCTCGGCCAGGCGCCGGTGGGCTTCGGCGAGCGGCTCGCCGCCCAGCACCCGCTCGAGCTCCGCGGTTTTCTCGCGCCGGCCGGCCGCGGCCTGGACGAGCCGGGCGTGGCCCGCGGCGGCCGCGTCGTAGCTGCGCAGACCCTCGTCGAGGCCGGCGGCGTCGCACCCCGTCTTGGCGAGCTCCGCGCGGATGCGCTCCGACACCTTCTGGCGCTCGTGCTCGATCTGGTCGAGCGCGGCAAGGTCGGCCCGGAGGCCGGCGCGGCTCACCTCGACGCGGCTCAGCTCGCGCTCGGCCCGGTCGAGCTCGCGCTCGGACTCGCAGGCGGCGCGGAACGCCGCCAGCCGGTCGTGCACCGGCCCGTCGCCGGGGAGCGCGGCATCGAGGCCGGCCGTCGCGGGCGTCCGCCGGCGGCCCGCGAGCCAGAGCGCGGCAATCCCGGCGACCGCGATCAGCGCGGCAACGGCCGTCCGGCCTGTCGCCGCGGCGACGCCGGCGGCGACGAGCACCGCCGCCCCGGCGCCCAGGATCCATCCGCGCCCGGCGCCGGGCCCTGCGGCCGCCAGCGCGAGGGCGTCGATCTCGGCGGCCCGCGCCCCTGCTCCCCGGTGCGGCGAGAGCGCCTCGACCCGGGCGGCGAGCGCCGCCTGCTCGCGCTCGACATCGGCAAGCCGCTGGGTGTCGAGCACGCGCTCGCCGGAGCGGCGATCGCGCTCGGCCTCGAGGTCGGCCAGCCGGTGGCGCAGCGCGGCGATCTCGGGTGAGGGGGCGAATCCCGCATGCTCGGACTCCTGCTCGACGACGGCCTTCGCCGCCTCGACGGCCTGCTGGGCCTCCTCGGCCCACTCGATCCGGCGGCGGAGCTCGCGAGCGCGGACGTGGGCCGCGGCGTCGTCGAGCGCGCCGACGCGGCGCTCGGCGGCCGCGGCGGCGGTCCGGGCCGAATCGCGCTCGGCGGCCAGCTCGTCGACGGCGGCCCGCCTGGCGGCTGCCTCGGCCACGGCCTCGACCAGCCGGTCTCGCTCGGCCCGCGCCCGCGCGAGCGGTTTCGTGGCGGCCGAGTTCAGCCCGACCAGCCGCGAGCGCCGCTCCTTGAGCGCGGCGACGGCGAGCTGCGCGGGCGAGTCGGCGGCGCCCTGGCCGACGACCGCCTCGATCGCGTGCCGCACGCCCGCGGGGTCGAGGATGCGGGCCAGCTCGGCCTGCTCGACGTGGCCGAGGCGGAGGTAGACGCCCCGCTCGACGCCCCACACGGCGGCCACGAGCGCGTCGGGGTCGCCTCCCCCGAACTCGCGGGTGACGTCGGCGCCCGAGGCCGCATCGAGGACGGCGACGCGGCTGCGGTCGAAGTCCCACTCGATCCGAAGCGCCCGGCCGCCGTCGGTCACGACGTCGGCCGTGGCGGCGTAGCGGCCGCCGTCCCACGGGCGGTACCGCTCGATCCGGGCCGTGTCCTCGCGCTTGCGCCGCCCACCTCCGGCGAGCCCGAACAGCGAGGCCGAGACGGCTGCGTGGAGGGTGCTCTTGCCGGCCTCGTTCGGGCCGTGGACGACGGTCAGCCCGGGGGAGAAGCGGAACGAGCGGCCGGTCAGGCGGCCGAAGCCGTGCAGCTTGAGCGACTCAAGGTGCACCGAGCACCTCCGCGTGGCCGTCGAGCGCACGCAGGCCGGCGAGGACGGCCTCACCGGCGACCGGGTCGTCGCTCGCAAGCATCCGCTGGACGAACCGGCCGCGCACGGACCGCTCTCGGCCGATGGCCTCGAGGTCGTACGCCGGCCGGGTGCGGTCGGCGATCACGAGCTCCTCGAGCCCGGCACCGAGGCGCTCGGACAGCGCAGCGACATCCACGGCGCAGCCGGGCGCGATCTCGCCCTCGAGGACGAGCCGCAGGCACGCGCCCGGCTCGCGGGCCGCCTCGGCGGCGGCCATCGCCTCGATGTGGGCCGAGCTGGCGGCGCCCGTGACCGACAGGGTGCGCTCGACGTACCGGCGGACCGCCAGCGGCACGTGGCGGGCGGTGGCGGCTCCGCCGGAGAGGGTGATGAGCGACGCGCCGTGCTCGCCGTGGCGCTCGCCCCATCCGAGCGGCTCGGGGCTCCCCGGGTAGCAGAGGAGGCCGTCGTCGTAGCCGTCGTGGAAGTGGCCGAGGAGGACGCGGACGGCCCTCGTCGCGGCGAGCTGCGCCCGCGTGACCGATCGGTGGCGACCCTCGTCGGCCCAGCGATCCCCCGTGAGCGCGGCGTGGAGCGCCAGCAGGTGGGTGCGGCCGTCGTCCGGGGCGGTGAACCGGTCGGGAACGCCCGCCGGCGCGGTCGGCGCGCAGAACGCGGCCCCCCAGACCACCACGCCGTCGCCGAGCTCGAACGGCTCGACCCGGTCGGCGGCGAAGACGTGGACGTTGGCCGGCCACGCCGTCAGCTGCCACGCCGAGCCGGGGACGTAGGGATCGTGGTTCCCCGGCGTGACGAGGACGGGCACCGCCGCCCGCTCGAGCTCGCCGGCCAGGAACGCGACGGTGTCGGCGGTGACCGAGGCGTGCTCGTAGATGTCGCCCGCGAGGACGATCGCGTCGACGCCCTCGGCCCGGCCGGCGGCCAGGCCGCGCGAGAGCGCGTCGCGCAGCCCCGTGCGGCGGCGGGCGGCGTCGGGCCGGTCGTCGGCGGCGCCGAAGACGCGGTCGAGATGGGTGTCTGCGAGGTGGAGGATTCGCATCGAACCGGACCCCCCACTGTACGGACCTGCCCGGACGGAGCCGCTCCCGTGCCTGTCCTGGAGCGGCCTTGTGACACGTCGTTACCCATTCGTGGCATCCCGCCCCGTAGCGTCCCCGGCATGCGCTCGGCAGTCATCCGGATCGCCGCCCTCGCCGTCGTCGCCGCCGCGGCGGGCGTCGTCTGGGTGCGCGCGTCGGGCGATCCCCCGGTGACGGCAGGAACGGTCGTGCGCGTCGTCGACGGCGACACGATCCTCGTACGCGGCCCCGGCGGCCGCACCGAGGACGTCCGCCTGATCGGCATCGACACGCCCGAGACCGTGGATCCGCGCCGGCCGGTGGGCTGCTTCGGGCCCGAGGCGTCCGCCTACACCAAGCACCTGCTCACCGGCCGCCGGGTGATCCTGCGCTACGACCAGGAGCTGCACGATCGCTACGGCCGCTTCCTCGCCTACGTCTGGCTGGCGGGCCGCGGCGGCGTCTTCGTGAACGCCCGGCTCGTCGAGCTCGGCTACGCGAAGGCCTACCCGTTTCCGCCGAACACCGAGCACCAGCCGCTCTTCGCCGCGCTCGAGCAGCGGGCGGCACTCGGAGGCAGGGGCCTCTGGAGCGCGTGCTTGTAGAATCCCCGCATGCGCTGGATTCTCGCCCTCGTGCTCGGTGGCGCGGCAGCCGCGGCAGCGGCGGCGTATCTCGCCAACCGGGGAGAGCCCATCGCCGCGTCCGGCAACGGCCACTCCGGCGACGAGGACCGTCGGAGCATGCTGCGCGACCGGATCGCCAGCGCCCGGGATCGTCTGCGCGACGAGCTCGACTCCGTGCGTGGCGACTAGCGTCCGGGTGTTCCGCGCCCTGGTCGCGGCCGGGGCGGGCGCCGCCGCATGGGGCCTTTTCGAGTCACAATGGGTGGAGCGGCGCCGGCTCGACATCGACGTGAGCGGCCTTCCGGCAGTGCTGGAGGGGCTCACGATCCTGCACGTGAGTGACCTGCACGCCGGCACGCCGTCGCTCAACATGCGCGCGTTCCGGAAGTCCGTCGACTTCGCGCTCGAGACGCGGCCCGACCTGATCGCCCTCACGGGCGACATCGTGAGCCACCCGCGGGCGTCGCGGCCGGTCATCGCAGAGCTGGAGCGGCTGCGGCCGCCGCTCGGGATCGTGGCAGTCCTCGGAAACCACGACGTCGGCGCCTCGAACGACCCCTTCTCCCGCGGTGCGATCATCGAGGACTGGGGCGAGGCTCCGGTCACGCTCCTGCGTGGCGAGACGCATGCGATCGAGGTTCGGGGCGTGCGGATCGAGGTCGGCGGGCTCGACGCCGCCGCCTGGCTGGGAGGCCGGGCGCGGCCGTCCGGCGAGCTCTTCTCCGACGCCGCCGACCTGCGCCTGCTCCTGGCCCACTTCCCCGAGGCGGCCGAGGAGCTCGCTCCGGGGTCGGCCGACCTCGTCCTGTGCGGCCACCTGCACGGCGGCCAGATCTGCCTGCCGACGCCGCGGGGGAAGCTGCGTCTCGCGCACGGCGTCCACCGCTTCCGGGAGGGCATCTACCGCGACGGCGCGACGACGGTGGTCGTCACCCGCGGCCTGGGGACGACGCTCGTGCCGTTCCGGTTCGCCGCACGGCCCGAGGTGAGCCTCCTGCGCCTGCGGCGGGCATGAGCGGCGGCGGCCCTATACTCGCCCGATGAGCGACGCGTCCGGAGGGGCCCCGGCCGAGTCGGTGCATTCGGCCGGCGTCGCGGCCCACATCTCGCATGCGGTCATCGCAACCTACGCGGCGGCGGCCGCGCGCGAGGTCGAGGGCGTCCACGCGCTCGCGGCCGGCGGCTTCGGGCCGCTTGCGGAGCGGCGCACCGACCCCGAGCGGGCCGGAGTCCGCGTCTCCGCCGGCGCGGAGGGCCTGGAGGTCGAGCTTCATCTGGTGACGGCGTGGGGCGCGTCCATCCCGGCGGTCGCGGCCGCCGTCGAGACCGCCGTCCGCAGCTATCTCGAGTCGATGGTGGCGCTCGAGGTCGCGGTCGTCTCGGTGCACGTCGACGACGTCGCGGTCCCATGAGCGGCAACGGCGTCGACCACCTGACCGGGGCGACGATCGGCGACGCGCCGGTGCCCTGCCGCGAGTGCATGTGGTGGCAGACGCGTCCCGGCCGCGACCCGGGTGAGAAGCGGCGCTGGATCGCCGACGCCGAGGACGAGTTCGGGCCGTGGGGGAAGGTCTACCGCGACGGCGGCAAGGTGATCGGCCTCGTCCAGTACGGCCCGGCCGACGCCTTCCCGCGCGCACACACGATGCCGGCGGGCCCGCCGAGTCGCGACGCCGCCATCCTCACGTGCGCCTACCTGATCGAGGCCGGCAGCCCGTGGGCGCTCCAGAGCCTCATCCTCGCGGCGATCGGCGAGTGCCGCGACCGGGGCCTCGCAGCGCTCGAGGCCTACGCGTACCGGTACGGGCCCGACGCCGGCTTTCCCGAGCGGTTCGTGCGCCACCGGACGATCTTCCCGGCCGACTTCCTGCGCGACTTCGGCTTCCATACGCGCCGGTCGGCTGGCAGAATCGAGCTGATGCGCCTCGACCTGCGTGCGATCGTTCCCGCCCGCGAGCCCGGCCGGCTCGAACGGCTGCGCTCGCGCCTGCAGGTGGTCGATCCCTCTCCCGCCACGGTGCGGTGAACCGTTTGCGGAGCACGCGCGAATGACCCCCGAGCAGGAACACAGGGAAGGACGCGTGGAGCATCTCTCCGATCACGGTCTCCTGGCGCTCGTCGGCCGGGGTGACCGCGAGGCGTTCGCCCGCCTCTACGACATGTACGGCGGCGCGGCGTACTCGCTGGCGGTTCGCATCGTGCGCGACCGCGACCTGGCCGCGGACGTGGTTCAGAACGCCTTTCTGGCCGTCTGGACGCAGGCCAGGACGTTCGACCCGTCGCGGGGTCAGCCCTCGACGTGGATCTTGACCATGACACATCACAAGGCGGTCGACATGGTGAGGCGGGAGGAACGGCGCCGGACGGAGCCGCTCGACGACGCGCCCGCCGCCCCCGACCCCGAGCCCGCCGTCGATCACCAGGCCTGGCTCGGCGTGGCGCGCGAGCAGATCTCCGCGGCGCTCGCGCGCCTGCCTGACCCGCATCGAGAGGTGATCGAGCTCGCCTACTTCGCGGGGTACACCCAGTCGGAGCTCGCAGAGCGGCTCGCCGTGCCCATCGGCACGGTGAAGAGCCGCACGTTCGCCGCGATGAACGCGCTTCGCGAGGCGCTGGCGGCGCTGGGCATGCGACCGGAGGACGAGTGGAACACGTCGACGAGCTGATTGCGGGCCACGCCCTGCGCGCGCTCTCCTCGGAGGACGAGGAGCGCGTCGTCGTGCACCTGGCCGAATGCGATCGCTGCCGCCGCAGGCTCCGCGAGACCGAGGCCGTCGCGGCGTCGCTCGCCTACAGCGTGCCGCAGGTTGCCCCGCCGCCGGAGCTGCGGGGCCGGGTGCTCGCGATCGCCGAGCCCGTCGTGGCCGCCCCCGAAGCCGCCGCCGAAGCGCCGCCGGCTGCCGAGGCGACCGTCCGGCGGGCGCGCACGCGCGCGGGCTGGTGGCCGCGGTTCTCGCTCGTGGCCGTGCCGGTGATGGCGGTCGCGCTCGCCGCGATGGTGGCCTGGAACGTCTCGCTTCGAAACGACGTGAGCTCGAACCGCAGCGACCTCGCGAACGGCGCGGCGGTCATGCTGCCCGGGGTCGGAAACGTGGTCGCTCAGAAGGACGGGAACGCCACGCTCTTCGCCCACCTGCGGCCCGCCCCGGCCGGAAAGACCTACGAGGCGTGGGTGATCCGCGGCGGCGTTCCCCTTCCGGCGGGTGTGTTCCAGGGCGGCGGCACGGTCGAGCTCAAGCTGACGCAGGCGGCGCGGCCGGGCGACAGGATCGCTGTCACGATCGAGCCGGCCGGCGGGACGCAGAAGCCGACGACCACGCCGATCGCGACCAGCCAGAACGTCTAGGAGCTATCGCGCCAGGAACGCGAGGGTCGCGGCCATGACGGCGGCTCCGGCGACCAGCCGGGCGGTGCGGGCGGCGTCGGGCCACGGCAGCGACGGGACTTCGATCACCTGGGCGTCGCGGCGGGCGCGGGTGCGCCGGGCCAGCCGGGAGCGGTGCAGCGCCGCCTCGCGCTGCGCCGTCGGCCCGAGCAGCTCGTCGACCCGGTAGGGGCCGTGGCTGTCGCGGGCGTGGCCGTGCTCGACGCAGTGGAAGCCGATCCGGCCCAGGGCGACCTCGCCGAGGCAGCGCGGACACGCCTGCACGAGGGGCTCGAACGGCTGGCGAATGACGGCGGCCGCGGCCCGGCGGCGATCGTTCCGCGTGAGGAGCTGGTGCGGCTCCCACGGGCCGTGCTCAGCGCAGACGCCGGAGCCGGCGGGGCGGAGGCACACGGGACAGAGGGTGCCTCCACGGGCCGGCGCGGCCATCAGGCGGCCGCCCGGCCGGGGACGCGGACGAGGTCGCGCTCGACGAGGAGCTCCGCGATCTGCACGCCGTTGGTGGCGGCGCCCTTGCGGAGGTTGTCGGCGACGATCCAGAGCGCAAGACCGTTCCGGCGCGACGGGTCGCGGCGGATCCGGCCGACCAGCACGTCGTCGGTCGTTGTCGCGTCGGAGGCGAGCGGGTACTCGCCCAGGCCGGGATCGTCGACGACCCGGACGCCCGGCGCGGCCCGCAGGATCTCGCGCGCCTCGCCGGCCTCGAGCGGCGTGCGGGTCTCGAGCCAGACCGCCTCGGAGTGGCCGCGCCACACGGGCACGCGCACGCATGTGGCATGGATGCCGATCGTGCCGTCGCCCAGGATCTTCTGCGACTCGAGCACGAGCTTCCTCTCCTCCAACGTGCTATCCCCCTCGAAGCTGTCGCACTGCGGTATCGCGTTGAACGCGATCTGATGAGGGTACACGACGGGCTTGGCCGCGTCTCCCGCCAGGAGCGCCTCGGACTGCGAGCGCAGCTCCTCGACAGCCTTGGCGCCGGTACCCGAGACCGCCTGGTAGGTCGCGATCGTCACGTGCTCGAGCCCGGCGGCGGCGTGGAGCGGCGCGAGCGCGCAGACGAGCTGGATCGTCGAGCAGTTCGGATTCGAGACGATGCCCTGGTGGGCCGCGGCGTCGTCGCCGTTCACCTCGGGGACGACCAGCGGCACGTTCGGGTCGAGCCGGAAGGCGCTCGACTTGTCGACCACGACGCATCCGCGCGCGACGGCCTCCGGCGCGAACGTCCGCGACGTGCCGCCGCCTGCGGAGAAGAGCGCGAGGTCGAAGCCCTCGAGCGCGTCGGCGGTGAGCTCGCGCACCTCGAGCTCGTGACCCGCGTAGGCGACGCGCGACCCCGCAGAGCGGGCCGAGGCGAACGCGACCACCTCGGAGGCCGGGAAGCCGCGCTGGTGGAGCACCTCGAGCACCACCGGCCCGACCGCCCCCGTCGCGCCGACCACGGCGACCCGCGGGCTACGCATCGATCTGCGTCCCGTCCGCCTCGGCCAGCTCGGCCGCGAACGCGTCGTGCAGGCCCGCCACCGCCTCGGCGACCCGGTCGCGGCTGACGACACACGACACCTTGATCGGCGAGGTTGCGATCATCCGCACGTTGATCCCGAGCTCCGCGAGCACCTGGAACATCTTCGCAGCCACGCCCGGATGGCTCTTCATCCCGGCGCCGATCAGGCTCACCTTGGCCGCCGTGTCGTCGACACGCCAGTGCAGCCCGAGGTCGCGGCAGAGGCCCTCGATGGTGCTGGTCATGAGCGGCAGGTCGTCCAGCGGCACCGAGAAGGTGACGTCGGCGTCGCCGTGCGTGACGGCGTTCTGGATGATCGTGTCGACGTTGATGTTGGCCCCGGCGACGGCGTTGAAGATGCTCGCCGCGGTTCCCGGCTTGTCGGGGACGTCGGTCAGCGTGACGTAGGCCTCGTCCGTCGTGTGGGCGATGCCCGAGATGATCGGGGCCTCCATGCCCGTATCTTCACGGATCCAGGTGCCGTCCGCGTCGGTGAAGGTCGAGCGGACGTGGAGCGGAACGCTGTGGTTCCGGGCGAACTCGACCGACCGCAGCTGCAGCACACGGGCGCCCGATCCGGCCATCTCGAGCATCTCGATGGGCGAGACGGTGTTGAGCTTGCGGGCGTGGGGGACGATGCGCGGGTCGGCGGTGAAGACGCCGGCGACATCGGTGTAGATCTCGCAGTCGCCGTCGAGCGCGGCGGCCAGAGCCACCGCCGTGGTGTCGGATCCGCCGCGGCCGAGCGTGGTCACGTCGTAGGCCGTTGACACGCCCTGGAACCCGGCCACGAGCACGATCTCGCCCCGGTCGAGCGCCTCGGAGATGCGGCGCGGGCGGATCTCGAGGATCTTCGCCTTGGTGTGGACGGTGTCGGTGACGATCCCGGCCTGCGACCCGGTGAGCGACACGGCGTGCGCGCCGAGGTCGTTGATCGCCATCGCGCACAGGGCGGCGGTGATCCGCTCCCCCGTCGAGAGCAGCATGTCCATCTCGCGCGGATGCGGCCTGGGCGAGACGCCGCGCGCCAGCTCCACGAGCTGGTCGGTCGTCTGGCCCATCGCCGAGACGACGCCGACCACCCGCCGGCCGGCCGTCTGGGCGGCGACCAGGCGCGCGGCGACGCGCCGGATCTTGTCGGCGTCGGCGACGGACGTGCCCCCGAACTTCATCACGAGCACGCGCCCCTGAACGGGCTGGGCAGCGGCCTCGGCCATCGCGGCAGTGTACCGGCCCCGGTCACCGGCGCAGGCGGCGTGGGCGTATGCGAGAACACGGTCATGCCGGCGTCGCGATGGTCGATCTGCTCGGACGACTCGGTGCTCTCGATCGCCTCGAAGGGCTCCGTGCTCTCGATCGGATCGGTGGGGTCGTTCGCCTCGATCGGGTCGATCGGAAGCGCCTGCTCGCTCTTCTGCGTCGGGTCGTTCGCCTCGGTCGGCTCGGCGCTCTCGGCCCGCTCGCGGTGGTCGCTCATGTCGCACCGCTCCGTCGGCGGTGTCATGGCCGCGAGCCGGCGGCGGGCCTAGGCCATCGTGTCGAGGATCGCGGCGATGTCCTCGCGGGTCGTGCGCGGGTTCACGATCGCAAAGCGGGTGGCGGTCTCGCCCGCGAACGTCGTCGGCGTCACGAAGGCGATGCCCTCGCCGAGCAGGCGCTCCGTCCACGCGGTGTAGTCGGCCGCCTCCCAGCCGGTCCGGCGCAGCACGAGCACGGTCAGCTCGGGCTCGTTCAGGAGCTCGACGTACGGCCTGGCCCGGATCTCGTCGGCGACCTGGCGGGCGACGTCGAGCGTGTGCTCGATCGCCTCGGAGTACGCGCGCGTGCCATGCGCGGCGAGCGAGAACCAGAAGGGCAGGCCGCGCGCCCGCCGGCTGAGGTGGACGGCGTAGTCCGACGGGTTCAGCTCGCTCCCCTGCACGTGCTCGAGGTAGCCGGCCTGCTGGGTGTGGGCGGCTCGGGCCAGCTCGGGATTCCGGTAGAGAAGCGCGCACGAGTCGAAGGGCGCGAAGAGCCACTTGTGCGGGTCGACGATGAACGAGTCGGCGTGCTCGATCCCGGCGAAGCGGTCGCGCACGGAAGCGGCCGCCAGCGCCGCGCCGCCGTAGGCGCCGTCGACGTGCATCCACAGGCCGTGCTCACGGCAGACCGCCGCCACGCCCGCCAGGTCGTCGATCGCGCCGGCGTTGGTGGTGCCGGCCGTCGCCGCGACGGCGAAGAGCCCCTCCGCCCCGTCGTGGTCGATTGCGGCCTCGAGCGCCTCGCCGGTCATCCGGCCGCGGGCATCGGGTGCGATGCGGAGGAGGTCGACGTCCATCACGGCTGCCGCCGTCGCGATCGACGAGTGCGTCTCGTCGGTGCAGGCCACGCGCAGCGGCCCGGCGTCTCCTGTGGCGGCGCGGTGGGCGTGCCGGGCGGCCACCAGCGCCGACAGGTTTCCCATCGTCCCGCCCGAGACGAAGCAGCCGGCCGCGGTCTCGGGAAGGCCCGCGAGCCGGGCGATCCACTCGAGCGCCTGGTTCTCGGCATAGACCGCGCCCGAGGCCTCCAGCCACGTTCCGGCGTAGATCGACGACGCGCCGACCACCAGGTCGAACATCATCGAGAGCTCGGTGGGAGCGGCGGGGATGAACGCGAGGAAGCGCGGGTTGTCGATCGAGATGATCGCCGGCGCGAGCACGTCGGCGAAGAGCCGCATCGCCGCCTCGCCGCCGAGGCCGTCCTCGGTGATCGTGGCGCCGGCCGCCTCCGCCAGCTCCTCCGCTGTGCTCGGGCCGTCGAGCGGGACCGGGTGCAGGCGCAGCCGGTCGCGGGCGTACCCCAGCGCCGCGCGCGCGACCCGCTCGGTCTCGTCGGTGTAGCGGTGCATCGAGGTGGGGTCGACGACGTGCCGCGCCATCACATCTCCCGCCGCCCCGCCAGGGCGCGGCCCAGCGTCACCTCGTCGGCGTACTCGAGGTCGCCGCCGACCGGAAGCCCGCTCGCCAGCCGGGTGACCCGGCAGCGGCCGCGGAGCCGGTCGGCCAGGTAGGCCGCCGTCGCCTCGCCGGTCATCGTCGGGTTGGTCGCGAGCAGCACCTCGCCCACCTCCTCGCGCTCGACCCGCTGGAGCAGCTCGGCGATCCGCAGATGCTCGGGGTCGACGCCGTCGATCGGCGAGAGCGCGCCGCCGAGCACGTGGTAGAGGCCGCGGTACTCATGGGTGCGCTCGAGCGCGATCACGTCGGAGGGATCCTCGACGACGCAGATCAGCGAGGCGTCACGGCGCGCGTCGGCGCAGATCTCGCACAGCTCCTCCTCGGCGAGGTTGAAGCACCGCGTGCACGGCCGGATCCGCTCCTTCACCTCGCGGATCGCGTCGGCCAGCGCGTTGGCGTCGGCCTCCGACGCCTTGAGGATGTGGAACGCCAGCCGCTGCGCCGTGCGCCGGCCGACGCCGGGCAGGCGGGCGAGCTGGGCGATCAGGTTGTCGACGGACGGCGCGTACAAGTGGCGCTAGAGGCCCGGTATGCCGAGGCCGCCGAGCCCGCCCAGCTGCCCCATCATCTTCTGCTGCTGCAGGTTCTGAGCCGCGCTGATGGCGCCGTTCACGGCCGAGACCAGCAGGTCCTGGAGCATCTCCGGGTCGTCGGGGTCGATGGCCTCGGGCTTGATCGTGATCTCGGTCACCTCGAGCGCACCGGACGCCTTGACGGTGACGGCGCCGCCGCCGGCCGAGTGCTCGACGTAGGCGGTCTTCAGCTCCTCCTGGGCCTGGGCCATCTGCTCCTGCATCTTGCCGAGCTGGGCCATCATCTTGTTCGGGTCGATCTTGGTCATGCGCGCTCCTCGATCTCGCGGGCGTCGAACTTCTCCTTGATCTGGATCAGGAGGTCGGCCTCGTCGAGCCGCTCCGGCTCGAGCGGCGCCTCCGCAGCGTCCTCGTCGGCCTCGCCGTCGGTCACCTCCATCCGGACGCGCACCGGCCCGCCGACGGCCTGTTCGAGCACCGACTCGATGAGGGTGCGGTTCTGGGGGGTGTCGGCGGTCGCCTTGGCGAAGCCCTGCGAGCGCGGGAACGCGAGCACCACCTCGCCGGCATCGGCCTCGGGGACGGCGTGCTCGATGAGCGACCCGAGGGCGGCCGACCGGCGGCTCACCTCCGGCACGACAGCCTCGTGCCAGCGGTCGGCGAGCCGCGAGGGATCGCGCGCCGGGGGCTGCGGGGGC
>DATAEI010000099.1:0-19926 GCA_036258075.1 Gaiellales bacterium
CGCGGAGCTGGCGGGCTCCGCAATCCCGAGGGCCACTCCGCCGCCTGCACCGCCGTTCGCGTGCGCAGACAGGTCATTGGACGCCACGCTGCCGCCGCCACCGGAGCCCGAGCCGCTCCCGGAGCAGCCGGCGGCTGCCCCCACCAGGCCGGACACGGCGATCATCGCCGCCGGCACGGTCACCAACCGCCGCATGTTGCTCATCGGAACCTCCATCGTGGTCGATGATGAGACAGGCGATGCGGCCGTTCGGTTCCCGTCCCGCAGGTGTGGCGCGCCCCACTTTCCGTATTCCTGAAGCGGAAAACGGGCATTACACTTAGCCGATGGCGACCGAGTCTCCAGTGCCCGTGCTCGCCCAGCCACGATCGGGGACGGAGCAGCTGGCGTCCGAGTGGCGCCGCCTGACGCGCGTTGCGACGGTCGTCGCCGTTCTGACTGCCCCGCTCGCCTTTGAATGGCTGCATCAGGTGCGCGGCTGGGGCATCGGCTGGTCGCTCGTCGGAACGTTCTTCGAGATGATCGCGTTCCGCGGCCTCGTGGACGTCATCCTGCGGCGGTTCATCCCGTGGCCGAGCCTGTTCGGCGCCGCCGAGGAGCTCCGGGAGGAAGATGTGACGGCGCGGCGCCGGGTGTGGTTCTGGCGGCGGTGGGTCGCGCGCGCAATGTGGCTCGTCGTTCTCGGCATCGTCATCTTCCTCATCAACGAGCTGCTCAAGGTCGCGCTCGGGTCCGACTGGCTCCAGTCGGCTCTCGGCCCACAGCCCGGCGCAACCTTCATGCAGCTCATCCTCCAGATGCCGCTCCTCCTGGTTGCCAACTTCCTGATCTTCTTCGGTCCCTTCCTGCTCATGGCCGGAAGCCAGATCCGGTCGTACGAGCCCGGAGACGCCGACTGGGGCGTGAAGCTCGAGGACGTCCGCGGCCAGGCCGAGGCGAAGGAGGAGGTGCGCCGGGTCGTCACGCTGTGGCAGTCGGGCGAGGCGTTCGAGCGCGCGGGCGGCAAGCGAGAGCGCGGCCTTCTGATGCTGGGCGCACCCGGCACCGGCAAGACGATGCTTTCGAAGGCGATCGCCACCGGATTCAACTGTCCATTCGTCTCGATCCCCGGCTCCGGCTTCGCGGGCATGTTCCTCGGCATGGATGCGATCACCGTGCGCCTGCTCGCCCGCCGTGCGAAGAAGCTCGCCGCCAAGTGGGGCGGCCAGTGCATCGTGTTCATCGACGAGATCGACGCCGTCGGCCAGCGCCGCTCGAGCCTCGGCACCGGTGGGTTCATGACCGGCGGCGAGGCCCCCGTGACGATGGAGGAGCTCTGCTTCTACGGCCCGCACGGAGCGCTCACGCCGACGGGTGATCTCGTGCTCGAGACGCGAGCGTGGCGCGAGCGCATGTTTGCCCACCGGGCCGCCGCGACCCACGAGGGCCGGTCGGCGGTCGGCGGCATCGTGAATCGGATCTTTCCGGGAGGAGGCGGCATGTTCGGCGGCGGCCAGCTGGCGCTGAACCAGCTGCTCGTCGTGATGGACGGGATCGGCGAGCCCAGATTCCTGGGCAAGACGTTCACGCGCTTCGTCAATACGTTCCTCGACGCGACCTACGTGATCCCGGCTCGAATCGGCAGGCTGCGCCTCCGTCTCCCCAAGCCGCGCCCGGCCGGCGAGCAGATCTACTTCATCGGCGCATGCAACGCCCCCCTCGAATCGCTCGATCCGGCGCTCATCCGTCCCGGTCGCATGGGGCGGCACGTGTGGTTCCGCACGCCCACCAAGGACGACCGCAAGGACATCTTCGATCTGTACCTGAGCAAGGTGTCCCACGACGACGACCTGGATTCGCCCAAGCGGCGCGACGAGCTCTCGCGGATCACCAACGGCTACTCGCCGGCGATGGTCGAGCAGGTCTGCTCCATGGCCTTGACGATCGCGCACTATGACGGTCGGATCGCGTTCGCATGGGACGACATCGTCGAGGCGATGACCACCGTCGAGTCCGGAACAGCCGTGAACGTCGAGTACATCCCGGAGGAGACCCGGGCGGTCGCGATCCACGAGGCGGGCCACGCCGTCGCGGGCCACGTCTACATGAAGGGCGTCGAGTCGACCCGCCTTTCGATCCGGAAGCGCGGCGCCTCGCTCGGCCACCACCAGGCGCTGGAGAAGGAGGAGCGGTTCAGCTCGTGGCGTCACGAGGAGGTCGGCCGGCTGATCTGGACGCTCGGAGCCATGGCGGCGGAGCGGGTCTTCTACGGCGAGAACTCGACGGGAGTCGGCGGCGACGTGCAGCACGCGACGACGCGGGCCGCCTGGATGGTCGGCTCCTGCGCCATGGGCCCGGAGCCCGTGGTCGTGAACGGCAACGCCGAGAGCGATGAGGAGCGGGCTCTCGGCCGCGAGAAGATCCTGAAGCGGTTCGAGGAGATCGGCCTTCAGATCATGCGCCGCGCCGGTTCGGGCGGGCCGTTCGAGGCTGATCCGATCGCGGGCGTCCTCTCCGACCGCGACAAGCGCCAGACCGCGGCCCAGCTGCTCGGCCAGGCGTACATGGCGGCGCATGTGCTCATCCTCGCGAATCGAGCGAGTGTCGAACGGGTCGCCGAGATGCTCATCGAGCGACGCGAGATGCACGGCGATGAGGTCGTCGAGCTCCTCGACTCCCTCGAGCTGACGATCCCGGAGACGGATCTTCTCGAGGAGGCCGTGTGGCCACAGGTGTGAGCCAGCACCATCCCCGCGGAAAGTTCCGGCTCGCCTATGTGCTTCTTGCGCTCGCGGCGGGTGCTGCAGTGGTCACCCTCGTCATCCTGCTCGACCGCTCGCCGAGGTCGACGGCCACGACGGCGGCGACCGACGTCGCCTGGGGGAACTTCCAGCCTGCCGGCCTGACGCAGGACCGGATCGACCAGATCGCGCTGCACGTCGGCTCGACGTATCGCACCACGGGCAACCACCAGCTCGTCGCCGTCAGCGCCTCGATCCCGCCGGCCTACCAGAACAACCTGCCGATCACCCAGTATGTGCTCTCGTACGAGCAGAACGGCCGGACCAGCTACCAGGCGGTGCCGATCGGCGCCAACAACGTGCTGTACGAGATGTGCGGCCTCGGCCCGCAGTGCGCGATCGACCACGGCAAGGCCAGCACCGACCGCGGCCGGCTCCTGCGCCGCGAGGCCCTCGAGCTCGCGCTCTACACCTTCCACTACACCGACGTGGGATCGGTCGTCACGTTCCTGCCGCCGAAGAAGGGGGAGCGGCCGCAGTTCGTCTTCCTCTTCCTGCGGACGGCGTTCGAGCAGCAGGGCCTGCTCGCGAAGCCGCTGAGCGCGATCCTGTCGGAGCCGACGCCGCCTCCCGCCGCGGCCATCCCGGCGGCCGAGGCGGCAACGATCGACGGCATCACCGAGCCGGATCTCTATCGCTTCCGGTACACGTCCGACCAGCAGGGCGGCGTCCTGCTCGTGTTCGACCCGCCGGCCCTCCAGTAGATGTGACCCCGGCGACGCGCGCCGCCGTGGAGCGGGCCAGGGCACGGCTCGACACGCTCGACCTGTACCCGCGGCCGGTGCGGATCGCCGGGGTGCGCGTCCTGGTCGCGCCGCTCCTCTTCCGGCTGCCCTGGTTTCGCAGCTTCGACGGCTACGCCACCCACCTCGCGATCTTCCTGCGCCGGCCGGTGGTGGACGACGAGCAGGACGATCTCGTGACCCACGAGCTCTGCCACGTCTGGCAGATGCAGCACCGGCCGCTCGCCATGCCCCTCTCGTACCTCCTGCGCGGCTACGCGCGAAATCCGTACGAGGCCGAGGCGCGGCGAGCGGCCGATGAGACGCGGGACGCGGTCAGACGCGCGCCGGAACCTGCATGACCGGCCGCACCTCGACCGATCCGTGCTTGGCGCCGGGGCACATCTTGGCCGCCTCCACCGCCTGCTCGATCGTGTCGCACTCGATCAGGTAGTAGCCGCCGAGCTGCTCCTTCGTCTCGGCGAACGGGCCGTCGACGACGAGGGCCCGGCCGTCGCGCACCCGCACGGTCCGCGCGGTGGAGATCGGGTCGAGCGGCGCGGCGTCCTTCATCGCGCCGCGCTGGGTCAGGCTGTCGCTGAACGCGAAGTACTCCTGCATGAGGCCGCCCACCTCGGCCTCGCTCGCGTTCGCCCGCTGGGCCTCGTCGTCATAGATGAGCAGCATGTACTGGGGCATGTCGTTCCTCCGGGGCTCGGCCTGCGGGCGAATTCCCGCCGGCATCATCATGACGAACGAGCGCGCGCGAAATCGACAGGAGCGCCCGGTCGAGCCCGGTCCTGTCCGGCCCGCAGATGAAGAGGTGCTCGGTGTTCTCGAGGTGCGAGACGGTGCCGACGCGGCGTCCGGAGGGGTCGTGGATCCCGATCTTGGCCCCCACGTAGCGCGGCCGGGGCACCGCGACCGCGCCGACGTGCCCGCGCCGGGCGAGCAGCGCTTCGATCTCCTCCGGCCTGTGGAAGCCCTCGTTCGAGAACGAGACGACGAGCCAGGTCGCGGCGCATCGCTCGATGAGGTCGGCCAGGGCCGGGAGCGCCGCCGAGCGGCGGTTGTAGGCGCTCTTGCGAGTCCGGCAGTCGATGCGCTTGCAGGCCACGCCGTAATGCTCCGGCGCGTCCCAGCGCACGATGGTCTCCCACACGTGATAGTTGCCGAGGTAGGAGTGCTGGTTGTACGGCGGGTCGATGTAGGCCAGGTCGATCCCGGAGAGCTCGGGCGCGAGGACGTTGGCGTCGGTGCACGTCACGCGGCCGGGCGGGCCGGGCACGGCGGCGGGCTCGCGCAGCTCGAGCGTGTTGTGGGCCCGCGGCGCCCACCGCTTCAGGTAGGCCATCTGGACGCCGACGGTCGAGTCGACCCGGTCGGCCGCCTCGACCAGGCTCGTGAGGAGGATCCCGCGCTCGACGGGGTCGAGGTCGAGCCGGTCGATCCCCTCGCGGATCGCATCGATCCGCATGCCGTTCTCGGGCGTGAGGTAGCGCGACCGGCGGCAGAACGTCTCGGTGACGTAGCCGTCGGCAGGCGGCAGCCCGCTCAGCTCACCAAGGAGGCGGCGAACGCGCTCGCGGTCGACCTGCTGCCCCGCCGCGACGTATGCCCGGCCGAAGGCCTCGGAGTAGGCGGCCGTGTCGTTGGAGACCACCTCGATCCCCGCGGCGCGGAGCGCCTGGCCGACCCGGGTGGTGCCGGCGAAGAGATCGGCAGCGGTTTGGGCCCCAAGCTCGCCCGCCGCCGCGGCGATCGCGGCGGCCAGCGCGCGCTTGGAGCCCAGGTACTTGATCACGCCCGGGACCCTACGGTCCCGGGCGGACGCTCAGACTCGGTTGCCGCAGCCTGCGCAGCGGCCGCCCCGAGCGCCGTCGTGGACGATGGCGTGGTGGGCGCAGATCAGCTTGCGGAGACGGTTTCTCATGGCGTCCCTCAGGCCGCGGCCTGCTCGAGGCCGGCGTAGAAGTACGGGTGGTTGAAGACGTCCATGGGATTCGCGTCGCGCACGGGCACGTTGAAGGCCTCACCGATCTCGGAGTCGATGACGGCGACGTGCACCCGGTCGGTCGCGGGATCCCACAGCATGGTGACGTCGACGCCGTTCGAGCTGCGGTGTGCCAGCTCGCGCAGCGTGGCGATGCGGGTGACGACGGCGGTCATGTCGGGCTCCTCGCGGGTGTCGGTGGTGCTGATCACGATTGGAGGAGTCTCGCCGCAGCGCGGATGCGCCGCGGTCGTGCGACCACGTGTCCGGAGGTGTGGAAACCCCTACTGTCGCAGGAAGGCGAGCACGGCCAGCACGCGGCGGTGGTCCTCGGAGGCAGCCGGGAGGCCGAGCTTCGCGAAGATCGAGGTGACGTGCTTCTCGACGGCCCGCTCGGTCACCACCATGCGCAGCGCGATGCCGGCGTTGGAGCGGCCCTCCGCCATGAACCCGAGCACCTCGCGCTCGCGCGGCGTGAGCTCGTCGAGCGGGTCGTCCGAGCGGCGCCGGCCGACGAGCTGCGCGACGACCGCCGGGTCGAGCGCCGATCCGCCCTGAGCGACGCGCCGCACCGCGGCGGCGAAGTCGTCGACGTCGGCGACCCGGTCCTTCAGGAGATAGCCGACGCCCTCGGTGTTCTCGCCCAGGAGCTCGACGGCGTAACCGGGCTCGACGTAGGACGAGAGCACGAGCACGCCGACGCCCGGGAACCGCTCCCGGATCGCCCTGGCGGCCTGGAGGCCCTCGTCGGTGTTCGTGGGCGGCATGCGGATGTCGACGATCGCGACGTCGGGCTTCGAGAACCCGATCCGGCGCAGGAGGTCGTCGGCGTTTGCGACCTGCCCGACCACCTCGAAGTCGGCCTCCGACAGGATCCGCGCGACGCCCTCGCGCAGGAGCACGGAGTCGTCGGCCAGGACGACGCGGATCGGCGTCCCGGCGGCGCGGCCGGTCGTGTTGAGCGCGGGGAAGGTGGTCTCGAGCCCGGCGATGTCGAGCTGGTGGAGGTGCTCGGGGCGGTCGAGGTCCTTCAGGTGGGCGTCGCCCAGCTCCCGCGTGCTCGTCCCGTCGGGCAGATCACCCTCGAGCAGCGCGTGGGTGGTGTTGGAGAGGAGCACCTGGCCGCCGTGGCCGGCGTCGCAGATCCGCGCCGCGCGATGGACGTCGAGGCCGACGTAGCGGTCCTCGGCGATCACCGGCTCGCCCGTGTGGATGCCCATCCGCACCTTCACGTCGGCCCCCGCAGGCCAGGCGTGGGCTGTGAGGCCGTGCTGGGCGTCGGCGGCCGCGGCCACCGCCTCCCGTGCCCCGCGGAACACCCAGAACGTGGAATCGCCCTGGGTGTCGACCACATCGCCGTTGTGGCGGGCGAAGGCGGCGCGGAGGATCTCCTGGTGCTGCGACATGACGGCCGCGTACCCGTCTCGGAGCTTGTTCACGAGCCGGGTCGACCCCTCGATGTCGGTGAAGAGGAAGGTGACGGTGCCGGTGGGGAGCTGCCGAGACACGGTCGCCCAGAGTACGAGGTCCGGCCCCGCCCTGCAAGCGGAGCCGGACCTCGTGGGGGGTGTCGCTCAGCCCTCGGCCGGAGCCGGCTTGGGCGAGTGCTGCAGGGTGGGCAGCCACCGGAGCGATTTCGGCATGTACCAGTTCCAGTCGCCCAGGATCTTCATCGTGGCCGGCAGGAGCACGGCGCGGATGACGGTGGCATCGAGCAGGACGGCCACGGCGGCGCCGACGCCGAACTGCTTGATGTCGAGCACCGAGAGGGTGGCGAAGAGCCCGAAGACTCCCACCATCACGATCGCGGCGCTGGTCACGACGCCGGCCGTGCTCTTGATGCCCGCGGAGACGGCGTCCTCGGTCGACATGCCGCCGTCGCGAAGCTCCTTCACCCGGGAGAGGATGAAGACGTGGTAGTCCATCGAGAGGCCGAAGAGCACCACGAACAGGAAGAGCGGCAGCCAGTTCGCGATCGACCCGGTGGAGTGGAAGCCCAGGATGGACTCGCCCCAGCCCCACTGGAAGATCGCGACGAGGATCCCGTAGGCCGCGCCGACCGACAGCAGGTTCAGCAGGATGGCCTTGATCGGGATCACGATCGAGTGGAACGTGATCAGGAGCAGCAGGAACGCCATTCCGAGCACGAACGCGAACACGATCGGCGTGCGCACCTTCATGAGCTCATTGAAGTCGTGCGAGCCCGCGGTGTCGCCCGTGACCGAGACGTCCGAGCCGGTGACCCGGTCGAGCGTCGTCGGGATGAGCGAGCTTCGGAGCGTCGAGAGGGCACGCTCCGACCTGGCGTTCTCACCGTCGCCGGCCAGCGGGGCCGTGATCTTCGCGACGGTGTGATCGGGATTGACGGTGACCTCGATCGGCTCTCCGACCTGGCCGGTGGCGAGCGCCTTCTGCTTGAACTCGGCGATCGCCGACCGGGCCTCGGGCGAGGTGACGTCGTTCGCCTGGAACGCGATCACCGCCGGCGCGGGGCCACCCGGGAACTTCTGCTCGATCTGCTTGTAGGTCTTGACGATCGTCAGGCCCTGCGGCAGGAACTTGAAGCCCGGGGTCTGCGTGTTGATGCTGAACGCCGGGATGGCCAGGATGGCCAGCGCCCCGGCGGCGACGCCGGCCGAGATGGCCGGGCGGCGCAGGACGCGGTCGATGATCGCGCCCCAGAAGCGGCTCTCGGTCTGGTCCTGGCTCTTCGTGAGCCGGGACAGGAACGGGATGCGGCCGCGGTCGACCTTGTCCCCGAGCAGCGAGAGCATCGCGGGGAGGCCGGTCAGGGAGCCGATGACGGCGACGAACACCACCGCCATGGCGGCGATGCCGATGGCGACGAACGTCGGGTCGCCGGCGAGCAGCATCCCGGACATCGCCAGGAAGACGGTGACGCCCGAGATCAGGACGGCCTGGCCCGACGTGGACGCGGCCAGGTCGAGCGCCGTCCGGCGGTTGCCGGCGGCGGTGCGCTTCGCGTCGCGCAGCGTGCCCTTGGCCGAGGCGATGACGGCAGCGTCGCCGGCCTTCTTGGCCTGACGCAGCGCCACCTTGGCGGCCTTGACGCGGCTGCGGTCGGCGGTCTTTGTCCCCGCGCGCTCGTCGCGCTCACGGCGGAGGTAGAACAGCGAGTAGTCGACGCCGACCGCCATGCCGATCATGAGGATGATCTCGGAGGTGACGTCGGTGGTCGGCATGAAGTGGCTGATCAGCGAGTTCAGTCCGAACGTGGCCAGGACCGCCGAGAACGCCAGCAGCACCGGGATGCCGGCGGCCACGGCCGCCCCGAACGCGAAGAGCAGGATGACGAGCGTCAGCGGCAGCGACACGTTGCGTGCGTGGTTCAGGTCGCCGTTGATCTTGTCGTTCAGCACGTGCGCGGCCGAGGCCTGGCCGAACTCCGCGATGTGCATCTCGGGATGCGCCTTCTGGAGCCCGGTCACGGCGTTCATGACCGGCTGGATCTTGTCGGCGGCCTTGTCCTGGTCGCCCGTGATGTCGAACTGGACGAGCGCGGAGCTCCCGTCCTTGGTCACCTGGCCGGAATTGCTCGTCGCGAGCGGGCTGCGGACGTTCGTGACCTGCGGGAACGTGCTCACCCGGTTCACGGCCTGGTCGATCGCCGTGCGGAAAGCGGGGTCGTTGACCGTGTGGCCGGGGTACGTGATGAGGATCATCTCGCCGGCCCGGTCCTTGAACCCGGCCTTGTCGATCACGCGAGCGGCGTGCCCGGCTTCGCCGTCGGCGAGCTGGCTTTCCTTCAGGTTGATCTGACCCGAGATCGCACCGCCGACGATGGCGGCGATGACGAACGCGAACCAGAGACCCAGCGCAAGCCAGCGGTGATGCGCGCTCCAGCCGCCCATGCGGGCGGCGAGGTTCTTGCGTTGCATGACAGCTCCTCGATTGAGGGGAAAAGGCATGGGCGCATCGTGCTCCCGTTCGGGTCCCGGCGCAGTGCGGAAGGCAGGCGTCCGCGGTGCGGGTAGCCGAACGCCCCTCGGTGAGGGAGCCTCAGCCCAGCGGGATGCGGGCCCGAACGCGCGTGCCGGCCCCGATCGGGCTCTCGACGTCGAGGTTCCCGGCCAGCGCCTCGACCCGGTCGACGAGGCCGAGCAGGCCCGAGCCGCGGGCCGGATCCGCGCCGCCCGCTCCGTCGTCCGCCACCTCCACGAGCGCCCATCCGTCCCGGCAGGCGACGGCCACGTCCACCTTCGACGCGAAGGCGTACTTGGCGACGTTCGCCAGCGACTCCGAGACGACGTAGTACGCCGCGGCCTCCACCTGCGGAGGCAGGCGCTCTTCCGGCACGGTGTGGATCGAGACGGCGACCGGTGAGCGGCTCGCCAGCGCCTCGAGCGCCGGCGCGAGGCCGCGATCGGTGAGGATCGCAGGGTGGATGCCGCGTGCGAGCTCGCGGAGCTCCTCGAGCGCCGTCGCCAGCTCCTCGCTCGCGGCCTCGAGGAGCGCCGTCGACGACGCCGGATCGGTCTCGATGCGCGTCCGTGCGAGCCGGAGCGCGAGCGAGAGCGAGACCAGCCGCTGCTGAGCGCCGTCGTGCAGGTTTCGCTCGAGCCGCCGCCGCTCGGCGTCGCCCGCCTCGACGATCCGGGCCCGTGACGCCGTCAGCTGGGCGTAGGCGTCCGTGCTCGAGAGCGCGAGTGCGACGAGGTCGGTGAACTCCGCGATCCGCGTCTCGGTGCCCGGCGGGAACGGCCCCTCGTTCGAGATCACGATCATCGCGCCCCACAGGTAGCCCTGCACCATGATCGGGGCGGCCACCGCCGCCCGCGCGCCGAGCTCGCGCACCTGCGAGGCCAGGGCGCCGGTGAGCTGGGTGTAATCGTCGATGCGCACCGGCCGGCCCGTCTCGCGGATCTGCGAGATGGCGGCCTCGCCGTCGAGCTGGAGGACGGTGCCCGCCTCGATCGACGCGACGCCCGCCGTCCACCCGCCGAGGAGCGTCGCGCTCGTGCCCTCGGGGCGGTACTGGACCATGTTCGTGGTCTCTGCCCCGAAGAGCTGGCCCACCTCCGTGGTGACGGCCTGGAACACGCGCTCGGGTTCCGCGCCCTGGGCGATCAAGGTGGCCACGCGCCGCAGGGCGGCCTGCTCGGCCGCGAGCCGCCGCTCGGCGGACTCCGCCTCGCGCCGCTCCGCGAACTGGAGCACGTTCTGGAACGTGGACTCGAGCAGGTCGAGCGTGCCCTGGTCGGGCGCCGTCGGATCATCGGACGAGAGCTGGAGGATCAGGCGCACCTCGCCGTCGGAGACGACCGGAAAGGCCAGCGTCCCGCGCCGCCCGCCGGCCTGCTTCGGCGGAACCGGCGGAAACGGGCCGGCCGAGGTGAGGTCGGGCACCCATGCCGGCTCGCCGCTGCGCCAGACCCGGCCGGCGAGGCCCTCCCCCGGCCGGAGCCGCATCTCGCGGACCGCGGCGGCGAACTCCTCTCCGTCCTCGCGGTCGGTCACGTAGACGCCGTCGACGCGAAGCGCCGTCCCGTCGGGCTCCGGCCGCCAGAAGATCCCCATCCAGCTGCTGAGGGCGGTCGTCAGG
Organism: Gaiellales bacterium; assembly: GCA_036258075.1. Lineage (GTDB taxonomy): Bacteria > Actinomycetota > Thermoleophilia > Gaiellales > JAICJC01 > JAICJC01. The sequence goes on from DATAEI010000099.1 coordinate 11,059, forward strand.
TGGGCGAGCACGAGCGGCCGGGCGACGTCCATCGTCGGCGCCCCGGCCAGGGCGCGCGCGACCTGCACCTGGAGGAGCAGCCTGCGGGTCGCCCGGTTTCGCTCGGTCACGTCCTCGCCGATGGACGTCGAGCCGATGAGCCGGCCGGCGTCGTCGCGCAGGAGCGTGTTGTTCCACGCGATCTCGCGCCGCTCGCCGGAGCGGGTGAGGATGAACATCTCCTCGTGCGGGTTGATCGATCCCTCGCGCACGTGGGCCACGAACGCCTCGTCGGCGGGGTTGAACGTCTCCGACCACGAGCGGCCGATCAGCTCCTCGCGCGTGTACCCCGAGAGATCGGCCAGGTACTGGTTGCAGAACGTGATCCGGCCGTCGAGGTCGAGGCTGACGGCGATCAGGTGGACGTTCTCGAGCAGCTCGCGAAACCGTCGCTCCGACTGTTCGAGCGCTCCGAGCCGGGCGCGCAGGTCGGCCTGGAGCTGCTCGTTCTCGAGCGCGAGGCCCGCGGTCGCGCCGACCGACTCCACGAGCTCGGTGTTGTCGGCGAGCGCCGGGTCGTGGATGAGCGCCGCCACCCGCCGTCCCGAGCGCTCGACGATCGTGACCGCGCGGTCGGCCCGCTGGGCCGGATCGAGCGGGTGCCCGTCGGCGTCGACGTAGACGCGCAGATCGCCCAGCCAGTAGGCGAGCTCCAGCGTGGGGTCGCCGACCGCGTGCCTGAGCGCCCGCCGGACGCGGCCCGGCTCGTGGCTTCGCGACAGCTCGTCGATCAGCTCCGACAGGGCGGCCGAGCGCGAGAGGTTGGTGCGCAGGATGCCGACGAGGAACCCGAGCGGCACGCTTGCGAATGCCAGCGACGAGACGATGAACGCGACCGATCCGGCGGTGTCGCCGGCGGCCAGCTCCACGAGAAGCCCGACGGCGATCGTCGCCAGCCCGAAGCCGCTCGTCGCGAGCACGGGTGCGAGCACGCGCCGGGCGGCCTCAGAGGCCGACCGCCAGCGCTGGATCACGATCGCGACGACCGCCGCCAGGAGGAGGATGCCGATGATCGCCGAGATGTTCCCCGCCGCCGAGGCCAGGTCCGGGTGGTGCGACACGAGCAGCGCGTTGCGCGGCGCCTTCGCATCGTTCGTGAGGTCGTCGGCCGATCCGGTCAGCGTTGCGAGGAGGCTGGGGACCAGGGTGTCGACGTACGCGGCTGCCACGATGATCCTGGCTGCGCGCGACTCCAGGCGGCCGCGCGGGTAGGCCAGGATCGCGTGCACGAGCAGCGCGTAGTAGACGGTCGAGAGCGCCTGGGCGAGGCTGAAGACATAGGCGTTCTGGGAGGTCGTCAGCGTGCCCACGAACCACGCGATCCCGACCCCGTAGAGCAGGAGCCCGAAGTGGTTCTCCGGTCGCCGGGCGAGCGCGATGAGCCCGGTCGCCACGAACGACCCGCCGATGATGAGCGCGAAGGCGACGAAGCCGTGGTTGACGGTCTTGCTGAGCGCGATCGTCACCGCGGAGGCCGCCGCCACCGCAACCGCCACGATCCACAGGGCGACGCGCGCCCGCCACGGGATCATGGCAAGAAGGCCGCGAGCGCCGCGGCTGAGAGCTCGGCCTTCGCCACGAAGCCGCGTGCGCCGCTCTCCGCGATGAGTGGGCCGAAGTCGGCCGCGTCGCGGCTGGAGGTGAGCACGATCACCGGGCCGCCCCCGTCCCGGGTCAGCTCCGCCGCGACCGCGAACCCGTCGGTGTCGGGAAGCTGCGCGTCGAGCAGCACGAGCTCGGGTTTCAGCCGCCGAACCTCGGTCAGCGCGGATGCGCCGTCGACCGCCTCTCCGATGACGTCGAACCCCTCCGCCTGGAGGACCGTCCGCGCCAGCGCCCGAAAGCTGGGATGGTCGTCGACGATCAGCACCGTGAGCGGCACGCTCGCATCGTGCCATATGGGGAAAATGCGGGGAATACGGCTAGCCGTACCCCGTGATCCGGGGGAATTGCCCACCCGGCCGGGGCTGACTACGGTGAGGACGGCGTCGTCGGCGCCGATGTGGCGAACGACTGGAGCGCCTTCAGCGTCGATTCGAGCTGCTGGCGGGTGGCCTGGTCGAGGTTCGGCTCGAGGTCGAGATAGGCCTTGAGCGCGGTCGCAGCGGTGCTGTACTGCTGTCCGGCGGCCGCGTCCTGGGCCAGCGCGAACTGGTACGGCGCGTTCTTCGGGTCGAGCTTCACGAGCTTCTGGCGGATCGCCGTTGCCTGGAGGTAGTCCGAGCTCAGGTGCGCCTGGAGGTTCTGCACACGGGTCTGGTACGGCTGCGCGAGCGCGTCCTGGAGCGAGTGGGTGAGGGACGGGGCGAGCTTGAGCGACTGCGCGGCGGACGCGGTGGCCGGCGTCGTGTACTGGGCGGCGAGCGCCTGGGCCTTGGTCAGCTCGGTCTGCGTCTTTCGCGCGCGCAGCTCGAGCAGCGTCGCTGCGCCCGAGAGCCCGTTCTGATCCTTGGGCCGAAGCCCGATGTAGCGCAGGTAGGCGCCGATCGCGGCGTCGTTCTGGCCGTCGGCCTGGTAGGCGGCGGCGAGCTGGCGCCATGCCGGGGCGTCGTTCGGATGGTCGCGGGTCTTTGCCTGGAGGTCGGAGATCGACGAGCCCCCGCCGCCGGACGAGTTCAGGATGTCGCCGAGGTTGATGCCGCCCGCGCCCGAGCCGACGCCCAGGGCGACGAACCCCAGCCCGAACATGATGGCGAGAAAGAGGAAGACCGGCTTCTGGCCGCGGCGGATGCGTTCGAAAAGCATGTTCTCAGGCGTGGATCATCTTGGCTCGGGCGGCGGTGGCCGTCGGCGAGGCGTCCGATCCGCGCCGATAGCGTATCTCTCCGTCCACCATCGTCATGGCGACGCGATCGCATGAGCCGCCGTACACGGCGGCCGTCACGGGGTCGTCCCAGGGCAGGAAGCTCGAGCCCGTGAGGTCGAGCACGCAGATGTCCGCCGCCTTGCCGGGCGTGAGCGTGCCCGTGACCGCCCCGAGGCCGACGGCGGCCGCACCGCCGGTGGTCGCCATGTCGAGTGCGGCCCGTGCCGAGAGCGCGTCGGCGCGCCCGAGCCGGGCACGGGCGTGCATCACCGCGGCCCGCATCTCGGCCCACATGTCGAAGTCGATCGCCGACGACGGTGAGTCGGTGCCGAGGCCGACGCGCACGCCGGCCGCGAGCAGCTCCGGGATCGGCGCGATCCCGCACCCCAGGAGCGCATTCGAGCGCGGGCAGTGCACCGCCGGGACGTCGAGTCGCGCCATGAGCTCGATATCGGCCGGATCGGCCTGGACGACGTGGATGGCGACGGTGTCGGGCCCGAGCACGTCGGCGAACGCGTCCAGGTGCTCCGTCTCGCGGACCGACTCCAGCAGGTGCGTGGCGACCGGGAGGCCGCGCTCGCGCGCCAGCCCGACCAGCATCCGGTAGTCGTCGTGGGTGACGGTGAACGGCGCATGCGGCGAGATCCCCGCCTGCACGAGGCCGGTGGTCGTCGTGGACTCGAGCCGGGACTCGGTGCGCGCCCTGAGGTCGGGCCAGTTGCTGAACCCCTCGAGGTACACGATCGCCCGCAGGCCGGCCTCGGCCGCGGCGGTGGCCACCGAGCCGGAGTAGCTGCAGTCGGCGATGGTCGTGACGCCGCTTCGGAGGCACGCCGCCGCGCCCGCCCGGGCCTGCTCCAGCGAGTCGTCGGCGCCGGTCGCGGCCTTGCGCCGGATGTGATCCTCGATCCACGGCCCGAACGCCATCCCGTCGCCGAAACCGGCCATCGCCGCGTACTCGAGGTGCGTGTGCGCGTTCACGAGGCCGGGCAGGATGACGCCGCCCTCGAACCGGTGGTCGGCGGCGCCGTGCACATCGCCGACCTCGGCGATCGTCCCGCCCTCGACCCGCACCGCGCCGTCGCGGATCGGCGGGCCGTCGACGGGGACGACCCAGTCGGCTGCGAGGATCACAGCGGTTCGGGCGCCGGATCGGAGCGCGGCTTCGGCTCGACGGCGCGCACCAGGAAGTAGCTGAGGCCGTACAGCACGAGGACCGGGATGAACTCGGCCATCATCGTCACGGGGTCCGTGCCCGGAAGGAGCGCCGTCAGCGCCGCCAGGATGACGATCGACTCGCGCCAGCGGCGGCGCATCAGCTTCGAGCTCACGATCCCGACCCGGCCCAGCATCATCATCACGACGGGGAGCTGGAAGACGAGCCCCATCGCGAGGAGCGTCAGCATCACGAAGCGGATGTAGTCGCTCGCGCGCGGGATGTAGTTGATCACCTGCGCGTTGAAGTGGGTCAGGAAGTGGATCGCAGGCGGGACGACGACGTACCAGCCGAACACGACTCCGATCAGGAACAGCGCCGGCACCATGAGGAGCAGGGGCCGGATCGAGCGCTGGGTCTCGTGCGCGAACGCCGGGATGATGAACGCGTAGATCTGGTAGCTGATCACGGGCAGCGTGATCAGGAGGCCGCCGTAGACCGAGATCATGATGGCGTTGAAGAAGGCCTCGGTCGGCGCCAGCGTCACCAGCTTCACGTTTCCCTCCAGCGGGCGCTGGAGGAAGTGGTAGATGCGGACGTTCTCGATGTAGCAGACGGTCATCGCGACCGCGAGCGCGGACAGCACGATGATGAGCCGCGTCCGCAGCTCCTCGAGGTGCTCGACCAGCGTCAGCTGATCGTCCGGACCGACGCGACGAGGACGCGCCATGGGAGGGTTACTCCCCCGGCTGGGGCGTGTGCTCGGCCGGCGGCGTGTACGCCGGGGGCGGCGTGTAGGCCGGAGGCGGCGGGTTCAGCGACGAGGTCGTGCTGGCGCGCGAGTCCTCGTCGTTACCGGAGATCCCGTCCTTGAACTCGCGGATGCCACGCCCGAGGGAGCGGCCAGCCTCGGGAAGGCGCTTCGGCCCCAGGAAGAGGAGCGCGAGGACGAGGACGATCAGGACCTCGGGAAGACCAAGGTTGAACGGCATGCGTCCAGGGTAGCAGACGCCCCGCACCCCGTGGAGGGGGTCGTGGCTACACTGTTCATCAAGGAAAACCTGCGATTCGCGAGGAGTGCCTTGCCCGATCTCGTCATCCGTAACCTGCGCGCGTCGATCGACGGCGCGGAGATCCTGAAGGGGATCGATCTCGATCTCTCGAAGGGGGAGATCCACGCCATCATGGGGCCGAACGGCTCCGGGAAATCGACGCTCGCCCACGTCCTCATGGGCCATCCGGCCTACGAGGTGACGGGCGGCGAGGTCACGTTCAAGGGGAGCGACGTCCTCGAGCTCGAGCCCGACGAGCGCTCACGGCTCGGCATGTTCCTGGCGTTCCAGTACCCGTCGGCGATCCCCGGCGTCACCGTCGCCAACTTCCTGCGGATGGCGGTGAACGCCCACCGCCGCTCCGAGGACGGCGAGGAGAACCCCATCCGCATCCCCGAGTTCCGAAAGCTCCTCCAGGAGAACATGGAGGTGCTGAAGATCGACCGCTCGATGACCTCCCGCTACCTGAACGACGGGTTCTCGGGGGGCGAGAAGAAGCGGATCGAGATCCTCCAGATGGCGATCCTCCGCCCGGAGCTCGCCATCATGGACGAGACCGATTCGGGGCTCGACATCGACGCCTTGCGGATCGTCTCCGAGGGCGTGAACCGCCTGGCGGGGCCGGAGCTCGGCGTCCTCGTGATCACCCATTACTCGCGGCTCCTGCGCTACATCAAGCCCGACGTCGTGCACGTGCTGGTCGACGGCCGCATCGTGCGCACGGGCGGGCCCGAGGTGGCGGACGAGCTCGAACGAGACGGCTACGCCCCATACGGGGTCGAGGAGGAGGCGATCGTCAGTGGCTAAGACCGAGCTGACTCCAGAGGAAGCACAGGCAACTGCGCTCGGCGACTACAAGTTCGGGTTCCACGACGACGTCACATCCGTCTTCCGCACCCGCAGGGGGCTGGACGAGGACGTCGTGCGCGAGATCTCGGCTCACAAGCAGGAGCCGGAGTGGATGACCGAGCTCCGGGTGAAGTCCTACCGGCACTTCGTGGAGCGCGAGCTTCCACGCTGGGGCGCCGACCTGTCGGTCATCGACTTCGAGAACATCTACTACTACCTGAAGCCGGTCGAGGAACAGGCGAAGAGCTGGGACGACCTGCCCCCCGGCATGAAGGAGACGTGGGACAAGCTGGGCATCCCCGAGGCCGAGAAGAAGTACCTGGCCGGCGTCGGGGCCCAGTACGAATCGGAGGTCGTCTACCACAACCTCCAGAAGGATCTGGCCGACAAGGGCGTGGTCTTTCTCGACATGGACTCCGGCCTGCGCGAGCACGAGGATCTCGTGCGCGAGCACTTCGGCACGATCATCCCGTACAACGACAACAAGTTCGCCGCGCTCAACACGGCGGTCTGGTCGGGCGGGTCGTTCATCTACGTTCCGCCGGGCGTGCGGGTCGAGCTGCCGCTCCAGGCCTACTTCCGGATCAACGCCGAGAACATGGGCCAGTTCGAGCGCACGCTGATCCTGGTCGACAAGGACGCCTACGTCCACTACGTCGAAGGCTGCACAGCGCCCATCTACTCGACCGACTCGCTCCATTCGGCCGTTGTCGAGATCCACGTCGCCGAGGGCGGCCGCTGCCGCTACACGACGATCCAGAACTGGTCGACCAATGTCTACAACCTGGTGACCAAGCGCGCCGTCGCCGAGAAGAACGCCACCATGGAGTGGGTCGACGGCAACCTCGGGTCGCAGATCACCATGAAGTACCCGGCCGTCCTCCTGAAGGGTCAGGGCGCCCACGGTGAGGTGCTCTCGATCGCGTTCGCCGGCAAGGGCCAGCACCAGGACGCCGGCGGCAAGATCACGCACATGGCGCCCGACACGACCTCCGTGATCACGTCGAAGTCGATCTCGAAGGACGGCGGCCAAGCCTCCTATCGCGGCCTGCTCCAAGTGAACGATGGAGCGACCGGTGCGCGCTCGAAGGTGGTGTGCGACGCGCTGATCCTCGACGAGGACAGCCGCACCGACACCTACCCCTACATCGACATCAAGGAGAACGCCGTCGACATCGGCCACGAGGCCACGGTGTCGAAGATCGGCGAGGAGCAGCTCTTCTACCTGATGAGCCGCGGGCTCACCGAGGAGGAGGCCTCCGCGATGGTCGTCTCGGGCTTCATCGAGCCGATCACCAAGGAGCTCCCGCTGGAGTACGCCGTCGAGATGAACCGGCTGATCCAGCTCCAGATGGAAGGATCCGTCGGCTGATGGCGACGGCGACCGAGCCCGCCTGGCTGGCGGGCGCCCGCGAGGCTGCCCGGGCGACCTACGAGTCGCTGCCGGTGCCGACGAACCGAGAAGAGGCCTGGCGCTTCACCAACCTGCGCGGCTTCGACCCGGACGGGTTCGAGCCGCACCCGGGCACGCTCACGATCGAGGGCGACCCGGCCGGCGGGGTCACGTTCGGGAGCCTGGCCCGGCTCGCGGCCGAGCGGCCGGAGCTGGTCGAGCCGCACCTGGGCACGGTCGTCTCGGGTGAGGAGAAGTTCGCCGCCGGCAACGCCGCCCGCTGGGCCGACGGCGTGCTGCTCCACGTGCCTGCGGGCGTCGAGGTCGAGATGCCGCTGCGTGCGGCGCTCGAGCTCACGACCGAGGGGACGGCGCTCTACCACCGCGTGCTCGTCGTGGTCGAGCGCGGCGCGCGGGCGACCTTCAGCGAGGAGTTCTCCTCGGCGGTGCCCGGCTACCTGAACGTCGTGGTCGAGCTCAAGGTCGCAGACGGCGCTCATCTCGAGTACGTGACGATTCAGAACCACCACGCCGAGACCCGCCAGTTCGGCACCCACCGGGCGACGATCGGCCGCGACGCGAGCCTCGACTGGATCGCGGCGGCGATGGGCGGCACCCGCGCCAAGTCGCGGATGGAGAGCTACCTGGCCGATCGCGGCGCGTCGGTCAAGGTCACCGGCGCCTATCACCTCACCGGCCGCGAGCACATCGACTACGACACCACCCAGGAGCACGCGGCGCCCGACACGACGTCCGACCTCGCCTTCAAGGGTGTGCTGGACGACCGCTCGCGCGCCGTCTGGCGTGGCGTGATCCGCGTCGACAAGGGCGCCCAGAAGACCGACGCCTACCAGGAGAACCGCAACCTCCTGCTCTCGCCCGACGCGCAGGCGACGCCGATCCCCGGCCTCGAGATCGAGGCCCACGACGTGCGCTGCACGCACGGTGCGACGGTCGGCCAGGTCGATGCCCAGCACCTGTTCTACCTGATGAGCCGCGGCCTCTCACGGGCCGACGCCCAGCGCGCAATCGTGCGCGGCTTCTTCGAGCCGGTGCTCGAGCGGATCGCCTCCGAGACGGTGCGCAATTCGCTCGCGGCCGCGCTCGACGCCCGCATCGGGTAACGCTACAGTTGGTACATGGTGCGCGTCCGTGGCCCCGTCCTCGTCGCGGTCGGTGTCGTGGCGCTGGCGCTGTCGTTCGCCCTCACGCCGACCCCGGACACGTTCATGGTGCTCTCGAACGGCCATCGGGTCAGGACGCCCGCAACGATGCAGGCTGTCGACTACGCGATCTTGATGCTTCGGATCGGGGGCGTCGTCGCCGTGCTCTCCGGCATGTATCTCACCTATCGCCGCTGGCGGCCCGATCGGATCCTCGACGGGGATGACCTTCCGGGCGATGGCTATGACCCCTACGCCGCCATCCCGCCCGAGGCGGGGAGTCCCGCCGCCCGCGGCGCCGTGATCCGCGACTGGCGCGCCGGGTAAGCGGTGCCATCGCTCGTGACCCGAGTCCCCCGGGATCGCGTCGTCTTTCTCATGCTTGTCACAATTGGGGTGCTGGCGCTGGC
>DATAEI010000100.1:0-3247 GCA_036258075.1 Gaiellales bacterium
TGGGAGCGCATCGCCCACGCCGAGCGGATGCTCCGGCGCACGCCCGTCGAGAGCCTTGTCGAGACCGACTGGCGCCGGCTCAAGGCGCTCGGCATGGCCGATACCCGCATCGCAGCGCTCGCCGGGTCGGACGAGGACACCGTGCGCCGGCTGCGCTGGGAGGCCGGCGTCCGGCCGGTCTACAAGGCCGTCGACTCCTGCGCCGCCGAGGTCGAGGCCCAGGCGCCCTACTTCTACTCGGCCTACGAGCTCGAGGACGAGCTGCCCGCCGCGCGCCGGCCGGCCGTGATCATCCTCGGCGCCGGCCCCAACCGGATCGGGCAGGGGATCGAGTTCGACTACTGCTGCGTCCAGGCCGTCCGCACGTTCCGCGAGCTGGGCTACGACGCCGTCATGCTGAACTGCAATCCCGAGACGGTGTCGACCGACGCCGAGACCTCCGACCGGCTCTACTTCGAGCCGCTGACCATCGAGGACGTCCTCGAGGTGGTCGACCGGGAGCGGCCGGTCGGCGTCGTCGTCATGTTCGGCGGCCAGACGCCGCTTCGGCTGGCACGGCGGCTCGAGGAGGCGGGCGTGCCGATCCTCGGCACGCCGTTCGCCGCCATCGACGTCGCCGAGGACCGCGACCGGTTCGGCACCATCCTGCGCGAGCTGGGCCTGCGGGCCCCGGACTGGGGGACGGCCGCGAACGCTTCCGAGGCCGCCGAGATCGCCGGGCGGATCGGCTACCCGGTGCTCGTGCGGCCGAGCTATGTCCTCGGCGGCCGCGAGATGCGGATCTGCTACGACGAGGCATCGCTCCTCTCGCATCCCGTGCAGCCGGGGTCGCTTGTCGACCGCTTCGTCGAGGACGCGATCGAGGTCGACGTCGACGCGATCTGCGACGGCAGCCGGACGGTCATCGGCGCGGTCATGCAGCACGTCGAGGAGGCCGGCGTCCACTCCGGCGACTCGACCTGCGTCATCCCGACGATGTCGCTCGGCGAGCGGGTCGAGGCCGAGATCTGCCGCCAGACGGCCGCCCTCGCCGAGGCGCTCGGCGTTCGCGGGCTGATCAACGTGCAGTACGCGGTGCGCGGCGACGAGATCTATGTGCTCGAGGCCAACCCACGCGCGTCGCGCACGGTGCCGTTCGTCTCGAAGGCCACCGGCCGCGATCTCGTGGAGGGAGCGTGCAGGGCGGCCCTCGGGCTTCCGGTCGAGCTCGCCGAGACGTCGACCGGCCACGTGTCCGTGAAGGCCGCGGTGCTCCCGTTCCAGCGCTTCGCGGGCGCCGACCCGACGCTCGGGCCCGAGATGCGCTCAACCGGCGAGGTGATGGGCATCGGCCCCGACCTGCCGACCGCCTTCGCGAAGGCCGAGCGCGCCGCCGGACGGCCGCTGCCCGCGGAGGGCACGGTCTTCCTCTCGGTCTGCGACCGCGACAAGCCCGCCGTGCCGATGCTGGCGGCGCTTCTCCAGTCGCTCGGCTTCGAGCTGGTGGCGACCGCCGGTACCGCCCGTGCGATCTCCCGGATCGGGATCCCCATACGGACGGTGCACAAGGTGACGGAGGGGTCGCCGAACGTGGTCGACCTCATCCGCGCCTCGGGGGTGCAGCTCGTGATCAACACGCCGGCCGGACGCGGGGCGCGCACCGACGGCTACGAGATCCGGGCGGCGGCGATCGCCCACGGCATCCCGTGCATCACCACGATCGCGGGGGCGTCGGCGGCTGTCCAGTCGATCGCGCAGGCCCGCGACACCGAGCCCGTGGCGCTCCAGGATCTGCACGGCGAGGAGGCCGTCACGGATGCTCCCGCCGTCGCGTAGCCTGGCCGTCCGCGACGTCGAGGCGTGCGGCGCGTACACGCTCCTTCGGCTGGAGCGCGACGGGGCCGACGCCGGTGTGCCCGGGCAGTTCTTCATGTTGCGCGCCGACCCGGCGCCGGCGGACGCGTACCTCCCGCGGCCCATCTCGGCGGCCTGGGCCGACGACGACGAGCTCGCGTTCCTGCTCGACATCCGCGGCCCGGGCACGAGCGCGCTCACCCGGGCCGGCACGGTGGAGGTGCTCGGGCCGCTCGGCCACGGCTTCGACCTCGCCCCCGGCCCTGCGCTGCTGGTCGGGGGTGGGATCGGCGCCGCCATCCTCCCGTGGCTCGTGCGCCTGCTTCCCGATGCCCGCGTGCTCCTCGGGTTCCGCACAGAGGCGCACGCGGTCTGCGCGGGGCTCGTGCACCCCGATGCGACGGTGGTGATCGAGCCGGAGCTCGTCACCGAGCCGCTGGCCCGGCTCCTGCCCGGCTTCGAGGGAACCGTATACGCCTGCGGCCCCGACGGCATGCTGGGCGCGGTCGCGGCGCTCGCGGCGGAGCACGGCGTCGGCTGCCAGCTGGCCATGGAGGCGGCGATGGCCTGCGGCTTCGGCGCCTGCTACGGCTGTGCCGTCAAGATCGACGGGCGCTGGAAGCGCCTGTGCGTCGAGGGCCCGGTTCTGGAGGCGAGCCGTGCCGTCGCTTGAGACGACGTTTCTCGGACTGCGGCTGCCCACGCCCTTCGTGAACGGCTCGGGCACGCTCGACGCGCTGGTCTCGGGCACGCTCGGGTTCTCGGCCTTCGTCACCAAGACCGTGACGCTCAACCCGCGTGAGGGGAACCCGCCGCCGCGAATCGCCGAGACGCCGTCCGGCATGGTGAACTCGATCGGGCTCGCGAACCCGGGGCTCGAGCGCTTCTGCGAGGACGACCTGCCGCGTCTGGCCGAGCTCGGCGTCCCCATCGTGGCCAGCGTCGGCGGCTGGTCGCCGGGCGAGTACGCGACGGCCGTGGCCCGGATCGGGGCCCACCGCGCCGTCGTGGCGATCGAGCTCAACGTGTCGTGCCCGAACGTCGAGTCGGGCTGCATCTCGATCGGCACGGACCGGCACGAGACGCGCGCGCTCGTGGAGCGCTGCCGCGCCGAGACCGACCTCCCGGTCCTCGTCAAGCTCTCGCCGAGCGTGACGGAGATCGAGCCCATTGCGACCGCCGCCGCGGAGGGCGGTGCGGCAGGCCTCGTGCTCATCAACACCGTCCGCGGGATCGCCATCGACCGGGCGACGCTGCGACCCCTTCTGGGCGGCGGCGGAGGTGGGCTCTCGGGCCCGGCGGTGAAGCCGGTCGCCCTCCACGCGGTCTTCCACGCCTTCGCCGCGACCGGCCTTCCCATCGTCGGAATGGGGGGTGTGGCGGGCGGCGCAGATGCCAGTGAATTCCTGGCGGC